>DASTSM010000212.1:0-7335 GCA_035760685.1 Gammaproteobacteria bacterium | reverse complement strand
ACGACGAAGCCGGTATCCGCGAGGGCCGCGTCAAGCGAATCGACGACGCGCGCCCTTGCGAGGACGTCGTCGGCGCCCGAAGCACGCGCGGTCGCCTCCTCGTGCGGAAACGCGCGCGGCCGCACGAGCACGAGATCCTCGAGGCCCATGGTTTTCATGGCCCGCGCGCAGGCGCCGATGTTGCCGGGGTGCGAGGTCTCGACGAGAACGATGCGGACCGGAATTTGCATTGAGTCGCGGCGAAAAAGTTTGTGAGTTCGGGCCGAGTATTCTACGCTCGCGCACCTTATGCACGGCATGGTCAACATTGGAATTCGCGCGGCCCGGCGAGCCGGCGAGCTCATGGTGCGCAACTGGAACCAGCTCGAGACGCTGCGCGTCACGGAGAAGGGCCGCAACGAGTTCGTCAGCGAGGTCGACATCGCGGCCGAAGCGGCGATCGTCGAGGTCATTCACGATCACTATCCGGATCACGCGATTCTCGCCGAGGAGCGGGGGGCGGAAGGCGATCACGAGTATCAGTGGATCATCGATCCGCTCGACGGCACGACGAACTACGTGCACGGCTTTCCGGTGTTCTCGGTCTCCATCGCGGTCGCGCTGCGCGGCGAGCTGCAGCACGCGGTCGTGTACGACCCGCTTCGGCAAGAGATCTTCACGGCGACGCGCGGCGAAGGCGCGCAGCTCGACGGCCGCCGCATCCGAGTGAGCCGGCTCACGTCGATGACGCATTCGCTGATCGCGACGGGCTTCCCATACCGCGCGAACGTCCAGTATATCGACCGATACCTCGGGATGCTGCGCGCGGTCATGCTCGACAGCGCCGGCGTGCGGCGCCCGGGCTCCGCCGCGCTCGATCTCTGCTACGTGGCGGCGGGCCGAGTCGACGGCTTCTTCGAGCTCGGCCTCAGCAAGTGGGACATCGCGGCCGGCGCCCTGATCATCCGCGAGGCCGGGGGCCGGATCAGCGACTTTCAGGGCGCGGACCGCTACCTCGAAAGCGGTCACGTCGTAGCCGGCAACCCGAAGATCTACGCCGCGCTCTCGCGCCTGCTCGCCCCGCACTCGCGCGACATCCGCTGAAAATTGGGGTCAGACCCCATTTTTCTCGTCGGGCGCACCGCACGCGTCGGTCCGCACGCGTAATTGGGGTCAGACCCCAATTTGGGCGAGACCCCAATTTCGGCGTGAACGGCGTAATTGGGGTCTGACCCCAATTTCATGCTTCGACCCAGCCTCTAGGGCAGCGCGTCGACCTCGACCTCGCGCTTGGCCGGCATCATGTCCGAGGGCGTGACCTTGAAGAGCAGCGTCAGCGCCGACGCGATGTAGATCGACGAGTACGTGCCCATGACGGTGCCGACGATGAGCGCGATCGAGAAGCCGCGCACGGGCTGGCCGCCGAGCGCGAGCAGCGCGACCAGCACGAGGATGACGGTCAGCGAAGTGTTGATCGTTCGCGACAGCGTTTGGTTGATCGCGGCGTTCATGACCTCGATCGACGAGCCGCGGCGCATGGTCCTGAAGTTCTCCCGGATCCGGTCGTAAACGACGATCGTGTCGTTCAGCGAGTAGCCGATGACGGCGAGCACGGCCGCGAGCACCGTGAGATCGAACGTGAGGCCGAAGATGGAGAACCAGCCGACCACGACGATGACGTCGTGAACCAAGGCGAGGATCGCGCCGGCCGCGAACTTCCACCGGAACCGGATCATGACGTAGACGAAGACGAGCGCGAAGGCGACGAGCAGCGCCATCGACGCCTGATCGGCCAAGTCCTCGCCGACTTGAGCGCCGATCGACTGCACCTGCAGCAGCGTCACGTTCGGATCCTGCGCGCGCAGCGCCTCCACGACGCGCCGCCCGAGGACGGTGCCGGGGTCGTTCGTGGGACCCGTTTCCGCCGCCGCGCCGCCGCGCCTCGCACGCGCTCCCGCGCCGGCCTCGTTCCCGTTGCCGGCTTCGGCGTTCGCGTTCGCGCCCGAGTTCGCCTCGGCCCCGCCGTTCCCGCCGCCGGCCTGTCCACCGGCCGGAGCCTTCTCCTCGGGCGGCGGCAGCCGGATCAAGACGTCCGACGCCGTGCCGAAGCTCTGGACCACCGCGTCGCCATAGCCGGCGTCGGCCAGCGCCCGGCGCACTTCGTCGAGCTTTGCGGGCTTGCCGTAATCGACCTCGACGAGCACGCCGCCCGTGAAGTCGAGGCCGAAATTCATGCCTCGAACGAGCAGCGAGATCACAGTGATGAGAATCAGCGCGCCCGAGAACGTCAGGGCAAACCACCGTTTGCCCATGAAGTCGAAATGGGTCGGGGACTTAAGCAGAGGCATTTTGCATCCTACCGATTCCGCCGATCGGCAGGCGCTTGATCTGCGTGCGCCCGCCGTACATGAGGTTCACGATGACGCGGGTGCCGACGACCGCGGTGTAGATCGACGAGATGATGCCGATCGAGAGCGTGACGGCGAAGCCCTTGATCGGTCCCGTCCCGAAGAAGAACAGCACGAGGGCCGCGATCAGCGTCGTGATGTGCGAGTCGAAAATCGTCGCCCACGCCTTCTCGTACCCTGCGCGTATGCTCGCCTGCGGCGAGCTGCCGAGCCTGAGCTCCTCGCGTATGCGCTCGAAAATCAGCACGTTCGCGTCGACGGACATACCGACCGTGAGCACGATGCCCGCGATGCCGGGCAGCGTCAGGGCGGAGTTGATGATCGCGAGCGCGGCGATGATGACGACGACGTTCATCGCGAGTGCGATGTCGGCGATGAGACCGAACACGCGGTAGTAGAGCGCCATGAACAGCACGACCGCGAGGAAGCCGACGACGACGGCGTTGCGCCCCTTAACGATGTTGTCCTGGCCGAGGCTCGGACCGATCGTGCGCTCCTCGACCTTGACGATCGGCGTCGACAGCGCGCCCGACCGCAGCATGAGCGCGAGGTCGCGCGCCTCGAACGGCGAAAGGCCCGTGATTTGGAAGTTGCTCGAGAAGACGCCGCGGATCGTCGCGACGTTGATGATCGTCTTCTCGGTCTTCGTCTCGACGACCTGCTTGCCGTCGCGCTCGACGGTCTGCGGCTTCTCCTCGATGAGCAGCACGGCCATGGGCTTGTTGAGGTTCGCCGTCGTCGTGTCGAGCATGCGCCGCGCGCCCTGCGCGTTGAGGCGCACGTTGACCGACGGCTGCCCCTGCGTGTAGCCCGAATTCGCGTCGACGAGCTGATCGCCCGTCGCGACGGGCTCGCGCTTCAGCACGTAAGGGACGCCTTCGCGCGTGTAGTAAAGCTCGTCGCCGACGGGCGCGTGGCCCTGCGCCGCCGCCTGCGCGGCGTTCGCCTCCGTGTCGACGAGCCGGAACTCGAGCGTCGAGGTGGCGCCGAGCACGCGCTCGGCCTGCGCGGGATCCTGGATGCCGGGCAGCTCCACAAGGATGCGGTCGAGGCCCTGGCGCTGCACGAGCGCCTCCGACACGCCGAGCTCGTTGACCCGATTGCGGAGCGTCACGATGTTCTGCTGGATCGCGAAATCCTGCCGCTGCTTGATGAGCGCGTCCGACAGCTGCACGCGGAAGCCCGGGTTGCCGCCGATCTGCGTCGGGCTCACGATGAGTCCCTGCTGCCCGATGCCGACCCCGCTGCTCTCGAGCTTGCGGATCACGGACTCCGCCTTGGCGAGATCGGCGCTGTCGAGCACCTCGACCAGGAGCGCGTTGTTCTGCACGCGCAGGCGGTTCCTGACGCCCGCCTCGCGGAGGTCGCGGCGCAGGTCCGCCTCCTCCGTCGTGAGATACGTACGGATCGCCGTATCGAGATCCACCTGATAGAGGAAGTGAACGCCGCCGCGCAGATCCAAGCCTAAGCTCATGGGCTTCAGCCCGAGCGCCGACATCCACTCGGGCGTGCGCGGGGCCAGCGTGAGCGCGATGACGTGGTTCGGGAAGGCGCCGCGCAGCACGTCCTGGGCCTCGAGCTGGGCGGCGACGGTCGGGAAGCGCACGAGCGCCGCGTTGTTCTCGATGTCGGCCGAGACGATGCCGATGTCCTCCTTCTCGATGGCCGCGCGGATCGACTCGAGCGTCGGCGCGTCGATCGCGGTGCCCGTCGCAGTCGAGACCTGAATCGCCGGATCCTCGCCGTACACGTTCGGAAGCGCCAGGATCGTGCTGACGACGAGAATGAGCACCGTCAGCACGTTCACCCACATCGGATATCGATTCATCGCGCGCGCTCTCGCATCAGCTGGTCTTGATCGTGCCCTTCGGCACGACGGCCGCGATCGTGCTCTTCTGCACTTTCATGCGGACGCTTCGGTCGCCGTCGCCGAACTCGACGGTCACGAATTGTTCCCCGACGTCCACGATCTTGCCGAGCAGACCGCCGCCCGTCACGACCTCGTCCTCTTTGCCGAGCGCATCGAGCATCTGGCGGTGCTCCTTCTGCTTCTTGCTCTGCGGCCGGATCAGCAGGAAGTAGAACAGCACGAAGATCACGATCAAGGGCAGGAAGCCGACGAGCGGATTCGAGGTCGGCGCGCCGGTGCCGCCGGCCTGGGCCCAGGCGCTGTCAATGAAGAAATCCATGAAATCCATGCTGAAGATCCAGTATCAGGGGCTTCCGCCGGCGCTCGGCCGCCGGAAAAGGGCGATCATTATGACATAGCCCGCGAACCCGCGGTCGAGCCCGCCACGACCCGGGCCGCGAGCTCGGCGAAGCCGCCCGATTCGATCGCGGCCCGGATGCGGCCCATGAGGCGCTGATAGAAGCGCAGGTTGTGGATCGTCGCGAGCCGGGCGCCGAGGATCTCGTTGCACTGCTGCAAGTGCCGTACGTAGGCCCGCGAATAGTGGCGGCAGGCATAGCAGTCGCAGCCGGGATCGAGGGGCCCGAGGTCCGTGCGGAAGCGGCTATTGCGGATGTTGAGATTGCCCTCGGTCGTGAAGAGCTGGCCGTTCCGGGCATGGCGCGTCGGCATGACGCAGTCGAACATGTCGATGCCGCGGGCGACGGCCTTGACGATGTCGGCCGGCGTGCCGACCCCCATGAGGTACCGCGGGCGCTCCCGCGGCAAGACCGGCTCGAGGGCGTCCAGCACGGCGAGGCGCTCGTGCTCGGGCTCGCCGACGGCGAGGCCGCCGACCGCGAAGCCGTCGAACCCGATTTCCGTGAGCCCGGCGAGGGATTCGCGGCGAAGCGCCGCGTGCACGCCGCCCTGAACGATGCCGAAGAGCGCCGCGTCGCCCGCAGCAGCATCCTTTAGCCGGTCGAAAGCGGCACGGGATCGGACGGCCCAGCGCAGCGAGAGCTCCATCGACTCCCGAGCGCGGTCGTGATCGGCCGGATACGGCGTGCATTCGTCGAAGACCATGACGACGTCCGAATCGAGCGCGTGCTGCACCTCGATCGAGCGCTCCGGGGTCAGCAGGATCGCGTCGCCGTTGACGGGCGAGCGGAACTCGACGCCCTCCTCGGTGATGCGCCGGAGGGCTTCGAGGCTGAAGACCTGGAAGCCGCCCGAGTCCGTGAGGATCGGGCCGCTCCAGTGCATGAGCTCGTGCAGCCCGCCGTGCGCGCCGACGACCTCGACGCCCGGCCTCAGCATGAGATGGAAGGTATTGCCGAGGATCATCTCGGTCCCGACCTCGCGGAGCTCCTCCGGCGTCATGGCCTTGACCGTTCCGTACGTGCCGCACGGCATGAAGGCCGGCGTCTCGACCGCGCCTCGGCGAAACGCGAGGCGCCCGCGGCGCGCGCCGCCGTCTGTCGCGATGAGGTCGAACTTCATTCCAGCCGTTCCTCGCGCTCGAGCGAATCGTCACGCGCGCTCGAGGCGGTCGTCGCTGCGGGCGTCACGAACATTGCGTCGCCGTAAGAGAAGAATCGATAGCGCTCGGCCACCGCGTGCCGATAAGCGGCGAGCGTCTGCTCGCGCCCGGCGAAGGCCGCGACGAGCATGAGCAGAGACGATTCCGGCAAGTGAAAGTTGGTCACGAGCGCGTCGACGACCCGGAACTGGTACGGAGGATAGATGAAGAGCCCGGTATCTCCTTCGTACGGCTCGAGGCGGCCGCCGCGCGCGGCCGTTTCGAGCCCGCGCACGACGGTCGTGCCGACCGCGACGACGCGCCCGCCGCGCGCCCGCGTCCGCTCGACGGCGGCGACGAGGCCGGGCGGCACGGCGAGGCGTTCCGCATGCAGCCGGTGCTCCTCGACGCGCTCCGTCCTCACGGGCGAGAAGGTGCCCGCGCCGACGTGCAGGGTCAGGAACGCGCGCTCGACGCCCCGCCGCTCGAGCGCGTCGAGCATGGCCGCATCGAAGTGCAGTCCCGCGGTCGGGGCCGCGACGGCACCCGGCCGCCGCGCGAACACGGTTTGATAGCGCTCCCGATCCTCGTCCTCGGGCGCGCGCTCGATGTAGGGGGGCAGCGGCACGAGACCGTGCGCGCCGAAATAGCTCTCGACGTCGCGGTCGAGCTCGAGATCGAAGAGCTGCCCGTCGCGGCCGAGCACGCGGGCCCGGGCGCCGCCCGGAAGCTCGATCGATTGCCCGGCCTTCGGCGGGTGGCTCGCCTTGAGCTGCACCCGCGCGCGCCGCTCGGCATCGATGCGCTCGAGCAGAAGCTCGACGCGCCCCCCGCTCTCCTTCCGCCCGACGAGCCGCGCCGGCAGCACGCGCGTGTCGTTGAGCACGAGCAGATCGCCGGGCGCGAGCAGCGCCGCGAGATCCGGGAAGCGAAGGTCCTGCACGCGGCCGGTCGCCCCGTCGAGCGCGAGCAGCCGGCTCGCGCTGCGCTCGGGCAGCGGCCGCTGCGCGATGAGCTCGCGCGGAAGCTCGAAGGTGAAGTCGCGGCGATCCATGGGGGCCGGCATTCTAGCGCCTCGGCGGGCAGCCCGGGCGGGAGCTTAGTCGGCGGCGGTGCCCGACGGCGACTCCAGATGCAGACGATCGGGTGCCGTGACTGGGACTACGCCTTTAGCGGTCGAACCATCTCCAAGAAACGGAGCACGTCTCTGCTCAATCGCACTTGGTACTTGTATGGAGATTCGCTCCGAGAACGACGCACTGCGTACAGGCGGGATCGAAACCCCTGCTCCCTAATTATCCGGTCAACCTGATCGGCAAGATCCGGTATGACGGTGCTAAAAATAACCATGGGATACCCGCGGTCGAGATAGACAGCTCCGTCCGTCTCTATCAGGCCTCTCAAGGTTTTGTGGAAGCAACTCCTGCAGGGCGTCCTTCACCTTTGCAATCAGTGCTGGGTACTTCATGCTACAGGTTATCCGCAAGCGGACTGCGCGGCCGTTCGGGTTCGACAGGTTGCCATCTCCGATCGCCAAG
>DASTSM010000211.1:0-4228 GCA_035760685.1 Gammaproteobacteria bacterium | reverse complement strand
AGGTCGCGCTCGAGGGCACGAATCTCACGGACAAGTACTACTACGTGACCTTGTTCGACCTGTCGAACGGGGCGGCCGGCTACATCGACGGCCAGCCGTCGCGGCCGCGCGAGTGGGCCATGACGGTCAAGCGCAACTTCGGGGCCGAGTAGGCTCCCGGACGCGCGCTCGAAGCGTATGCCGCCGCATCCGGGCGCGCTCCCGGAGCGCATGCCGCCGATCGCGGACGCGCGCATGTCGCGCGCCCAGAAAGCGGCCGCGCGTAAGCTCCGCTCCGGGCGGCACGGCGCGATCATCGGGCCGTTCATTCCGGCGCTTCGAAGCCCCGAGCTCGCGCTGCGCCTCGAGCGGCTCGGCGAGTACGTGCGCCTCGAGAACGCCCTCGGCCCGCGCCTCACCGAATTCGCGATCCTGCTCACGGCGCGCGAATGGACGCAGCAGTTCGAGTGGCACGTGCACGCGCCGATCGCGGCGGAGCAGGGCGTGTCGCCGAGCGCGATCCGCGCGATCGCGGAAGGCCGGCGGCCGCCGCGCATGCGGCGCGATGAATCCGTCGTCTACGATTTCGTCGCCGAGCTGCATCGCGCGCGATCGGTCGGCGACGCGATTTACCGCCGGGCCGTGCGCGCGCTCGGGGAAGCGGGCGTCGTCGACCTCATCGGCGTCGTCGGCTACTACACGACGCTCGCGATGCTCATGAACGTCGCCCGCACGCCCCTGCCGCCGGGCGAGGAGCCGGGGCTCGAGGCGCTTCCGCAGCCTCCTTATTCGGGCGCCGACTAGAGGCCGCGGTAGAGGCGCTCGTCATAGAGCGCGCCGAGGAGCGGCGCCATCTCCATGCGAAACGTTCGATTGTGCGCGGCGCCGAGATGGACCTCGTGCGCCGCGTTGCCGTCCCAGGCCTCGATGAGCGTCATATGATTCTTGCGCTCGGTCACGAGCACGTCGAAGCGCAGGTTGCCGGCTTCGGAGCGGCTCGCTTCCGCGAGCTCGCGCAAGTGCTCGACGGCCTGATCGAGGCTCGGCGGAACGACGTCGACGTGAGTCAGCACGTAGACCGCGTCTCCGCCCGGGCGCTGGATCGGCGCCGTCAAGAGGGCGTGCTGCTCTCGCCGATCCGGCGGACTGTAGAGCAGGGGCGTCAGGCTCTGGCGAAAGCGCTCGGCGGCCGGCGAGCGCTCGTGCGCCGAGCGCGCGGCATCGCCGGTCCACGCCTCGAGAATCGCGAAGTGATTCGGCCGGCCGATCCGCTCGAGGGCCTCGAACTCTCGATTGCCGTCCGCACGCCGGCTTTCCTCGGCGTAAGCCGCGAGCAGATCGCGTGCACGGCCGGCGTCCGCGGGCAGCGCCTCGAGGTAGGTCACGACGTAGAGCGCATCGCTCGGCTGCGCGGCGGCCGTCTGCGGGAGCCCGAAGGCCGCGACCACGGCGCCGAGCGCGAAGGTGCGAATGCTCATGCGATCGATCCTCCCTCTCTTTATGCGGGTCATCGGGACGCGTTTTTCACTGAGCGGCGCAGAAGCCTTCGCGCGAATCGAGCCGAGTGTACCGTACCTTATTCCTTTCTTGCGGCGCTTGAGCACAAAATCCGGGCCGTAGGCGAATTGTCATTCAAAGCAAAGAAGGGTGATCGACGTGGCAAGCACATCGCAGGCGGCTTCGGCGCAGGCGCGCAATCACGAGGAGGTTCCGGTCTTGATCGTCGGCGGCAGCCTCGTCGGCTTGACGACGGCGGCGCTGCTCGGGCAGCACGGCGTCCGCGCGCTGGCCGTCGAGCGGCATGCGGGCACGGCGATCCACCCGCGGGCCGGGCACTTTCAGATCCGGACCATCGAGATCCTGCGCGAGATGGGCCTCGAGCCCGAAGTCCGGCAGAAAGCGCGCGAAACCTACGACCCGGAAGGCGGCATCATCGCGGTCGAGTCCCTGGCCGGCAAGGAGGTGGCGCGCTTCATCCCGAATCTCAACATCGGCGTCGACGACCGCAGCCCGACCGGCCGCATCTTCATCGACCAGGACGTGCTCGAGCCCATGCTGAAGCGCCGCGCGCAGGACCTCGGCGCGGAGCTCCGCTACCGAACCGAGATGACGTCGTTCGAGCAGGACGCCGAGGGCGTTCGGGCGGTGATCCGCAACCTCGACAGCGGCGAGGAGCGCGAGGTCCGCGCGAGATACATGGTCGCGGCCGACGGCAACCGGAGCCGAGTCAGGAAGGCGCTCGGCATCGAGATGGGCGGCTACGGCGTTCTTTCGAAGAGCGTCACGATCTATTTCGAGGCCGACTGCGCCCCGTATCTCCAGGGGCGAAACTCCGGCGTCTTCTACGTGCACAATCCTCTGCTCCGCGGGTTCTTCCGCTTGAATCGCGCCGGACAGAGGGGATTCCTCGCCGTCAACATCGTCGGCAGCGACGTCACGAGCGACGAGGCCGTCAACGTCTCGGAGGGCATCACGGAGGCGCGCGCGCTCGAGCTGCTGCGCGCGGCGATCGGCGTCCCCGATCTGCCCATGAAGGTGCGTCAGATCGTGCCGTGGGAAGCCGAGGCGAACGTCGCGTCGCGCTATCAGTCCGGCCGCGTCTTCCTCGCGGGCGACGCCGCTCACGTCGTGCCGCCGAACGGCGGCTTCGGCGGGAACACGGGCGTTCAGGACGCGCACAACCTCGCGTGGAAGCTCGCGATGGTCGTCGAGGGCCGGGCCGGTCCGAAGCTGCTCGAGAGCTACGAGAAGGAGCGGCAGCCGGTCGGGGAGTTCACGGTCGACCAGGCGTACGGCCGCTACGCGACTCGCGTCGTTCCCGAGCGCGGCACCGCGAACGTCAAGCCGCCCGTCGAAGATCTGATCATCGAGATCGGCTACCGGTATCGCTCCGCGGCCGTCGTCGGCGCGGGATCCGACGACGATCCCGTGTTCCAGCATCCGGACAGGCTCGGGGCGCGGCCCGGGACCCGCGCCCCGCACGTCGCCTTGAGGCGCGGCGGCGAGGCGATCTCGACGCTCGATCTGTGCGGCAAGAATTTCGTCGTCATGACAGGGCCCGAGGGCGCGGCGTGGAAGACGCACGTCGACGAGGCCGCGCGGGCGCTCGGCGTCCCCATCGATGTGTGGCAAGTAGGCGGCCCCGGCAGCCTCGAGGATGCCGACGGCCGTTTTCTCGAGGCGTACGCGCTCCCGCCGGCCGGCGCCGTGCTCGTGCGCCCGGACTCGTTCGTCGCCTGGCGCGCGGACGCGCCGGCTGCGACGGCCGGGCCGGAGCTCGGCCGCGCCCTCGCGTCGATCCTCGACCGCCGCGCAGGCTGATCCCTGAGGCCGCGGCGCTGATCCCGGCGCCGCGCAGGCCGATCCCAGTGCCGCGCGCGCTGATCCCGGTGCTGCGCGCGCTGATCCCGGCGCCGCGGCGCTGATCCCGACGCCCCTCGTCGCAGCGGCATCCGCGCGCCGAAACGCGGAGCCGTCTCCGTGCCTCCAATCCGAAATCGGCCCTTTGACGTTTACTCCCTTACGCAGCCGTCGAAAAAGGACGGCGTCGAGTGAACGCAAAACGGAGATGACGAACCTCATGAAGCAAAAAGACTCGCCTTCCGGGGAACGCCGGCATGGACCGGCCCGCGGCCCAGCCTTGGGCCCGCGCGCATGATCGATGACGAGCAAATGCTGCGAAACATGGCCCGCGAAGCGGTTCTGACCGGGAAGCTGCCGGACCGCGCGCCCGATCGAATGTACGGCGGCCCCGGCCTCGGTCTCGAGTGCACGATTTGCGGCGGGCCCGTGGCGCCGCACGAGTCCGAGCTCGAGATCGAGTTTCGTCAAGACGCCGTGTATCGCGCGGCCGAACGGCACCACGTCCATATCCGCTGCTTCTCGATTTGGGATCGCGAGCGGCACTACATGCGGTCTGCTGCTAATCGCGCAGATGCGGCGTCCACCCCGCTCGGCGGACCGCGGCTCCCTCACGCCGCACGACGCATCGACGCGGCGAATTCGATATCCGATGGCGAGACGGCTCGACTCTTCTTGTCCTCGGAGGCGGACGACGGCAAGATCTCGCGCCGTGGAGTCGAAGCATGCAAACCAGGAGCCGAGTGATGCCGAGGCCGGAACCCTCGGCGCGGTCCTGTATGCGGACAAAGCGGCGAGCCCGTCCGAGAAGGACTGGGTTGCGATCGTGCGCTCGATCGCCGCGGGGGATCAATCGGCCCTGCATGCACTCTACGAGCGAGCCCACCAA
>DASTSM010000210.1:0-15147 GCA_035760685.1 Gammaproteobacteria bacterium | reverse complement strand
AATGAAGTCGAGGCCGTAGAACGGATGCTCGCGGTTCTCGATGCGTCCGTACATGTGCACGCCGCAATCCCTGCACGCGTAGCGCTGAATCGCGGCGTTCGGATCGACGATCGCGAGCTTGTCTTCGTTCGCGGTGACGCTGACCTTCTCTCGAGGCACGACGGCTACCTGCGAGAAGACCGCGCCCTGCGGCTTCCAGCATTTCGTGCAGCCGCACACGTGGTTGTGCGCGCACTGCGAGGCGACGCTGACGGTGACCGGGTCGCTCGCGCAATGACAACGCAGGGTTCCGCCCGTGAAGTTGGCGGCGGCGGGGCGAAGCCCGTGGTCCACGGCAGGGTGAATGGAGATTGCGGCCATCTCGAGTCTCCTCGCGCTTTTGTCGGCTGTTGTTCGGCTGGCCTTCGGGCCACGGAGCGGCGACGGACGACCAGGTCCACCCGAGTATAGAAAACGCAAATCCGCGTACACAAGGAAGCGCGGCGGCCGCCGTTTGCGGCGCCCGGCCCGCGCTGCTATCCTGGCCGTTGCATTTTGCGTTCTCGTCCTTGTGCCGCGCGGTCAGCGCGGATGCCACTCCGACCCGAGCGTGGAAAGCGCTGGATCGCCTGATTTCAGCACCGGATTCGAGCCCCAATGCGTTGGCGCTCGAGCCTTCGACGGAAGGCCCCCTTCGATAGAGAGCGAGAACAGCAGAGTATGACCGGCCGGACTCCCAACGACGAGCCGTTCGAGCTCGTCTCCATCGAGAAAGCTACCGCTCCGAGCGGCAGCGAAGGCAGCGACTGGTTCAGCTACCGGATCGCGCAGGGCTCGAACACGATCACGGGCTATCGTCAGGGGAGCCTCGGCGCCATCAAGGAATCTCTGAAGGAAATCGTCGCGGGGCTCAACGAGCGCCGCTCGCTGAAGCGCGGGCGCGTGCAGCTCACCCAGAACAGGAAACGGAAAGCTGCCGCGACGGGAGCGACCTGAGCGCATCCGTCTCTCGCACCGTATATTTCTCGTGACCGTATATCTCTGACATCGGAGCGCTCCGCCCGCCCGAGTTCCGCGCTAGTATTGCGATGCCCGTTCGGGTTTTCGGGAGAGGGGCATGAAGCGGACAGTGCGCGCGATCGGGATGATGTCCGCGGCCTTCGCGGCATCGGCGGCTCTCGCTCAAACCGCCGCGGATGAAAGTCAAGACCGCCGCGCGTGCGAGGCTCTCGTCGATACGCCGGATCTCGCGATCACGTCCGCGCGGATAAAGCCCGCATCGGGCGACACACCGGCCTACTGCTACGTCAAGGGCACGATCTCGCCGCAAATCCGTTATCACCTCCAGCTGCCCTTGCCTGGCGACTGGAACGGCCGCTTCTTGAGCTGGGGCGACGGCGGCAAGGACGGCGATCTCGACTTCGCCGACCATCGCCTCGCGGAAGGCTACGCGGTCGCCAACAGCAACATGGGGCACGATTCGGGCGCGGAGCCGGGGACCTCCTTCGCGTACGACAATCGCCAGGCCGAGATCGACTTCGGTTACCGCGCCGTGCACTTGATGGTCAACGCCGCGAAGACCGCGATCCGCGCCTATTACGGCCGCCCGCCGGATCATTCCTATCACGAGGGCTGCTCGACGGGCGGGCGGGAAGGCTTGATGGAGGCGCAGCGCTTCCCCTATGACTTCGACGGCATCGTGGCGGGCGCACCCGTCATCTACTATCAGCAGCTCAATGCGGGCCACACCTGGCTGCTGCAACGCACCTTCCGCGATCACTACGCGGGCAATCTCGCCTACGACACCGACGGCGACGGCACGCCGGACAGCCTCCGCAAGCTCGACGTGCTTCACGAGGCCGTGCTTGCGCGCTGCGATGCGAACGACGGCATCAAAGACGGCGTCGTCGACAATCCCATGCAGTGCGACTTCGATCCGCGCCGGGACCTCAAGGACAAGATGTGCCCGAGCGGGCAGGACGGCGATGCGTGCTTCACCGAGGCGCAGATCAAGACCGTCGAGGACTTCCTCAAGGGCCCCTACGACAGCCGCGGCAAATCGTTCTACAAGGGACGCGCGCTCGGCGGCGAGTACGACTGGGCGAGGTGGTACGTGCCATACGCCGGCAACCGCATGCGGCCGCTCGCGCTCGGCTTCACGGACCACATTCCTTATTTGTTCTACGAGGTCGATCCCGGCGTGCCTGTTCACGATCCGGCCGACCTGTCTCACCCGCCCGACCGCCACGCGACGCCGCCCGAGTGGGCTTGGTGGGAGTGGAGCGCGGACGACTTCACGGCCGGGCGCGCCGACGCGATGGCGGCGCTCACGAACGCGACCGATCCGCGGCTCTCGCGCTTCCTCGTCGACAACCGCGGGAAGCTCATCGTCTATCACGGCTGGGCCGACGGCGGCGTGCCGCCCGAGCCGACGGTCGATTACTACAACGCCGTCGTCGACGCGACCTTCGGCGGCGATCTAAAGAAGGCGAGAGAGGACGCTCGGCTGTTCATGCTGCCCGGCATGGAGCATTGCGGCGGCGGGCACGGTCCCGACACGTTCGATGCGCTGAAGCCGCTCGTGTCGTGGGTCGAGCAGGGCGTCGCGCCCGAGGATCTCGTCGCGACGCACAGCACGAACGGCAAGGTGGACAACGAGCGCCGCGTCTGCGCCTATCCCGACGAGGCGCGCTACGTCGGTCCGCCCGGCGGGCAGAACGACCGCGCGAACTGGGTCGCGGCGAACTTCGAGTGCCGCGCAGCGCGCTGAGTGAGGCGGGCCGTGAAGGCGGAAAGGACTCGAGCACCGATTCGCATCGTCGAAGTCGGCTACGCCGATGCGCTCGACGACATTCGCCGCATCCGGATCGGCGTGTTCGTCCGCGAGCAAGGCGTGCCCGAGGCCCTCGAGATGGACGACCGCGATCCGGCTTGCGTGCACGTGCTGGCCCATCTCGGAGAGGCGCCCGTCGGGACGGGCAGGGTCGACGTCGCTGCGCGCGGCAAGATCGGCCGCGTGGCGGTCGAGGCGCGGGCGAGGAGACGCGGTATCGGCACGGCGATCATGCTTGCGTTGCACGACGCCGCGGCACGGCGCGGATTGGCCTCCGTCTGGTGTCACGCGCAGCTCTCGGCGGTGCCGTTCTACGCGGCGCTCGGCTATCGCTCCGTCGGCCCCGAGTTCGAGGAGGCCGGCATTCAGCACGTCAAGATGGTGCGCGATCTCGCGTAGAGCCGTCGACGGCCCCCGTCACTGCGCGCCGGTCTTGCAGGAGGCGGCAAGCTCGGCCGGGAACGGCTCCGCCGCGCCCGCCGTCGGCCGTTCGTAGCCTCCGGGGTCGGTCAGAAGCCGCGCGCCGTAGACGAGCAGCGAGCGCTCGGGATACGTGCCTTCGCGGCGCGACGAGGGCACCTGCGGCAGGCGCACGAACAGCACGGCCTCGACGTCCTCCGCGAGCCGCCGCTCGAACGGCGTCGAAGCCTGGCGCCCGTTCTCGACGAGCGACAGGAGATCGTGTCCCAGCACCTCGAAGGCGACGCGCGGCAGAAGACGCGTTCGCTCCGCGGCCAGCGCGGCGTAAACGTGCTCGCCGCTCGCGAGGCTGCGCTGCACGAGAGCGGTCAGCGGCGCCGCGATGACGGCCGCGAGCACGCTCGTGGGACCGACCGTCGGAATTCGCCAGCCGAGCTCGCGAAGCGGCTCGATGCTCAAGGCGGTGCTGTTGCGCCGCGCCAGGTCGAAGTCGAAGGCGCGGCAGTAGTAGCGGAGCATCGCGCGCTGCAGCGCGCCTTGGACGGAGGCCGCGACGCCGGGGTTCGCGAGCACCGCGACGAGCATGTAGGCCGGCCGATAGTAGAGCTGGCCGCTGTTGAGGTCGAAGAGGTAGTTGTCGATCGGCACCGGCGCCGACACGATGCCTTTCGGGCTCGCCTCGTCGAGCGGATAGAAGTCGTCGACGAGCCAGTCGTGCCATTCGCCGTGGGGACCGAAGGCGCCCGTCGCGACGGCAAGGTGGCCCGCGCGCGAGCCGTCGTCGTCGCCTTGCGCGCCGCTCAGCACGACCGCGACCACGGCTTTGCCCGCAAGGCTCGGGGCCGCGGCGTCCGCCGAGGCCGCGCGCCCCGCCGAGGCCGAGCCGTCCGCCGAGGTTGCGCGCCCCGCCGAGGCCGCGCGCGAGAAGAGCATCCGCGCCGGGAAGCGATCGGGCGCCGTGCCGCCCCATTGCGCCTCGACGAGCGTTGCGAGCAGCTCGCCGCGGCGGAGGGGCCGGAGCTCGAGCCGAGCCGCGTCGATGCGCGCATCGGCGGGCCAGATCGTTCGCGCGACGAAGACGGCGCGCCCGCCTTCGATCCGCGTCGCGCCGCGCACGCGAACGGGACGTTCGGCGAAGAAGCGCAGCGTCGAGCGGTCCGCATAAGCGCTGCTCGTCGCGGGCGCGCGGCGCGCGGCGATGAGGAACGGCGTCTCGACGCCCCCTTCGACGAGCGCCGAGCCGTCGCTCGAGATCCTCGCGTCCTCGACCACCTCCGGCGCACCGACCCAGACGAGCGGCGGAAAGTCCCCGCGAGCGTCGCCGCGCGGAACGGCGACCACCTCCTCGCGAAAATACCAGAGCGCGGCGGCCGGCGTGGCACAGCCGGCGCATTCGCCCGCGGCGAGCTCGAAGTCGCGGACCGGAAAAAGGCCGAACGAG
Organism: Gammaproteobacteria bacterium; assembly: GCA_035760685.1. Classification (GTDB taxonomy): domain Bacteria; phylum Pseudomonadota; class Gammaproteobacteria; order Steroidobacterales; family Rariloculaceae; genus ZC4RG20. Next base: position 10,474 of record DASTSM010000210.1, on the reverse strand, counting down.
CCGCGCTCGACGGCCGAGGAGGCGGAGGGCGTCTTCGGTCCCCCGAGCGTCTCGGCCCAGCTGAAATCGCGGGCTACACGGAAGCCGCCCGCGCTCGGCGACACGCCGGCCGCGGTCGACGAGACGGCGGCTGCGGCTTCGCCCTGTGCGGATGCCGGGTTCGCCGGATCGCCGTCCTGCGCGCAGGCCGCGACGAGGGCCGGCACGAGGATCAGCGCGAGCGCACGGGCCGGACGGCGGATCGATCTTCGAAGCATTCTCGGGGCCTTGAAGGCGAGGGCTAGGCTCGCACACGCCTAGCCGGCCCTCAAGCCGAGGCGCCGGCTCGCTGGGCCTTGCCGCTCCATCGAGCGCCGAGCGAGATCGCGCCGGGCAGCGCGCGCGCGAGCGGCAACAACAGGCCGGCCGCGTGCTCGCTCGAAGCGAGCCGCGCGAACAGGGCGGCCGCTCGAAGCCGCGCGCCGAAACGACCGCGCCACGCCGCGGCGTACCGGCGGCCCACCTCCGCCCGAGCAGCGGGCGAGCCGATCCGATCCTGGCTCGCGACGAGAAGGCCGGCGAGCAGGTCCGCGCCTTGAATGGCCATGCTGATGCCTTCGGCGATGACGGGGTGCGCTTCGCCTGCCGCGTTGCCGACGGCGAAGATTCCGCCGAGGCCTCCCCCCGTTCGTTCTGCATCCGCTCGGAAGGCTCGGATTCCGGGCGCGATCGGACCCGCAGCGAGCCAAGCGCCCTCGAGCTTCGCGTGCGCGAGCGCGTCGCGCGCGGGCACGCACGCGCCGAGGATGTGCTCGAGCACGGCTTCGCCCGCGCGTCCGGCTCGAGCGCGCCGGCATGCTTCGAGCGCGTCCCGCCGAATGCAGCAGCTCAAGCTCGCGCGCCCCGCGTCGGTGTGCACGAGCCCGCCGTAACCGCCCGGGAACGCGAGCAGCGGCATGAGATCCGACGCAAGCCGCGCGTCCTCGAAGCGCGCCTTGAACGCGAGCAAGTCGGAGCGTGCTCGCGGCCGCGCGTGCTGCGTCGGCAGGGGTCCGGTCTCGTACGAGCCGTGCGCGGCGACGACGATGCGGGCGCGCAAGCGGCGCGTGTCGCGTTTCGATGCGAGGCCGCCCTTCGATTCGATCGTGCACACGTACTCGCCGCCGTCCGCGCGGAGGTCCGCCGCTCGGTAGGGCTGCCAGAGCTTCGCGCCGCGGCGGGCCGCGCACTCGAGCAGCAGCGTATCGAGGCGGTCGCGCCCGACGGCGCGGCCGTAGGCGCGGCGGCCGCCCTCGACGCGCGGCATCGGGGCGACGACCGCGCCGTCGCGCGCGAAGAGCCCGACGCGGCGCACCTCGGGCCCCGCGCTCGACTCGTAGGCGTCGCCCGCGCCGAGCGCATGCAGCAGCTCGGCTACCGAAGCCGAGACGAACTCGCCGCAGACCTTTTGGCGCGGGAACGCGCTCTTCTCGACGATGGCGACGGACCAGCCCGCGGCCGCGAGCCGATTGGCCGCCGTGGACCCGGCGGGGCCCGCGCCGATCACGAGCGCGTCGTAGCGCATGGCGGTGCGGCGTCGGCCGGGTCGGCGGCGCGCGAGTCCGCTCGAGCCGCGACGAAGGCGTGCGTGAACAATCCCGCGCGCCGCTCCTCGAGGCGCCACGGTCCCTGCGGCCAGCATTCCGAGAGCTCGCGCCCCGCGAATCCGGCCCGCACGCTGACGACGGCGTCGTGACGGCTCACGTCGTTGCAGCCGATGGCCCAGAGGAGCCGGCTCGCCGCGGCGGCGGCGCCCGCGCGGCGCGGCTCGCAGCACGCGAAGAGCGGCGCGGCGTTCGCGATCAGCGCGAAGAGCCGGCGCAGCGCGTCGTCCTCGAGGTGATGCAGGAACAGATTCGCGACGACCGCGTCGGCCGCGGCGCCGGCTCGGCGGAGGTGAGTCTCCGCATCCTCGAGCGCGACCTCGAGGCGCCAGCCGAGCGACGCGAAGCCTTCGCGCGTCGCGCCCGCGACCTCGGCGCGCGGATCGACGAGCGTCGCCGCGACGCCGCGCCAGCGGAGGCGACGCGCGACGGCGAGCAGCAGCTTGCCGTCGCCGCCGCCGATCTCGATGAGGCGCTCGGGCGGCCGCGCGGCGTGCGAGGCGAGCAGCCGCTCGAGGAGCGGCGCGTGCCGCATGATCGCGTTGATGCGCTCGAGATCGCGGCGCGAGCGCACGGCCCGTGGATCCGAAGGCGGCAACGCATCGAGCCACTCCGGCTCGACGCGCCGCGCCGACGTCTTGCCGCCCGCCGCGAACACGCCCGCCATCGCGCTCAATCGGCGACGCGCGCTCAATCGGCGACGCGGCGGAAGAGCATCGTCTCGGCGACGAGGCCGGGACCGAAGGACATCCCGCAGCCCGCCGCGTCGGGCGATGCGGAGCGCATGAGCCGCTCGAGCACGAACAGAATCGTCGCGGACGACATGTTGCCGTAGCGCCGCAGCGTCTCGCGCGAGGCCGACAATGCTTCGGGTCGCAGCCCGAGGCCGCGCTCGACGGCGTCGAGGACGGTGCGGCCGCCGGGGTGCACGGCCCAGAGCTCGACGGACTCGGTCGGGGCGCCGTCGAGGATCGACGAGGCGTGCCGCTCGAGCGTCTCTTGAATCGCGCTCGGCACCCGGCCCGAGAGCAGCATGTCGAAGCCGGAGTTTCGGATCCTCCACGTCATGAGATCGCGCGTGTCCTCGGCGAGCACGGCCTTGAATCCGTCGAGCCGGAGGCCGACCGGATCGGCGGACACGAGACACGCGGCCGCGCCGTCCCCCCAAAGCAGGAACGTCAGCACCTCCTCGAGGTTCGTCGTGTCCTTGAGGTGCACGGTGCAGAGCTCGAGGCTCACGACGAGCACGCGCGCGTCTCTCTCCGAGCGCACGATGTGGCGCGCGAGCTTCAGCGCGTTGACCGCGGCATAGCAGCCCATGAAGCCGAGCGTCGATCGCTCGACCGAGCTTCGAAGGCCGCAGCGATCGATGAGCTCGAGGTCGAGGCCCGGAGAGGAGAGGCCCGTGCAGCACGTCACGACGAGATGCGAGATGCGCCGGCTGTCGCCGCCGAGCTCGAGCCGCTCGACGGCGCGTGCGGCGAGCGCCGACGAGTGCTGCTCGAAGAAGCCCATGCGCTCGGCGGTGTCGGGGAAGCGGCCGGGCACGAAGAACCCCGCGACGTCGATCGCGCCCTCCGGTGCACGGCCCGCAGCCTCATCCGGCGGCTCGAAGTACGAATAGCGATGCTCGATGCCGCAGTTGCGCACCATGCGCTGGAAGATCCGTTGCACGCGAGGATTGCCCGCGAGTTGCCGCTCGGCATAGCCGATGAACGCGCGATGCACGTCGTGCGGCGGCACGGCGGTTGCGATGCGGTTGACGTACGCCTGCCTCTCAGCCGTCGGCATGGTCTTTCTCGTCATGAAGGTCGACTTTGCAAGGAACGCGCCACGATGCCGCCGCGCCGCGCTCGACGACGGCGCTCCGACTCTGCGCGCGCATGACCGGCCGCGCCCGAGACCCTTCGCGTCGCAAGCCAGTATAGCCCGACGAACGCGCGGCATTCGGATCGTCCTCGGCGAAAGCCGTCCGGCTCACGCTCGATGTTCCGATGCCGGAAACGTCGAGCGCTCGCGCACCGTCTCGCGTCGGTTATCCTCGCGTTTTCGACGGCGCTCGGGCACGATTCGTCTGGCCCGAATGCTTGAGGCCCAATTGGGGGGCGCATGCGGTGTGTGTTCCGCTCTTTGTCCCTAAGGTTCGGTCGGGCCGCGCTCGCCGTCTTGGCCTTTGCGCTTCCGGGCCTCGCGCTCGTCGTCTTGGCCTTTGCGCTTCCGAGCCTCGTGCTCGCCGAAGTATCCGCCGTCCCTGAAGCTGCGGCTCGGGCTCGCATCCTCGGCGTCGTGCCGCACTCGACTCAGGCGTTCGAGATCGACGGCCGTCTCGACGATGCCGTTTGGCGGGACGCGCTCGTCGTGCAGCTCGACGTCGAGACGGGCCCGGGCGAGAACGTCGCGGCGCCCGTGCGCACCGACGCCTACCTCGTCGAGAACGGAGCGGCGCTCCTCGTCGCGTTCGACGCGAAGGACCCCGATCCCTCGGCGATCCGCGCGTATCTGCGCGATCGCGACGCGGCGTTCGACGACGATTTCGTCGGCATCGTCGTCGACACCTTCAACGATCAGCGCCGTGCGTTCGAGTTCTTCGCGAACGCGCTCGGCGTTCAAATGGACCTCACGAACGACGACGTCAACGGCCGCGAGGATTCGTCCTGGAACGCGATCTGGCGGTCCGCCGGCGTCATCGGCGACCGCGGCTATGCCGTGGAGATGGAGATTCCCTTCAGCCAGCTTCGATTCGCGCAAGCCGACGGGGAGCAGACCTGGGGCATCGACGTGCTGCGCTTTTATCCGCGGCAGGATCGTATGCGTTTGTCGGTGAATCCGCTCGAGCGCGGCCGCAATTGCTACCTGTGCCAGCTCGGCAGCGTGAAGGGATTCGCCGCCGCCGAGCCCGGCAAGGACTTCGAGATCGTGCCGTCGCTGACCGTCACGCGCACGGATTCGCGCGCGGCGCCCGCGAGCGAAATGGCGGCAGGCGACGCGGACAAGGAGCCGGGGCTCGACGTGCGCTGGGGCATCCTGCCGAGCCTGACCGCGAATCTCACGCTGAATCCGGATTTCTCCCAGGTCGAGGCCGACGTCGCCCAGCTCGGCGTCAATCGACAGTTCGCGCTGTTCTTCCCCGAGACGCGGCCGTTCTTTCTCGAGGGCGCGGACTACTTCGCGACGCCCATCAACGCCGTCTTCACGCGCACCGTCGCCGATCCCGACGTCGGAGCGAAGCTCACGGGGACGTTCGGCGACAACACGTTCGGCACGTTCATTGCCGAGGACGCCGTGACGAACCTGCTGTTCCCCGGAGCGCTCGGATCATCGAGCGACTCGCTCGATCGATCGAGCCGCGCGATGGTCGGACGCTACCGGCGCAGCGTCGGGACGGCCTCGACGCTCGGCGCGCTCGTGACCGAGCGTTCCGCGGCGGGGTACCGAAACTCGCTCGTCGGCGTCGACGGCCGCATCCGGATCCACGACCGTCACAGCGTGACGTTTCAGTATCTCGGCTCGAGCACCGAATATCCGCAGGAAGTTGCGCTCGCCCATGACCAGCCGGCCGGGAGCTTCGACGGCGACGCCTACCAGGTCGTCTACCGATTCAGCTCCCGCAACTGGTGGGCGAACGTGCGGCAGGAAAGCGAGGACCCGAATTTCCGCGCGGATCTCGGCTTCGTGACGCAGGTGGATCGGGACCAACGCCAGATCGGCTTCGGCCATGTCTGGCAGGGCGGCGAAGGACAATGGTGGAATCGGCTCGAGGTCGGCGCCAACGCATTCGTCTCGCATTTCTTCGACGGGGCTTTGCTCGAGCGCGGGCGGACGCTGTATTTCTCGATGGAAGGGCCGCTGCAGTCGTACGTCGAGATCGACCGCTCGGCAAACACGCGATTCTGGAACGGACAACTGTTCGATCTCGACAGCTGGTTCATGTACAGCCAAATCAGGCCGCGCGGCGGGCTCAACATCAACATGAGCATGGAGCGCGGGGACGAGATCGACCACACGAACTCTCGTCTCGCCAAGCAGTCCCGAATTCAGCCCTCGGTCAGCTGGAACGTGAATCGCCACGCGCTGCTTCGCTTGCAGCAGACCTTCGAGCGGCTCGACACCCCCGAAGGTGCCAAGATTTACTCCGCCGATCTCACGGACCTGCGGCTCACGTGGCAGTTCAACCTGCGAAGCTTTCTGCGCTTCACGGTGCAGCGCCAGCTCCTCGACCAGAACCTCGCCGTTTTTTACGATCCCGGCGCGGCGGAGCCCCGCTCGCTGTCCGTCGGCTCGCAGGTGCTCTATTCGTACCAGCTGAATCCCGAAACGGTGCTCTACGCCGGCTATTCGAACAATCAGCTCGAGGACGACGTCTGGCGCGATCTCACGCAGACGGATCGGACGATTTTTCTAAAGTTCAGCTACGCCTGGGCCCTCTAGCAGGAGGCGCTGCGTCGTAAACTCACCAGCCTTCGAGCACGCCGCCGTCGTACCAGTCCCAAAGCAGGTAGAAGACGAATTGCGTCGCGCGATCGGAGCGCTGCGTCGCGGGGACTCTGAAGCCTGCGCCCGCCATGATGTGCTGCCGCCGGCTCAGGCTGACCTGGAGCTGCGGCACGACGTCGAGCTCGGTGTCGGCTCCGGACGTGAGCTCGCGCGCCGCGAGCAGCTCGAGCATCGGCGTCCAGGAGCGGCCGTAGCCGCCGCCTTGCGTCCACGTCCTGCCGATCGCCGTGCGCAGGCCGATCTCGTCCTCGAGCCGGTCCGAGGCCGGAATCTCGGCGAGCGCGTGGACCTGAACGAATGAATCGCGCGGCAGGATCTTGCCGTACGCGACGAAGGGCTCGAAGACCGTCGTGCCCGCGCCGAAGCCCTTGGCCTCGTCGCCCGTCGGCAGAGACACTTCGCCGCCGACGCTGAGGATCGAGCCCCGCTCGAGGCTGTGAGAGAGCGTGTGCTTGACGGCGACGGACAGGTCGCCCGCGCCCGTCGACGAGGGGAACGCGTCCCCGAGGTCGGCGCGGTGAAACGGCATGTCGATCTCGATCATGTTGCGCACGCCGAATCGCTGCTCCCAGATGATCTGCTGGGTAAACGAGTTCGGGCCCTCGGTCTGAATCGTCGTATTCGAAACGGCCTCGTCCTCGGGGTATGCCTTCTCGGTGAAAAGCGCACGCGGCAGGTTGAGCTCGCCCCGAGGCCAGCTCGCGTCTCGGCACAACGAGCGCACGTAGTCGACGACCGTCGAGATCTCGTCGTCGGTCAGCGCTCGGCCGAAGGCGGGCATCATTCGGTTGAATCCGCGCACGGGCCCGCCTTGGTGCACGATCGCGAACCAGTCGGCCTTGCGCTCGCGCGAGGCATAGTCGCAATCCGTGAAATTCGGCAGCGGCGTCTCGAATCCGACCTGGCTCTGCGCGCGCCCGCGGCCGTCGTCGCCGTGGCACGCGGCGCAGGCCCGTGCGTAGATCGCGGCGCCGCTCTCGCCTTGCGCGCGCGCGAAGAACGGCGCGAGCGAGCAAATCAGGAGAAGAGATGCCGAGCGAAGATGGAAGCGCGCGCGCGGCGCAGCGGCCGATTGCATTCTTGTTTTCCGACGTACGCGAAGTTGCGAAGAGGTGAGGCGACAGTATAGTGAATGCGCCCTGCGGTCCCAGCGGATTTTTTTATGCGTCTGCAAATCGTTTTCATTTGCGTCATCGCGCTCGGCGGAAGCGCCCCAGCGTGCGCGGGGCGCGCACGCGATCTTCCGGCGTCGCACTTTTTTCAGACCTCGGACCATTGCATCGCTTGCCACAGCAATCTCCACAGCGCCGCAGGCGAGGACGTTTCGATCGGCTACAACTGGCGCGCGACGATCATGGCGAACTCCTCGCGCGATCCGTATTGGCAAGCCGGCGTGCGGCGCGCGGTCATCGATCACCCGACGGCGCAGGCCGCGATCGAGGACACGTGCTCGACGTGCCACATGCCGATGGCCCGTTTCGAGGCGGCGGCTCAGGGAGCGCAGGGAAAGGTCTTCGCGAACCTCGCCCCGGCCGCCGGCGCCGCCTCGAATCCGTTCGCGATCGACGGCGTCTCGTGCACGGTATGCCATCAGATCCAGCCCGAAAACTTCGGGCAGCACGCGAGCTTCGACGGCGGCTTCGTGCTCGACAAGACGACGCCGATCGGCGAGCGGCATATCTTCGGGCCGAACCCGGTCGACGCCGGCCGGCAGTCGGTCATGCGCTCGGCCGCCGCGTTCGAGCCCGACGAGTCGAGCCACGTGCAGCGCTCCGAGCTCTGTGCGACCTGCCACACTCTCTATACGGAGGCGCTCGACGAGGCAGGCGAGCGGATCGGGCAGCTGCCTGAGCAGATGCCGTATCTCGAGTGGCGGAACAGCCGCTACCGAGACGCGCAAAGCTGCCAGAGCTGCCATATGCCGCTCGTCGCCGGAGAGATGCGCGCCGCGTCCGTGCTCGGCGAGCCGCGCTCGCATTTTTCTCAACACGTCTTTCGGGGCGGCAACGCGTTCGTGCTCGGCTTGATCAACTCGCATCGCGGCGAGCTCGAAGCGGCCGCGCTGCCGCAGGAGCTCGACGCCGAGATCGCACGCACGGTCGAATTTCTCGGCACGGAGACGGCGAGAGTGTCCGTGCAGTCCCCGCGCCGGCAAGGCGGGAGGCTCGCGTTCGACGTCGACGTCGAGAATCTCAGCGGACACAAGTTCCCGACGGCCTATCCCTCCCGCCGCGCTTGGCTCCACGTGAAGGTCAGCGACGCCGCGGGCACGACGCTATTCGAGTCGGGCGCCCTCGAGGCGGACGGCTCGGTTGCGGGCAACGACAACGACGCGGACGGCGGCCGGTTCGAGCCGCACTACGACGAGATTCGCAGCGCGGACCAGGTGCAGATCTACGAGCCCATCATGGTCGATCCCGAGGGCCGCGTGACGACCGATCTGCTCGCGGCCGTCCGGTACGCGAAGGACAACCGCCTGCTGCCGAAGGGCTTCGACAAGAGCAAGGTTCCCGACGACGTGGCCGTGCGAGGCGCCGCGCGCGAGGACGCGAATTTCGTCGGCGGCGGAGACCGCGTGCGCTACGCCGTCGAGCTTCCGAAGTCGGGCTCGGGGCCGCTCCGCGTCGACGTTTCGCTGATGTTCCAGCCGATCGGCCGGCGCTGGGCCGAGAACCTGCGTCCCTACGACTCGATGGAGACGCGCCGCTTCGTGGCGTACTACGACGAGGCGGCGCGGTCCTCGGCTTACCTCGTCGCGCACGCCTCCGCGGAGATTCCATAAGCGCGGACCTTTGGAGGTCGGAGCGCGCTGCGCTATCCTCGCGCTTTCGTCCGAGTGGGAGGGGGCGATGCGGCGGTTAGTGTGCCTGGCGGCTCTCGGTTTCAGGGCCGCGGCGGGGCAGGCGCAGGAGGTTCATGGTCCGTACGCCGGCGTGTCGCTCGGCTCGTTCAGCTATCAGCAGAACGAGAAAGGGCCCTTCGGCATTCCGTTCTCGGACAGCAACAGCTCCTACCGGCTGTTCGGCGGATATCAGCTCAACAGCGCGTACGGCATCGAGGTGGGCTGGCAGAAGACGGGCGATTTCACGCAGTCGTTCAGCGGCTTCGACCCTACCGTCGGCAACCAGTCGATCGACCTCGCGACGAGCTACGAGATCAAGACGCTTCGCCTCGTGCTGCTGGCGCCGTTCTCGTCGATCAGCATGTACGGAGCCGTGGGGTACTACGACGCCGACATTGAAGGCACGCTCCTTTATCGAGATCAGACGCAGGTCGTCGAAAGCAAAGGAACGGACAGCGACAACGGCGCGACCGTCGCCGGAGGCGTGCAGTTCGACCTCAAGAAGGTCAGCATTCGCGGCGAATACGAGTGGTTCAAGGCGAGGAGCGGCATCGACACGAACAACATCAGCGTCGGCGTGTTGTTCATGTTCTGACCGGGCCGCTTCCGCCGGCTCCGCACGCGGACGAAGCGGGAATGCGCCTCAGGCCACGGCTTCCCGCGCGGCCGCCTGCCTCCGGGCGCGCACGGCTTCGGCCAGGCGCTCGAGCACCGCGACCGAAGCGTCCCATCCGAGACAGCCGTCCGTGATGCTCTGCCCGTAGCGCAAGGGCCGGCCGGGCTCGAGGTTCTGACGGCCCGCGACGAGGTGGCTTTCGATCATGACGCCGAAGACGCGGCTCTCGCCGGCCTCGACGCGAGCGGCGATGTCTTCGACGACGTTCGGCTGGTTCTCGGGCTTCTTGCCGCTGTTCGCGTGGCTCGCATCGATCATGAGCCTCGCCGGCATCTTGGCCTGCTCGAGGAGCCGGGCGGCCGCATCGACGCTCGCGGCGTCGTAGTTCGGCGCCTTGCCGCCGCGCAGGATCACGTGGCAGTCGGGGTTGCCCGACGTTGCCGCGACGGCGGAGCGGCCGTCCTTCGTGACGGCGAGGAAATGGTGGGGATGGGACGCGGCCTCGACCGCGTCGATCGCGATCTTGACGTTGCCGTCCGTGCTGTTCTTGAAGCCGACCGGGCACGAGAGGCCCGACGCCATCTCGCGATGGAGCTGGCTCTCCGTCGTGCGCGCCCCGATGGCTCCCCACGACACGAGGTCCGAGATGTACTGCGGCGAGATCGTGTCGAGGTACTCGCATCCGGCCGGCAGCCCCATCTCGTTGATGTCGCGCAGGAGGCCGCGCGCGAGCCGTAGGCCCTTGTTGATGAGGAAGCTGCCGTCGAGGTCCGGGTCGTTGATGAGGCCTTTCCAGCCGACCGTCGTGCGCGGCTTCTCGAAATACACGCGCATGATGATGAGCAGATCACGGTCGAGGCGCGATCTCGCCTCCTTCAGCCGCTCGGCGTATTCCTTGGC
>DASTSM010000209.1:0-8518 GCA_035760685.1 Gammaproteobacteria bacterium | reverse complement strand
CCCTCGACCGCGCTCATGCTCGGCATCCCGGCGCGGCTCGCGGGCTGCGAGGTGCGCATCCTCTGCAGCCCCGCGCGGCGCGACGGCCGCGTCGACGCGGGCGTGCTCTACGCGGCGCGCATCGCGGGCGTCGACCGCGTCTTCAGGCTCGGCGGCGCGCAGGCGATCGCCGCGATGGCGTACGGCACGGAGACGGTGCCGAAGGTCGACAAGGTCTTCGGTCCCGGAAGCACGTGGGTCACGGCGGCGAAGGCGATAGTGGACCGCGATCCGGCCGGGGCCGCCCGCGACTTTCCGGCCGGGCCCTCGGAGGTCATGGTCGTCGCGGACGAGACGGCGGACCCTGCGTTCGTCGCCGCGGATCTGCTGTCGCAGGCCGAGCACGGCGCCGACTCTCAGGTGCTGCTCGTGACGACGAGCCGGCGCGTCGCGACGGAGGCGTCGGCCGCGGTCGCGCGGCAGAAGGCGTCGCTCGCGCGCGAGGCGATCGTCGACGGCGCGCTCGCGCATTCCTCGATGATCCTCGTCCCGGACCTCGACACGGCGTTCGAGATCGCGAACGAGTACGCGCCCGAGCACTTGATCCTGCAGATCGAGCGCGCCCGGGAGTGGCTCGCGCGCGTGCAGGCGGCGGGCTCGGTCTTCCTCGGACCCTGGGCGCCCGAATCCGTCGGCGACTACTGCAGCGGCACGAATCACGTGCTGCCGACGTACGGCTACGCGCGCCGAAGCTCGAGCTTAGGCGTCGCGGACTTCTGCCGCTCGATGACGGTCCAGGAGCTCACGCCCGACGGCTTGCGCACGATCGGCCCCGTCGCCGAGACGCTGGCCGACCTCGAAGGTCTCGAGGCGCACGGCCGCGCCGTGAGCCTGCGCCTTGCGGCGCTCGCGGGGGCGGAAGACGTCATGCGCACGCGGACGGAAGGCGGCACCCTCGCCCGGACGGAAGGAGGCACGTCTTTAGAAGGCCTGGAGCCGCCTAGCGAAGGACGCGCGAAACGCGAGGGAACGGCATGAGCAAGCTCCTCGATCTCGCTCGGCCCGACCTCCGGAGCCTGCGGCCCTACGTGCCGGGCGCCTACGAGCCCGGCTACATCCGTCTCAACGCGAACGAGTCGCCGTGGCGCTCGCCGGGCGACGCGACCGAGCGCGGGCTCAACATCTATCCGCCGCCGCGCCCTTTCGAGCTCCGCCGCAAGCTCGCGAAGCACTACGGCGCGCGCGAGCAGGAAGTGCTCGTGACGCGCGGCAGCAGCGAGGCGATCGACACGCTGATCCGCGGCTTCTGCGAGGCGCGGCGCGACCGCATCCTGATCACGCCGCCGACGTTCGACATGTACCGGCTCTACGCCGGCATCCAGGGCGCCGGGATCGTCGCGGTGCCGCTCGCCGTCGAGCCCGGCCGCTTCGCGCTCGACGCCGACCGCGTGCTCGCCGCGGTCGACTCGACCACGAAGCTCGTCTTCCTGTGCACCCCGAACAATCCGACGGGCCAGTCGATCCCGCGCGCCGACGTCGAGCGCATCTGTGCGGCGCTCGAGGGGCGCGCGCTCGTCGTCATCGACGAGGCGTATCACGAGTTCGCGGAGGGCGGCCACTTTCTCGATCTGCGCGAGCGGTTCGAGCACGTCGTGCTGATCCGCACGCTATCGAAGTTCGTCTCGCTCGCGGGCGTGCGCTGCGGCGTGCTGATCGGCGCGCCCGAGCTCGTCGACTACCTCGGCAACGTGCTGCCGCCCTACACCTTTCCGACGCCCTCGATCGAGCACGTCATGGAGGCGCTCTCGGACGAGTCGCTGCGCGTCTCGCGGGAGCGCGTCGCGCTGATCCGGCGCGAGCGGCGCCGCTTGGCCGAGGCGCTCCGGGACGTGCCCGACGTGCTGCACGTCTACGCGAGCGACGCGAACTTCGTGCTCGTGAAGACGCGCGACGGGCAGCGATTCAAAGAGACCGCGCACCGCGGCGGCATTCTCGTACGGACCTTCGCGGGCGACGAGGCGCTCGCGAATTGCGTGCGGATCACGGTCGGCCGTCCGGAGGACAACGATCGCCTCCTGTCGGCCCTCGCCGGTATCGCGTCCCCCTCGCTCGCCGCGGAGCGTGTCGATGGCGCGTAGACTTCTCTTCGTCGCGCGCGACGGCGCGCTCGTCGAGCGCGGAGCGGGCGGTCGCCGCGTGGATGCGGTCGATGACGTCGTGCTCGCGCCGGCCGTGATTCCGGCGCTGCTGCGCTTCGTCGGCGCCGGCTACGAGATCGTCGTGCTCGACGACGCGCCGGGCGGGCCCACCTCGGCCGATGCGTTCGTGGAGACGCTGCTCGCGTCCCAAGGCGTGAGGCTCGCCGCGGCGCGGCGTTGCACGCATGCCGGTCGGAGCTGCGACTGCGCGAGGCCGGGCCTCGGTCTCGTGCGCGAGTACCTCGCCGGATACGCGATGGACCGCGAGCGATCCGCCGTCGTCGGCGACGGCGATGCCGACCTCGCGCTCGCCGCGAACATGGGCGTCGCGGGGTTTCGCATCGCTCCGGGCGCGGAGCCAGGAGGCGGCACCGGGTTAGGCGCCGGGCCGCGAGGCGGCACCGGGCCGGGCGCCGGGCCGCGAGGCGGCACATCGGAAACGACCTGGGCCGAGGTGGCCCACGCGCTGCTCGACCGTCCCCGCACCGCGCGCGTCGCACGCCGCACGCGCGAGACCGATATCGAGGTCGAGGTCGATCTCGACCGCGAGGGCGAGCCGCGCGCTTCGACCGGCATCGGCTTCTTCGACCACATGCTCGAGCAGCTCGGCAAGCACGCGGGCATCGCGCTCGCCGTGACCTGCCGCGGCGATCTCGAGATCGATGAGCACCACACGGTCGAGGACGTCGCGCTCGCACTCGGGCAGGCGCTCAAGCAGGCGCTCGGCGACAAGCGCGGCATCGGCCGGTACGGCTTCGTGCTGCCGATGGACGAGGCCGAGGCCGAGGTCTCCATCGATCTCGGCGGCCGGCCGTACCTCGTCTTCGAGGGCGAGCTCGCGCGCGAGCGCGTCGGCGAGCTCCCGACGGAGCTCGTGCCGCACTTCTTCCGCTCGCTGGCCGAGACTCTCGGCGCCGCCGTGCACGTTCGCATCCGCGGGGAGAACGCGCACCACATGGTCGAGGCGTCGTTCAAGGGACTCGCGCGCGCGCTGCGTCAGGCCTGCGCGAGGACCGGCGAGACGCTGCCGAGCACGAAGGGGGTCTTATGAAACGGGATCCCGTCGTGATCGGCTGCTGCGGCGCGAACCTTGCCTCGCTCGGCTTCGCGCTCGAGCGGCTCGGCGTCGATGCACCCGTGACGGCGGATCCCGAGCGGGTCGCGGCGGCGACGCACGTCCTGCTGCCCGGCGTCGGCGCCGCGCGCAGCGCGATGGAGCGTCTCGAGGCTGCGGGCCTCGCGGACGTCGTCCCGCGCCTCACCCAGCCCGTGCTCGGGATCTGTCTCGGCATGCAGCTGCTCTTCGCGTCGTCCGAGGAAGAGGACGTCGAATGTCTCGGCGTGATGCCCGGCCGGGTCGCGCGGCTTCCGCAGAACGCGGAGCTGCCCGTGCCGCACATGGGGTGGAACCAGCTCGAGCTCGCGCGCGACACGGCTTTGCTTCGCGACGTGCCGAACGGCGCCTATGCGTACTTCGTGCACAGCTACGCCGTGCCCGTCGGCGCCTACACGCGGGCGACGAGCCGTTACGGCATCGAGTTTTCCGCCGTCGTCGAGCAGGGAAACTTCTTCGGCACGCAGTTTCATCCCGAGCGTTCCTCGCAGGTCGGCGCGAGCATCCTCGCGAACTTCCTCGCCCTGTAAATGCCATGCGACTGATACCCGCCATCGACATCCGCGACGGCCGCTGCGTGCGTCTGCTCAAGGGGCGCTTCGACCAGGAGACGCGTTACGACGTCGACCCGATCGATCTCGCGCGGCGCTACCGCGAGCTCGGCGCCGAGTGGCTGCACGTCGTCGACCTCGACGGCGCGGCTCAGGGCGCGCCGGCGAATCTCCCGCTCGTCGAAGCCATGCGCGCGGAGAATTTTCACGTGCAGCTCGGCGGCGGCATCCGCGACCGGGAGAGCCTCGAGCGCGCGCTCGGGATCGCCGACCGCGTCGTGATCGGCAGCCTCGCGGCGACGGATCCCGAGCGCGTCGCCGGCTGGCTCGACGAGGTCGGCGCCGAGCGCATCGTGCTCGGCTTCGACGTACGCCTGGAGGGGGACAACGTGCCGTTCGTCGCGACGCATGGATGGACGCGCACGAGCGGGCTCACGCTGGCGGAGGCGATGTCGCGCTACCAGGAGCGAGGCCTCCTCCACGTACTCTGCACCGACATCGATCGCGACGGCGCGCTCGCGGGGCCGAATCTCGAGCTCTATCGGCGATGCGCGGCCGAGTGGCCGGCCGTGGCGTTTCAGGCGTCGGGCGGCATTCGGGATGCGGGCGATCTCGAAGCCTTGAGCGCGACGGGCGCCGCGGCCGCGATCGCCGGGAAGGCGCTGCTCGAGGGCCGGATCGGCGAAGAGGAGATGCAGCGATTCTTACGAAGCGCATAATCCCGTGCCTCGACGTCCGGGACGGCGTCGTCGTCAAGGGCGTTCGATTCCGCGACCACCGCGTCATGGGCGATATTCTCGAGCTCGCGCGCCGCTATCGCGACGAAGGCGCCGACGAGCTCGTGTTCTACGACATCACCGCGAGCCCGCACGGCCGCACGGTCGATCGGAGCTGGGTCAACAAGGTGGCCGCCGTGCTCGACATCCCGTTCTGCGTGGCCGGCGGCATCCGCACGCTCGCCGACGCCGAGAGCGTGCTGAATTTCGGTGCCGAGAAAATTTCCGTCAACACGCCCGCGCTCGAGAATCCCGACTTCATCGACGCGCTCGTGCGCAGGTTCGGCTCGCAGTGCGTCGTCATCGGCGTTGACAGCCTCATGCGCGACGGCGACTACGAGGTGTACCAGAACACGGGCGATCCGAGCCGCATGCGCGCGAGCCGCCGGCGGACGCTCGACTGGGTGCGCGAGGTGCAGGACCGCGGCGCGGGGGAGATCGTGTTGAACTGCATGAACCAGGACGGCGTGCGCGAGGGCTACGACATCGACCAGCTCGCGCTCGTGCGCGACGGGGTGCAGCTGCCGCTCATCGCCTCGGGCGGCGCCGGCTCGATGGCGCACTTCGCGGAGGTCTTCGAGCGGGCACGCGTGGACGGCGCGCTCGCGGCGAGCGTGTTCCACTCGGCCGAGATCGCGATCCCGGACCTGAAGCGCTATCTCATCGACGCCGGCGTCGCGATCCGGCCGCCGACCGGACAGGAGCCGCGGCGATGAGCGGCACAGACTTCCTCGACGCGCTCGAGAAGATCGTCGCGCAGCGCCTCGCCGAGGCGCCCGAGAGCAGCTACACGGCGCGGCTCGCCGCGAAAGGCGTCGCGAAGGTCGCCCAGAAGGTCGGCGAGGAAGGCGTCGAGATTGCGCTCGCCGCCGTCGGCGAGCCGGACGCGCGCGTGACCGAAGAGGCGGCCGACCTGCTCTACCACCTGATCGTGCTGCTCAAGCTGCGCGGCCTCGGCCTCGCGGACGTCGCGCGCGAGCTCGAGCGGCGGCATGCCGCCCGCGCGCAGCCTTGATTTCAGCGCCGGCCGAATCAGCGTCGCGCGTAGTCGACTCAGCACCACCCGTAGTTGAATCAGCACCACACGTAGTAAAGGAGCGCGGCTCCGCCTACGGCGACCACGAGCGGCGTGGGACAAATCGCCATCATCATGAAGGTCGCCCACATCGCTTGGTCCACCTCCGAAGAATCTCCTCCCGCGACGGTCTCCAGCTCGCAACCCGTCAGTGTCCGCATGTCTGCTCTCCTTGCGTGAATGAGGTCCGAGCGCATGTTCACGCGTCGTTGAGGGATACGCATCTTTCGTTAACGCTCGATGTGTAGAGATTTGCAGAGCGGCGGTGGCATCCTCGGGCGGCAGATACAGGCGGCGCTCAAATGGGCGGGCCCCGCGTCAGCATGACGGCAAGGGCGACGATGACGACGCCGAGCAGCACGTTGAGCCGCCCCATCCAGCCTGCACAGCGGCGCAGCCGCATAGCCTCCCGAGAGCCGGGCGCCTGACGCATTCGCGCGCGCGCGCGCGGACCCACGACGAAGTCGTGCATTGCGCTCAGGGCGAGGACGACGACGACGAGCCCGAGCTTGAGCGCGAGTATGCGTCCCCATGCGGTGCTCCAGAGCGCTGCGCTCGTGAAGCGCGGCCAGTCGACGCCCCACCGTCCGAGGTTGACGGCGCCGGTCGCGACGAGAATCAGCAGGCAAGCCCAGCCGAGGTTGCGGAAACGTACGCCGGCGCGGCGAATCAGCTCCGGAGCGTGCGGCCGCAGCGCAGGATCGCGCAGGACCGGCACCAGCACGGCGGCGAGGAAGATCGCGCCGCCGATCCAGATCACGGCGGCGAGGATGTGAAACGAGATCGCGATGTAGTGGAAGGTGTCCACGTGCCTACGGCGTTCCCTCGTCGAGGTACTCGAGCTTCCCTGGCCGGCCGTCCCAGTCCTCGGCATCCGCCGGCGCGTCGATCTTCTTTGCTATGACCGGCCAGCGTTTTGAGAGCTCGGCATTGATCCGGAAGAAGACCTCCTGCCCCGCCGGCACCTCGTCCTCGGGGTAGATCGCGCGCGCCGGGCACTCGGCGACGCAGAGCGTGCAGTCGATGCACTCGTCGGGATCGATGACGAGAAAGTTCGGCCCTTCATGGAAGCAGTCGACCGGACAGACCTCGACGCAGTCCGTGTACTTGCACTTGATGCAATTTTCAGTGACAACGTGGGTCATGGGGCTCAGGACTCCGCATTCGGCGCCGAGACCAGGCTAGCCGGGGCTCCGCCCGTGCACCTTGACGTAGATCAAGGTCGAGCGCCGGCGGCGCGAGCACCGAGCACCAAACGGCGCTCGACTGTCGATAGTTGCTCGCGGCGAGATCGATCTAACAAACGCGGAAGTTTCCGCTCAGCGCCAATATGCTGTATGTACCGGATACGCGAGTGGCGCTTGCCGCCGAACAGAGTGAAACCCGCGCAACACGGGAGGCTTCGCGTAAGAGGAATCCGGCCGATACGTCCACTCCGCGAGGCGCGCACGCAGCGAACATTCTGGTTCTTGCGCTCGTATACCTGCAAACCGAGCTGGTCGCGCGTAAGCCCGTAAGCTCGAACCATCCGGTCAGGTGCCTATCTCGGCTTAACGAGACGTGCACTCCCCGGCCTCTTGCTCCGGTCCGAGTCGATTTTCGCGGGTCGTTACCCGAAGAGCGTGCGGATCGATTCGCGTAAACGCTGCTATTGCGCGCCGAGAGCCGGCCGAGGGTCTTGAGGACAAGGGACTGCTCGAGCGTTGCGAGCACGGGCTTAATGGCGGAGGGTTTAAGCAGCTTCGCGGCTTGCCAGTCTTCCACGATTAGCTCCCCGAAGGCGCTGATGCCGCGTAACTGGCTCGTGACTGCCATCAGAATCAGATCGTGGCGCGCGTCGTGATAATCGGCGCTCGAGACGATTACGCCGGGTCGCTGTTTCGCCGTGGACTGGTCGGTGAATGGAAACGGCACGAGCACGACATCGCCGAACTAATGAGTGCTTCGCGAGCTCGGGGCTGCGGCCTGAAACTACAGCCGATCGTAGTCGGCGTCGTCGGCGTTGTCCCAGACGGCCTTGAATGCGGGTTCCGAAGCTTGAGCCGCAGCTCGCGCGAGGTGCTGGTCGGTTTCGCGGCTACGCAGGAAGTCGATAAAGTCTTCGACCTCTGCGCGGCGTTGCGGCGGCAGGCTCTTCAACTTCTCGATCAGCGCTTGGTCGTCGCGTGCGCTCATAAAGGTATGGCTCGGAATATGACTAATCTACCGTGGGTGTTAATTTCAGATCAAACTCGCATGGCAGGATTTTGGGCGAAAGGCCGGTTGCCGAGCCCGTCGGTTGCCTGTTCCGGTCACATGCTTGCGCGGGCGAAACGCACCTAGTCAGATCACGACCTCCTCGGCCGGCTCGCGCAGATTGTAGTGCGAGCTCATGACGTACCCGTACGCGCCCGCGTTCGAGATCAGCAGTACGTCGCCTTCACGCGTGACCGGCAGCAGGCGATCCGAGCCCAGCCGGTCGCCCGTCTCGCAGATCGGGCCCACGACCGTCACGACCTCGGTCGCCGCCTCGCCGAGCCGCGTAAGGTTCGTGATCTCGTGATAGGCACCGTAGAGCGCGGGCCGGATCAGGCTGTTCATGCCCGTTGTCACGCCGACGTACTGCACTTCGCCCTTGCCCTTCGTTTGCGTGACCTGCGCGACGAGCACGCCGGCGTGCGCGACGACGTAGCGGCCCGGCTCGAGCCAGATCTCGCGGCAGCAGGACGCGAAGCTTCAGGAGGTCACCCTCGCCTACGACGCCGCGGGCCGGCTCGATTACCGCGACGAGCCCGAAGGGCGCACGGACTTCGACTACTACCCCGATGACGCAGACCCTGGCCAGG
>DASTSM010000208.1:0-7099 GCA_035760685.1 Gammaproteobacteria bacterium | reverse complement strand
GCGCGCGTCGATTTCAGCGAGGCGGTCAAACGGAGCCTCGGCCGCGGCGCGGGCTCGGGCAGGACGATCGCGGGCAACCGCCGCCGCGGCCCGACGAGGGCCTGCGCTACCTCGCCGCCGTTCGCAGCGTGAGCACGGACTATCTCGAGACGCTCGGCGTCCCGCTCGTCCGGGGCAGGCGGCTCGACAGCCGAGACGCGGCCGACGCGCCTCTCGCCGCCGTGGTCGACGAGACCATGGCCGAGGTGCGTTGGCCGGGCCAGCACCCGATCGGCCGGCGTTTTAAAATCGCGGGCCCCAACTCCGAATGGGTTACCGTGGTAGGCGTCGTAGGCACGGTCCGGCAGATGGGATTGGACGAGGCTCCGTACCCGGCGATTTACGTGCCGATGATGCAGCTCCGCGCCGACTCGTTCATGTGGCCGAGGTATCTCGTCGTCCGAACCGAAGGCGACCCGCTCGCGCTCGCGACCGCCGTGCGCAGAGCCGTCTGGAACGTCGATCCGGACCAGCCCGTCAACATCCGCACAATGAGCGACGTCGTCGACGATCAGCTTGCGAATCGAAGCACGCAGCTCACGCTCCTCGCCGGCTTCGCCGCACTCGCGCTGCTGCTCGCCGCGATCGGGCTCTACGGCGTGTTGTCCTACTCGGTCGCGCGGCGCACGTCGGAGATCGGGCTGAGAATGGCGCTCGGCGCGGAGCGCGCGAGCGTCGTCGGCTCCATCGTCGGAAACGCGCTGCTCATGGCCGTCTTCGGGCTTGTGCTGGGTCTGGCAGCGTCGTTCGCGCTCTCGCGGCTGCTCGCGTCGTTTCTGTTCGGCGTGACGCCGACCGATCCTGCCACGTTCGCAGCCGCCGCCGCGGCGCTCGTGCTCGTCGCGCTGCTCGCGAGCTACGTGCCCGCGCGCCGAGCGGCGGAAGTGGATCCGGCGACGGCTCTTAGGACGGAGTGACGCGCTCCGCGCTTTCCTCATGCAACGACTTTATTGACAAGGCGCTTCCGCGCCCGAGAAGCTGTCGAAAAGGCACGCTTGGGCTCCGCTAACAAATAGAAGGGAGGCGTCCGCATGGGCGCGTGGCTCGCAGAGTTCCGCCACGATCTTCGCTGGGGGCTGAAGCTGCTCCGGAAGAACCACGGCTTCACGTTGGCCGCGGTTCTGACCTTGGCCCTCGGCATCGGCGCGACGAGCGCGATCTTCACCGTGCTGAACTCGGTGGTCCTGCGTCCGCTGCCGTTCCCGAACCCCGAGCAGCTCGTATGGGTCATGGAAGTGAACCAGCGGGACGGGCGCATGCGTCCGCCCGCCATCGACGTGCATCAAGCCTGGCGGGAGCAGAGCCGAACGTTGACCCAGGTCGGCGGCGGCATCACGGGCGGCGTCGACATGTCCGTGTCCGGTCCGACCGGCGCCACGCGGATCAGCCTCGGCGGCATCTCCTTGGACACGCTGTCCGTGCTCGGCGTCAAGCCGATCGTGGGGCGATGGTTTCGCCTCGACGAGCCGACCGTCGAAGGGGACACCGCCGAGTCGCTCGTCATCAGCTATCGTCTCTGGCAACAATACTTCGGCGGCGATCCCGACGTCGTCGGCAAGACGATCCCCGGATGGGATGCCGCCTGGGGCCGCACGATCATCGGCGTCATGCCGTCCGACTTCTGGGTCCATCCGTCGATGGCGGACGTGGACGGCTGGTTTGCATTCAACGTGGCTCGCATTCCGGGCGCTCGAGTGCAGACGCTCGCGCGTCTCAAGCCCGGCGTCAGCTACGCCGAGGCGGAGGCGGAGCTCGGCACGATCGCCCAGCGCGTCGAGGCCTCGTTGCCGGGCAGCAAGGACCCCGAGCAGTGGCGCATCCAGCTCGAGCCGCTGCACGCGGTCTTCACGAGCGACTACAAGGCGACGCTGTACTTGCTGCTCGGCGCCGTCGGATTCGTTCTGCTGATCGCCGCCGTCAACGTCGCGAACCTTCAGTTGAGCCGGAGCGTGACGCGTCAATCGGAGCTCGCGACGCGCGTCGCTCTCGGGGCCGGCCGCGGGCGCATGATCCGGCTGCTCGTGACCGAGAACGTTCTGCTTGCGCTCGTCGGCGGCGCACTCGGCATCGCCGTCGCCTACGTCGGCAAGTCCTTGTTCGTCGCGCTCGCGCCCGATTTCTATCCGCCGACCGAGGACATCGCGATCAGTCCCGCGGTCCTGCTGTTCACGTTCGGCGTGTCCGTGCTGACGGGAATCCTCGCGGGGCTCGTGCCGGCCTTCCGCGCCTCGCGGCCCGATCTCCAGGAAGCGCTCAAGCAATCGGCCCGCGGCGGCGGCAGCGGCATTCGCCAGGGTCTGCGCCGCGCGCTCGTCGTCATGGAAGTCGCGCTGGCCCTGGTTCTGCTCGTCGGAGCGGGCCTCATGATCAACAGCTACGCGCGAGTCATGCGCGTCGACATGGGATTTCGCCCGGACAAGCTCCTCACGATGGAGATCAATCTCTCCGGCCTCGAGCGATACCGAAAGCGGCACAATGCGCGGCACTTCAGCGTCACGCCGCAAGTCGCGGTGTTTTACGAGCAGCTCATGGACCGATTGAAGGCGCTGCCCGGCGTGCGCTCGGTCGGCATGACGACGGCGCTGCCGCCCCGCGAGTCCTTGAATCTGCCGTTCCGCATCGTGGGCGAGGCGGATAATCCCGGCGACAACGGCCGCGCGGCACAGTACCTCGAGGTCAGCGAGGACTATTTCGAGACGATGGGCGTTCGGCTGCTCCGCGGACGCGTCTTCACTCGCGCGGACAACGAAGCCGCCGCCGGCGTCGTCGTCATCAACGAGACGCTGGCCCGGCAGTTCTTCGGCGGCAAGGACCCGCTGGGCCAAGTGCTCGAAGCCCGCATCAACCAGGGCAATCGGGATCTGACGGACGACCGCCCCCGCGAGATCGTGGGCGTCGTCTCCGATACGCGCATGCGGCTCCAGGACGACCCGGTGCCCATGATGTACGTTCCTTACCGACAGCACCTCTGGGATTACGCCGGCACCGGCCCGTTCTATATTCATGCGCGCAAGGACTTCGCCATACGCACCGATGCCGCCGATCCGATGGCCGTCGCCGCCGCGGTCCGTCAGGTCGTTGCGGACGTGGACGCGTCGGTCGCGGTCGACAACGTGATGCCGATGCGCGAGCGGCTCTCCGAGTCCGCGGCGAACGAGCGTTTCTGGCTGCGCCTGCTGGGATTGTTCGCGGGCCTCGCCGTTTTCCTCGCGACCATCGGAATCTACGCCGTCATCGCCTATTCCGTGGAGCAGCGCGCCCACGAGTTCGGCATACGGTCGGCGCTCGGCGCCGGGCCGTCGGACATCGTCCGGCTCGTCGTCCGGGAAGGCCTCTTCGTCACGGTGACGGGTCTCGCGATCGGCATCGGAGCCGCTTTCGCATTGACCCGGCTCATCGCCAATCAGCTTTACGGCGTGACGCCGATGGACCCTCCGACGATAGCGGCGGTGGCGCTGCTGCTGACGGCCGTGGCCATGCTGGCCTGCGTGATCCCCGCGCGGCATGCCGCGAAGGTGGATCCGCTCAGGGCGCTGCGGATCGAGTAGTCCGCCGTTTGTCGCCCTGGAGCCGGCGTCGGTACCCGGGATGCAGCCGGCGCCGGACCAGTCGTCCCTGCAACGGGACATCGTGTCCGAATGCGGGACGAGTTGCCTGCGCGCCCTCGACGGACGTTTTGATTGTCCCCTCCTCCAATCAACGAGTTGCCGCGCTGCAGCTTTTTGGCATGACGGTTGCGTAGTCGAGCGGAACGACCCGAACCGGCAGGCTCCCGATGCTCGCTCAAGACTTGCGCTACGCGCTCCGCATGCTGCGCCGCAGCTTAAGCTTTACGATCCTGGCCGTGCTGATCCTCGCGCTCGGGATCGGCGCGAACACGTCGATCTTCAGCGTCGTCAGCGCGGTGCTGCTGAAGCCGCTGCCGTTCGAGGAGCCCGATCGGCTCGTGATCCTCTGGGAAGACGCGTCCGCCGTCGGCGGTCCGAACCGCGCCGAGCCCGCGCCCGCCAACTTCGTCGACTGGAAGGCGCGCAGCCGGTCGTTCGAGGACATGGCGCTCTTCAACGGCTTGATCACGTACAACCTGACGGGCAGCGGCGAGCCCGAGCGCCTCGCGGGGACGCGCACGACGGCGAACCTTTTCTCCGTGCTCGGCCTCGAGCCGATCCTCGGGCGCACGTTCTCGGCCGACGACGAAGGCCCGGACGCGGTGCCCGTCGCCGTGGTGAGCGAGACGCTTTGGGTCCGGCGCTTCGGCGCGGATCCCGGGCTCGTCGGAAAGGACATCGTCCTCGACGGCGTGAAGCACACCGTAATCGGCATCGTCCCGCCGGACTTCCGCTTCCCGGACAAGGACACGGAGGTCTGGGTCCCGGCCTCGTTCACGCCCGAGGAGCTCGCGCAGCGCAACAACCACTATCTCTACGTCGTCGCCCGGCTCAAGCCCGGCGTGACGCTCGCCGAAGCACAGGCCGAGATGACGTCCGTCGCGAACGCGATGGCCGAAGACTATCCGGCGACCAACGCGAACCTCGGCGTCACGGTCTCCCCGCTCCGGGAGGAGCTCGCTCGCGGGGCGAGCGTCCTCGGAGGAGGCGACGTTCGGCGCGCGCTCGTCGCTCTGCTCGGCGCCGTCGCGCTCGTCCTGCTCGTCACCTGCGCGAACGTCGCGAACCTGCTGCTCGCACGCGGCACGGCGCGCCGCAAGGAGATCGCGCTGCGCCAGGCGCTCGGCGCGAACCGCCCGCGCGTGCTGCGCCAGCTCTTGACGGAGAGCGCGGTGCTCGGCGCGCTCGGTCTCGTCGCCGGCATCGGGCTCTCGGTTGCCTGCCTCGGCTATCTCGCGCGGCTGATTCCCGCGACGCTGCCGGACGGCACGGCGCCGGCGCTCGACTTGAGGGTCCTCGGCTTCACCGCGGCCATCGCGCTCGTCACGGTGCTGCTGTTCGGCGCTGGACCCGCGTTCGCCGCCGCGCGCGTCGACTTCTCCGAATCGCTCAAGAAGGGCATCGGCCGCGGCGCGGGGCCGCGCGGAGCGCTCGCGGGCAACGCCCTCGTCGTCGTCGAGATCACGTTGACCGTCGTGCTGCTCGCGGCCGCCGGCCTGCTGCTCCGGAGCTATGCGGATTTGCTCGCCGTCGATCCCGGCTTTCGCCCGGACCACCTTCTCATCGCCGAGACGAACCTGCCGCCCTCGAAGTACTCCGACGCGCCGCGCCGCAAGGCGTTCTACACGGCCGTGCTCGAGCGCGTCCGCGCGCTTCCGGGCGCGGCGAGCGCAGGCTACGTCACCGTCCCGCCGCTCGTCTTCAAGGGAGGCCGAACGATCGTCGGGATAGAGGGTCAGCCGCCGCCGAGCCCGGAGAGCATCACGCGCTATCTCGCGGCCGACCGCGCCGTGAGCGCGGGCTACCTCGAAACGCTCGGCGTCCCGCTGCTCCGCGGCCGTCGTTTCGACGCGCGCGACGTCGCGGACGGCGCGCCCGCGGTCATCGTCAACGAGGCCATGGCGCGCGCCTATTGGCCCGGCGAGGACCCCGTGGGTCGCCGTTTTAGGATGGGCAGTCGCGATGCGCCGTGGCTCACGGTTGTCGGCGTCGTCGGCGACGTTCGCCAAATGGGGCTCGACGTTCCGCCCGATCGCGAGTTCTATCAGCCGCTCGAGCAGATCAGCCCCGACGTGTTTTTCCTCTGGCCGAGGTATCTCGTCGTGCGGACTTCGGGCGACCCGCTCGCGCTCGCGCCGGCCCTGCGCAGGGCCGTCTGGGACGTCGACCCCGATCAGCCCGTGGACATCCGCACGATGAGCGACGTCTTCGACGCCGAGCTCGCGAATCGGACGACGCAGCTCACGCTCGTCGGCGGCTTCGCGGCGCTCGCGCTGCTGCTCGCCGCGATCGGGCTTTACGGCGTGCTGTCCTATACCGTCGCGCGCAGGAGCTCGGAGATCGGGCTCCGCATGGCGCTCGGCGCGCAGCGCGCGGCCGTGGTCGGCGCCGTGGTGCGCAACGCTCTGCTCATGGCCGTGCTCGGGGTCGCACTCGGCCTGGCCGGGTCCTTCGCGCTCTCACGCGTGCTCGCGTCGTTTCTGTTCGAAGTGAGCCCGACCGATCCGGCGACCTTCGCGGCCGTCTCGGCCGGGCTTCTGCTCGTCGCTCTCGTCGCGAGCTATGTGCCCGCGCGCCGGGCCGCCGGCGTCGATCCGGCCTCGGCTTTGCGGATCGAGTGACATGCGATTCGGCGGCCTCGAACCGAAGTCGGCCGGCCGCGGCACGCGCTGGTCCGCGGCCATCGATGCGGCCGCACGCGACGCGCGCTACGGACTGCGGCGTCTCGTGCGCGATTGGCGTTTCACCGCGGCCGCGATGCTGATCCTCGGCCTCGCGATCGGAGCCGACACCGCTATCTTCAGCGCCGTGAATGCCGTGCTGTTTCGCGACGGCCCCATCGCCGATCCGGCTCGCGTCGTCAACATCTACGAGAACGACCCCGCGGGCAGACCGCTCGTCGTGACGTCGTATGCGGCGTACCAGGAGATCGCCGGCACGAGCGGCCTCTTCGCGGGCACGATGGCCGGCAGCATCCCGACGCCCGCCCGCTATCTCTACGAAGGGAACATTCGCGGCGCGGCCGTCGAGTACGCGACGGCGTCCTACCTCGACGTGCTCGGGCTAAAGCCGTCGCTCGGCCGCTGGTTCGATGCGGCGGAGGAACGGTCCGCGGCCGCTCCCGTCGCCGTCCTCGGCTACCGCACGTGGACCGACGTGTTCCACGCGGACCCGTCCGTCCTCGGGCGGATCATCCGGATCGAAGGCGTGCCGGTCACGATCGTCGGCGTCGGTCCCGCAGACTACCGCGGCATCGTCGACGTCGGGCTCGGCACGGATTTCTGGCTGCCGATCGCAGCGCTCCCCGCGATGACTCATGTCGCGGCGCCCAGGGACGCGATACGCGCGCCCTTGCTCGTCAAGGCGCGCCTTCGCGACGGCGTGACCGTCGCGCAGGTCGAAGCGGCCATGGACGTTCTCGCCGCGCGGCTCGCCGAGGAGCATCCCGAAGA
>DASTSM010000207.1:0-25735 GCA_035760685.1 Gammaproteobacteria bacterium | reverse complement strand
CCGTCCGTCCGATGCAAGGGCTTCCAGAGTTTACGTGCTTCTCGGCCGGACGCGAATTCGTCCGCGCCGCGCGCGTCGTCGCGCTCGCGGCGAATCGCGCGTGGGCCGGAACCCGAGCGAAACGCCGACGGCAAATCCTCTCGCGCACTCCGCTGTAATTGCTGTTACCATCGGCAGGGAAACCCTCAAGCACTACAGAAACGGTAAACCGAGGGTGGCCGACAAGACGACTTCCTCATCGTTCGCTTCGCCTTCTGCGGCCGGCTCGGGCGCGACCGTATCGGCCGGCGCGCAGGACATCGAATCCGGATCGGCGCCCTTGCGCTCCCCGGACGCCGCCTCCCGCGCCGACGCCGCCGCGCACGTCTATCAAGCGCTCGCCGCGGCGCGTCTGGGAACGTGGGAGCAGCACGAGCCGACGCGCAGCACGACATGGTCCGCCGAGACGCTGAGCCTGCTCGGTTACGAGCCGGGCTCCGTCGAGCCGAGCTACGAGGCGTTCATCGCCCGCGTGCATCCCGACGACAGAGCACGCCGTCACGCCGACTTCGAAGCCGCGAAGCGCGAGCACCGCGACATCGAGACGGAGTACCGCGTGATCTGGCCGAACGGCGAGGTGCATTGGCTTCAGGGCCGCGGCCGCTTCATCTATGACGACGCGGGAAACGTCGAGCACGTTTACGGCGTGATCATCGACATCGACCGCCAGAAAGAGACCGAGCACGACCTGCGCGAAGCTCATGCGCGCCTCGGCCGGCTGGCCGATCAGTTGCGTGCGGTCGCGGAGGCGGCGCCGGGCACGCTGTTCACGTTCCGGCGACCTTACGAAGGGCCGCCCGCGTACCTTTTCGTCGGGCCCCACCTGCGCGAGACGCACGGCTTCTCGCCCGAGGACATCTCCGCGGATCCGCTCGTGCTGCTCAAGTACGTGCATCCCGACGACCTCGAGGGCTTTCAGCGCGAGATCGACGAGTCGGTGCGAACGCTGTCGATGTGGCACAGTCAGTTTCGCCACCTTCATCCCGAGAAAGGCGAGGTCTGGCTCGAGATCTTCGCGCACCCGATCGCCGACGCCGAAGGCTTGACATGGCACGGAATCGCGCACGACATCACCGAGCACAAGCGCACCGAGGCGGACCTGCGCGCCGCGCGCGCGAGGGCCGAGGCCGCGGACAAGGCCAAGAGCGAATTCCTCGCCAACATGAGTCACGAGATCCGGACGCCGATGTCCGCGATCCTCGGCTACGCCGACATCTTGCGGCCGAGGCTCAAGAACCGCGAGGATCTGCAGTACCTCCAGACGATCTACAGCAACGGCCGCTATTTGCTCGAGATCATCGACGACATCTTGGACCTGTCTCGCATCGAGGCAGGCAAGCTCGAGCTCCATCGCGAGCGAGTGCCGCCCGACGAGCTCGTGCTCGAGGTCCAATCGCTGCTGAGCCTCCGCGCGACGGCGAAGGGCCTCGCGCTCGACGTCGCTTTCGAAGGGCCGCTGCCGCGTACGATCTCGACCGACCGCACGCGCGTGCGCCAGATTCTCATCAATCTCGTCGAGAACGCGATCAAGTTCACCGAGCGAGGCGGCGTTCGCATCACGGTGCAGCTGCTCCCCGAGGAGCGGATTCGCTTCGACGTGACCGATACGGGCATCGGCATCCGGCCCGACATTCTCGACGGGCTCTTCATGCCGTTCACGCAGGCCGATGCGTCGCTCACGCGCCGCTTCGGCGGCAGCGGTCTCGGCCTATCGATCTGCCGGGCGTTGAGCCGCAAGCTCGGCGGCGACGTGACCGTGACGACGAAGGAAGGATCCGGCAGCACGTTCGCGCTCGTGATTCCGACGGGCGACTTGTCCGACGTCCCGCTCGTCGAGCCCGGGCTCGCGAACCGTCCGCGCAGCACGGCCTGGGAGATTACGGCGTCGCTGAGCTGCCGGGTGCTCGTCGTCGATGACCATGCCGACATGCGCTTGCTCGCGCGCATGATACTCGAGGAAGCGGGCGCGGAGGTCGTGGTCGCCTCCGACGGCGAGCAAGCGCTCGCCGAGGTCCGCGGCGCGGAGGCGGAGTCGAGGCCGTTCGACGCCGTGCTGCTCGACCTGCAGATGCCCGCGCGCGACGGCTACTCGACGGCGGCGGAGCTCCGGGCCCGCGGTTTCGAGGGAGCGATCATCGCCGTGACCGCACACGCACGCAAAGAAGACGAGGCTCGGTGTCTCGACTCGGGCTGCGACGACTACTTGAGCAAGCCCGTCGAGCGCGCACGCCTCGTCAACATGGTCGGCCATCACACGCAAGACCTCACGCGGGAGGAACGCTCGGCGCGCCGGCGGCGCCGCGCGCACGACGGCACGGTACTCGTCGTCGAGGACAACCAAGATACGTTGAAGCTGCTCCAGCTCCTGCTCGAGAAGGCGGGCTGCGGAGTACGCACGGCGAGCGACGCCGCGAGCGCCGTGAGCGCGGCGAAGACGGGGCCCCTCGACGCGGTGGTGCTCGACCTCGGCCTACCGGACGCCTCGGGGGCCGAGGTGCTCGCCGAGCTTCAGGCGCTACCGGAGTGCGCGAACGCGCGCTTCATTTGCCTGTCCGGCCGCAGCGAGCGCGAGGTGGACTGGCGTGCGCTCGGCTTCGATCACTTTCTGCAGAAGCCGGCGAGATTCGCCGATTTGCGCCGGCTTCTGACCGGGAACGCGCAGGCGTGAGCGCGTCAGCCGCCCGGCCGGCCGAAGCGCCGATCGATCTCCGCCTGCTCGACGCCCGCGAACTCCACGAGCTTCAACGTGGAGCCGCGGCCCGTCGCGACGCGCACGTCGCTGCGCGGTAGTCCGGCGGCGTCGGAGAGAAACGCCTCGAGCGCGGCGTTTGCCTTGCCGCCCTCGGGCACGGCGGCGATTCGGATTCTGAGCCGATCGCCGGTCCATCCGACGATCTCGCTGCGCGCGGCCCTCGCCGTGACCTTCACGGCGAGCCGCGCCGACGCCGATCGAGTCTTCGTCACGGCGGCGGCGCGGTCACTGCGCGAGATAGGCGGCGAGCGCGTCGAGGTCGGCGTCGCCGATCTCCGTCTTGCGGAAGAACGGCATGACGGTCACGCCGCTGCGCACGAACGTCTTTACGACTTGCGGCGTCAGGTCCGTGCGCTCCTCGAGCAGCGCGGGCTTCTGGCCCTCGTAGAGCGCCTGAAGGGCCGCGGTCCCGGGCTTGCCCGGGCCGTCGCCGTGGCAGGGATAGCACCATTTCTCGAAGACGGCCTTGCCGCGCGCAAGCTGGTTTTGGCCGGCCGGTCCGACCGGCTCGTTTGGCCGGCTCTGCGCACGCTGCTCCGCTTGCCCGCCCTGCGCGCTTTGCTCGGCTTGCCCGCCCTGCGCGCTTTGCTCGGCTTGCCCGCCCTGCCCGCCTTGCTGGGCGAAAACGAGCCCCCACGCGAAACCGCCCGCGAGCACCAAGACGACGACGGCGCGCTTCATGCTTTTCTTTCTCCTCGCAACTGCTTCGGCCAAATACCGTAGCGCCCGGCCGACAAGATGCCGTTCGGATCGATGGCGTCCTTGAGCGTCTCGTGGAAACGGCGCAAGGCGTGATCGTTGAAAGAATAGACGTCCGTCACGGCGTCTTGGAACGCCGGCGGCGTCCTGTACTCTCCCCAGCCGTGCTCGGCGCCGATCTCGATGAGCCGCTCGATGTTTGCCCGCGTGCGCTTGTTGGTCTCGACGTCGCTGCTGACGGGAAAGCCGAAGATGTAGACGAATGCCCGGTTCCAGTAGGTCGTCGGCAGCGTGAAGCCGGCGGCGGCGATCGGCAGGTTCATCTCCTTCGCGGCCTCGGCAAACACGCGATTCGCCTCGAAGACGGCCTCGGCCGTTCGCGGGATGATCGGCGAGAACCAGATGTGGCCTTGCGTCGGATTCGGGTTGGTCTCGCTGCGCGCGCCGATCGAGAACATCGTGAGGCTCGGGATGCCGAACTCGGGCAGGGTCGACGCGCGCGAGCCTTCGGCCTGGCGGCGCTGGATCTCCGTGATCTGCTCCGCGCTCAAAGGAAACTTGTAGAACTCTCCGGCTTCGAACTTCGCGCCCGGAATCGCGGCGAACTTCTGCTGCGCGTATTCCCAATTCGCGGCGAGCGCCTTCTCGGCGCCGTACATCTTGATCGTGCAGCTCCAATAGCCAAGCCCGTTCTTGGCCGCGTAGGCCTCGATTTCCGCCGTTGATGCATTGTTCCGGATCAGCGCCTGTAGCCCCGTCGGCGCGGGGCTGAAGAACCCGCCGAGCAAGGGGCTGCCGAGCTGCGGCATGCCGTTCGCGATGCCCACGTTCTCGAGGTAGTTCAGGATATCGACGAGCTGAATCAGGTCGTCGTGCTTCGGCACGGTGACCGTGCCCGTGAAGTACGCGTCGGGCTCCGGCATGAGCCAAAAGCCCATCTTCGTGACGACGCCGAAATTCGACTGCGAGAAGAGACCGTCGATCCAAGGCCCGACGCCGAACTTGTACTGCTGCCAGGTCTTCGAGCCCGGCAACGCACCCATGCCTGTGCGCAGCAGATCGCCGTTCGGCAACACGACCTCCATGCCGCAATGGGCGTCGAAGTGGTTGCGAAACTGCCATTGCGTGTAGCCGCCGCCGTGGTCGAGCGCGTTGCCGATCAGGCTGCCCCAGCCGGGATCCGGGCAGTCCATCCAGACCTTGAGCTTGTTGTCTTGTATGTAGCGATAGAAATCGAAGTAGCTGACGCCGGGCTCGACGAGCGCCGACGCGTTGCGCTCGTCGACCTCGAGGATCCGGTTCATGCGCTTGAGATCGAGCACGACGCTGCCGGAAAGATTCGGCGCGGAGCCTCCGTAACCCAAGTTCTTGCCCGTCGAGATCGGGTAAATCGGAATCTTGTGCTCGTTCGCGATGCGCACGACGGCCCGGACCTGCTCGACCGTGTCGGGCGCCACGGCCGCCGAGACGAGGCGCTCCTCGGGCTCGCCGCGAAACGGCGAATAGGCGTCTCGGTAGAGCGCGACGTCCTCGTCGCTCGTGAACACCCACTCCGCTCCGACCGCGCTTTGGAATTCCGAAAGCGCCCGGGAGAAAACCGCGCTGGTAATGCCGGGAGGAAGCGTCGCCATGTTCCTCGAATCTCCCCTGCTCTTGGTTTTGCGCGCTCGGGCCGCATTCGCAATCGGACGGCTTCGGCGCAAGCATACTATGCAGCCGTAGGCACGGCAGGCACCGGAGCGGCGCCGCTTCGCCGAGGAGCAACTCGACCGGCTCCAGCTTCCCGACCGCTATACGCGTCCCGCCGATCGTCCCGGCGGGGCGTGGAGGCACGCATCTTGAAAGGAGGATGACTAAGACAGGACGGAGAGCGACGATGAGGAACGGAACTCGGATCCTTGCCGCAGGAGCGGCCATCGCGGTCGGTCTGCTTGGCGACTCGAGCCATGCGCAGTTCGGTCAGCCCGGCATCGGCTCCCCGGGCGGCACGCCCGGCCCCAACACGGGCGCGGGCATCGGGACACCCACGACGCCCGGAATCGGCACCCCGACGACCCCGGGCATCGGGACGCCGACGACCCCCGGCATCGGCACGCCGACGAGCCCCGGCATCGGCACGCCGGGGACGCCCGGGATCGGGACATCGACGACGCCGGGCATCGGAAGCGGAAGCCGGATCGGCATCGGCGTCGCCCCGAACAACGGCTTCGGCTCCTTCACGAACCCGAGCTTAGGCGGGCTCACGACGCCGGGCATCGGTATAGGATCGAGGCCGGGGCTCGGCGGCATCGGCACCGGCTTCGGGTCCAGTCTCGGCACGGGCATCGGAACCGGGATCGGATCGGGCATCGGGACCGGAATCGGATCGGGCACCGGGACCGGCATTGGATCCGGCATCGGCACAGGGATCGGATCGGGAATCGGGACGGGCATCGGATCGGGAATCGGAACCGGCATCGGCTCCGGTATCGGTATCGGCTCCGGCATCGGGACGGGTATCGGCTCCGGCATCGGCTCGGGAATCGGATCGAGCATCGGGACCGGCATCGGCATGCCCCCCATCGGCACCGAGTTCGGCGACCCGTTCATGCCGCCGGGGGCCGGCATGACGCCGGGCGGTCTCGGCCAGCCGAAGACGGGTCTCGGCGCCGAGAGCCGCCGCCCTTCGAGCAGCAGCTCCGCGGCGGGCTCGAGCTCGACGCTCGGCGGAGCCGGCTTCGATTCGCTGTGCAGCCCGCAGGACTTCACCTGTCTCGATCGCTAACGAGCTCTTTCTAACGAGCTCCCTCTGGCGAATCGCCGCGACGACGTAACGCCGCGGCTTTGCCGCCGCGCCTCTCCGCGCGACGCCTTAAAGTGGCGCGACGCGGTGAAGCCCCGCGACTCCTTAGAATAGAACCGCGCTACCCCGCATCCGTCCGCGCCGCTCCCCGTCGCCTCCGCCGTGGTTTACGGCGACAATGGGCGGAATTCCCTACCGCGGAGACGAGATGACCGATTACGCGACCGTGGGCCGGCTCAAGATCGCAAAGCCGCTGTACGACCTCGTGCGCGACGAGATCGCCCCCGGCACGGGCATACGCCCGGACACGGCCTGGGCGCTGCTCGAGGAGATCGTCCGCGAGCTCGGGCCGCGGAATCGCGAGCTGCTCGAGACGCGGAACACGCTTCAGGCCGAGGTCGACGCGTGGCTCGCGCCGCGCCGCGGCCAAGCCTTCGACGCCGCCGCCTCGCGCGGCTTCCTCGAGCGCATCGGCTATCTCGTTCCGGAAGGACCGCCGTTCGAGGTGACGACGCAAGGCGTCGATGCCGAAATCGCGGACGTCGCGGGGCCGCAGCTCGTCGTCCCCGTGGACAAGGCCCGCTATGCGATCAACGCCGCCAACGCGCGCTGGGGGAGCCTCTACGATGCGCTCTACGGCACCGACGTGCTGCCCGAAGGCCCCGGCACCGAGAAGGGCCGCAGCTACAATCCGAAGCGCGGCGAGCTCGTGATCGCCCGTGCGAACGAGATCCTCGACGAGATCGCGCCGCTCGACGGCGCGAGGTGGCGCGACGTCACGAGACTCGCTGTCGAAGGCGACGCGCTCCGCGCGCGTCTCGACGGGCGAACGACGGGGCTCGCGGATCCCCGCGTCTTCGCGGGCCACCGGCGCCGCGGCGACGGCGCGCTCGAGAGCGTGCTGCTCCGGCATCACGGTCTGCACGTCGATCTCGAGGTCGATCCCGCCCATCCGATCGGCCGGCAGCATCCGGCCGGCATCAAAGACGTCGTCCTCGAGAGCGCGCTCACGACGATCATGGACTGCGAGGATTCCGTCGCCGCCGTCGACGCCGAGGACAAAGCCCTCGTCTATTCGAATTGGTGCGGCATCATGAAGGGCACGCTGACAGCGTCGTTCGAGAAAGGCGGCCGGACGCTCGAGCGAACGCTCCACCCGGCACGCCGCTACGCGGCGCCCGACGGCGGCGATCTCGTGCTGCCGGGCAGAAGCCTGCTGCTCGTTCGTCACGTCGGCGCGCACGTCCTCACGGATGCCGTGACGACGGCGGACGGTGCCCCCATCCACGAGACGTTTCTCGACTGTGTCGTGACCGTGCTCGCCGCGATGCACGATCTCGAGGGAAGCGGGGACGCGCGCAACTCGCGCGCCGGCAGCGTCTACATCGTGAAGCCCAAGCAGCACGGACCCGACGAGGTCGCGCTCTCGGCGGAGCTCTTCGCGCGGGTCGAGCGCGGCTACGGTCTCCCGAGCAACACGCTCAAGATCGGCGTCATGGACGAAGAGCGGCGCACGACCGTCAACCTCAAGGAATGCATACGCGCCGTTCGCGAGCGTGTGATCTTCATCAACACGGGCTTCCTCGACCGCACGGGCGACGAGATCCACACGCACATGGAAGCGGGCGCGATGATTCCGAAGCCCGAGATCAAGAACGCGAAGTGGATGCTGGCTTACGAGGATTGGAACGTGGACGTCGGCCTCGAGACGGGCCTGCCCGGCCACGCGCAGATCGGCAAGGGCATGTGGGCGATGCCGGACGAGATGAAGGCGATGCTCGCGGCGAAGCAAGGTCACCCGCAGGCCGGCGCGAGCTGCGCATGGGTGCCTTCGCCGACCGCCGCGACCTTGCACGCGATTCATTATCACCGCGTCGACGTCAAGAAGCGCCAGAGCGAGCTCGCGACGCGCGAGCGCGCGAGCCTCGATTCGATTTTGACGCCGCCGCTGCTCGGGAACCGCAAGCTCGGCGAGGCCGAGATCGATCGCGAGCTCGACAACAACGCGCAGGGAATTCTCGGGTACGTCGTGCGTTGGGTCGAGCAAGGCGTCGGCTGCTCCAAGGTGCCCGACATCAACGACGTGGGTCTCATGGAAGATCGCGCGACGCTCAGAATCTCTTCGCAGCACATCGCAAACTGGCTGCATCACGGCCTCGTGGACGAAAGCCGGGTCCGCGAGACCTTGCGCCGCATGGCGGAGGTCGTCGACCGGCAAAACGCGGCCGACCCGAGCTACCGCAACATGGCTCCCGACGTGCATTCGAGCGTCGCGTTCCAGGCGGCGCTCGACCTAGTGTTCAAGGCGAGACAGGAGCCGAACGGCTACACCGAGCACACGCTCGCGAAACGCCGCCGAGAGTTCAAAGCGCGAGCCTGACGTTTTCGTTCGCTCCAAGCGCGCAGCGGAGCGCGTGCGTGCGCGCGCGTGCGTATGCGCGTGCGTACGTCTGCGCGTGTTTGCGTCTTCGCCCGTGTGCGTCTTCGCGCGCGTGCGGCTTTTTCGTTCGCGCTCACGTCGTTCGTTGCGCGGGGTCCGTAGCGCGGAGAATCTCGCGTGCTTCTTCTCGCGCAATGGCGTGATGCACGTCACGAAACGAAACGCGCGCGCTCTCGCGAATCGCCGCTCCGCGCGCATCATGCAACAAGGATGCAACAGATACGCCTCTGCATCCCCTTCTCTCTCCTCCGTTGTCTCTCTTTGAGGACAGGTTTGTCGATCCTTTCGCGTGCTGTAGATTCCGCTTGCGCAGTGAAGACCAGCGCCCACTGCGCGTTGCTGTAAAAGGCAAATCCGCCGTGAGGCGGAGACGCAAAGCCTCCGATCTGTGGGATGACCAGAGACAGCGGGGTTGCCAGCAAGGGTCGAGTCGTGCGTGCCAGCGCAGCATGGTCGCGTCTCGGGTCGTGTCGGTCCCGTCGAGTTACAAGCGCTCATTCCCGAATCGAGCACGCGTCACGGCGCGCAAACGACGATATGGGGAAGAGAGAGCATGGGGAACCTTGTCCCGAACGCGAAAGTTTTCTGGGCTCTGGCGATTTGCGTCGCGCTCGCCGGTTGCGGCGGAGGCGGCGGCTCCGACAGCTCGACGGCGGATCAGTCGCCGAGCGGAAGCGGCTCGGCGACCGGAAACGGCTCAGACGGACAGTCGACCGTCGCGAACTCGAAGCCGACGATCTCGGGGACGCCCGCCACTGCGGCCGTTACGAACCAAACTTACGTCTTCGCGCCGCAGGCCGAAGACGCCGACAACGACGTGCTGACCTTTCAGGTCCAAAATCTTCCGGGCTGGGCGACTTTCGACATGGCGAGCGGCAAGCTCCAAGGGAAGCCTGCATCGAGCGACGTCGGCAAGTACGACAACATCGTGATCTCCGTGACGGACGGCGCGGACAGCGCCGCGCTCAACGCCTTTGCGATCACCGTGCAGGACGTCGCACCCGGGTCCGTCGAGCTCAGCTGGCAGGCGCCCACGGAGAACGAGGACGGGAGCCCGCTCACGGACCTCGCGGGCTACAAGATCTATTGGGGAACGGCGCCGGGCGAATATCCGAACTCGGTCACGATCGACAATCCCGGAGTCCTGACTTACCTCGTCCAGAACCTCGCTTCCGCGACGTACTACTTCGTCGCCACCGCGTTCAACAGCGATGGCGCGGAGAGTCAGCCGTCGGAGATGGCGACGGCTACGCTCTGACGAAATCGGCCGCCGCTTTCGAGCGGCGGCGCCCTTGCGACGACACGTCGGGCGTCGTCGCCGAGCATCAGAAGTCGTCGTCGACGATCGTGACGCGCGCGGTCTGCGTCGGTCCCAGCCGCCTGCCGTCCGCGGACGCGAGAGCGATGTGAACCAGAAACGACTCGCGGCCTTCCGCGACGGAATCGTTCGTGATCGGGACGAAGATCGTGCGGCTCGCCTCACCGGCGGCGAAGGTCTCGACGACGTTTCCGAGGCTCGCGTAATCGTCGCCGGCGATCGCGGTTTCGTTCTGCGTCCACCAAACGATCCGCGCTTCGCGCGAAGTATCGTCCCGGCGGATCTCGATGGGCACGACGGTCTGGCCCTCGCGCACGACGATCTCGCGTTTCGCAAACGCCGGCCCGCCTCGGCCTTCATCGCCTTGCACGGTGCGACCCGAAAGCGGCGCGGGCCCTGCATCGACACTTGCAGACGAAGGCGCGCCGCCCTGCGCTGCCGAGTCCTCCGCATCGGGAGTCGTCGAGCGCGTGTCGGCCGAACGCGTTTCCGTATCGGCCGCACGCGTTTCGCTGCGCTCGGCGGTCGCGTCGCGCTCGGCACTCGGATCCCGGCGTTGCGCGCTCGATCCGGCCTGCGCCGCGCTGCTCGAAGCAGCCGACCCGGCACTGCTCGAATCAGCCCGTCCGGCGCTGCTCGAATCGCCTCGCGCCGCGCTGCTCGAATCGCCCCGCGCCGCGCTGCTCGAATCGCCCCGCGCCGCGCCGCTCGAGTCCGCGGCATCGGGAGCCGCCTCGTTGCGCTCGCGCTGCGCTCGGTCCGCCTCCGCGCCGGGGGCATCAGCGGATGCGGCCGTAGCCGGTTCAGTCTGCTCCTCGGTTCTGCCCGCGGGGCTCGCGGCACCGGCGGCCTCCTGCGTCGGCGCCGCAGGCGGCGGCGCGAGACGCCCGAGCGCCGACAGCGCTCGATAGCCGGGATCGACGACATAGCGGCCGATTCCCTCGATCGCAGCCCCGCTTACCGTCGCCGCTCCGCGGCCGATCCCGACGGGCCCGTAGCGCAGAAACAC
The DNA here is from genome assembly GCA_035760685.1 of Gammaproteobacteria bacterium. Lineage (GTDB taxonomy): Bacteria > Pseudomonadota > Gammaproteobacteria > Steroidobacterales > Rariloculaceae > ZC4RG20. The sequence continues at coordinate 14,696 of DASTSM010000207.1, read as the reverse complement.
GGCCGCCGCGACGAGAACGGTCGCCATGATCAAGACGGCCGCCCCCGCGCGCCGCACGAGGCCGCCCCCTCGCGTGAGACGATCGCGCCCCTCATCGAGGGGGGGGAACGGCAAGTAGTCCCCCGAGAGCGGCTGCCGCTCGAGCACCGGCTCGGGTCGGGCGACGCGGGCCCGCTTCCGCGCCCGCTCGCGCGCGCTCCGACGCGGGCTGGGCGCGGCATGCTTGCGCACGAGCGACCTGCGCGAGACCTCGAGGCCGTCGAGCAGCTGCGCGATCGTGCGGGTCCGCTCCTCGCGGCCCGCGAGCCCCGCCTGCAAGGCCTTCCATTGGCGCCGCGACAAACCGTCGATTCGTCCGGCGCCGGCCCGACGGGACCTGCGCAGCGAATCGAACGGGGGCTTGTGCCCGGCCAGCAGCTCGTAGGCCAGCTCCGCGAGGCCGTAGACGTCCTCGCGCTCGTCTACTTGAAACGGCGCGCTGGCGGCAAAGCAAGCCGCGGAAAAGAGGAGCTTGACCTGTCCGCGCGGCGCGACGACGACGTTCTCGGCGCGCACGTCTCCATGCACGACGCCCGAGTCGTGCGCGTAGAGCAGCGCCGCACCCACGGCGGCGATCACGTTCCACGCCTCCGTCCGCGCGATGGTCTCCGGAAGCAGGCTTTCGATGACGCTGCGCAAGGACGCGCCGTCGACGTGCTCCATCGTCAAGAAATACGTTTCGCCGGCCCTGTCGAAATCGAGGACGGTCACGACGTGCGGATGCCGTAAGAGGCGAACGGCCGCGAACGTGCGCTTGAACGCCTCGAGCAGCGCGGCGTTTCCGACCGAGGGTTGCGGCACCGCGAGCAGCGCGACGTGCTGAGGGTCGCCCCAGACGTCCGTGCGCTGCTTGTCGAGCGCTTTGTAGACCGTACCGACGCGGCCGTACTCGAGCTGATCCTCGAGGAGGTAGCGGCCGCCGACCTCGACGCCGGGACCGAGCGCCTGCCCCGGTGCCTCGGGAAGCCCGCTGCTTTCCGTCAGCATGGCGAAACCCCTGCTCAGCGAGTCACCGCATCCGGGAGCAACCGAGCCGTGTCCTGACCCGCTTGGCTCCCCGGACCGGCCGGGCCCGCCCCACCTGGTTCGATTGCCGGACCCGCTTGGCTTGTCGGACCGGCTTTGCTCGTGAGATTCGGTTGGCTCGCCAAACCCGCTTGGATCGCTTGCAACGCTTGGCTCGCCTGCACTGCTTGGCTCGGCTGCACCGCCGCCGGGCTCGCTTGCGCCGCGGGGCCCGCCTGCGCCGTCCTGCGCCCCCGCGCGAGCCCGGCGTCCACGACGTCGGCGACGCGGTAATCCTTGAGGTCTTTCGCGTGCGTGAAAATGATGAGCTCCCCGAGCAGCCCGAGCGCGAACAGCTGCACGCCGAGCACGACGAACAGGCAGGCCAGCAGCAAGGCCGGCCGATCGGCCAGCGGATGCGCGAACGCGACGCGCTGCACGAGCAGTGCCGCGACGACGAGTGCGCCGACGCCGAAGGTCGCGCTTCCGATCATGCCGAAAAAGCGCAGAGGCTTCTTCGTGAACCGCACGAGGAAGAACACGGTCAGGATGTCGAGCACGCGGTGCACGTACTCCCGCACGGGATAGCGGCCCCGGAATCGATCCCGGTCCGACTGCGCGGCGTCGAGCTCGACGACCTTGAATCCCTGCTGGGCGGCGAGCACCGGCAGCAGCCGATGCTGCTCCCCGTAGAGCGTGATCTCCTCGGCCACGCGCCGATTCATGGCCCGCGCGCCGCAGCCGAGGTCGTTGAACGATTCGCCGGTGATGAGCTTCAGCAGCCCGTGGAAACCCGCGCGCCGAAGCGCCTCGAGCCGCCCGCCGCGGCGCGGCCATCGGCGCGCGACGACGAAGTCGGCGCCTTCGAGCGCAGAGAGGAGCTTGCCGACCTCGCGCGGCTCTATTTGGAAGTACGCGGGCAGCGTGACGAGCTTCGCGCCGCTCGAGTTTGCGAACCCGACCATGAGCGCGGTCGCCTCGCCGAATGGCTTGCCGAGCTGGATGACCTTGATCGGCTCCCCCGCGCGCCGCAGCGACAAAAGCTCCTCGCGCGCGGCGGGTTTCGGGCCGTCGAGCACGTAAAGCATCTCGTAGGTCATCCCACATTCGTCGAGGCCGCGCCGATACGCGGCGTGAAGATCCGCGAGACTATCCACCCGCTGTCCGACGGGCACGACGACCGATACTTCCAGTTGCTTCATAAAGCTACCTTTGTCCTAGCACGCTAGTCGATGAAATGCGCCGGCGCCGGCGCCAACGGCTCCGGCTCGAGACGCTTTGCGGTCAACATCGACAGGCGCTGCTCTCCGATGTCGCCCGTCCGAGACACGAGCTCGGCGATCATGCCCGTCATGACCAAGAAGATCGCCAACGCACCGAGCAGCACACCGATGCCCGCGAGCGGCGTGGAGAACGTTCCGCCGCGCACGAGCGTCTCGTAGAGGCTTGCCCCGAGGCACACCGTTCCGATCGCGAACGCCGGGACCGCCGGCGCCATGAACCAGACGAGCGGACGCGACGCGAAGCCGATGATCGTCTTGACGGCGAGCAGGTCGAGCAGGACCTTATAGACTCTCGAGAGCCCGTATTTCGACTTGCCGAAGCGGCGCGCATGATGGCGTACCTTGATCTCGGCGAGGCGCGGCCCGGCGATCGACGCCATGGCCGGGATGAACCGATGCATCTCCGAGTAGAGCGGTATCTGCTTGATGACCTCGGCTCGATAGGCCTTCAGCGAGCACCCGTTGTCCTTGATCGGCACGCCGGTCACCTTGCCGATGAGACGGTTCGCGATGCGCGAAGGGATCTTGCGGCTCACGAGCTTGTCCTTGCGCTCGTGGCGCCAGCCGACCACGATGTCGTACCCCTCGGCCACCTTCTCGAGAAAGAGCGGGATGTCCGAAGGGTCGTTTTGCAGGTCGCCGTCCATCGTCACGAGGATCCGGCCTTCCGCATGCTCGATGCCGGCCGCCATGGCAGCCGTCTGACCCGAGTTCCGCCGCAGCCGCAGCACGCGAATCTCCGGGTGCCGCGCGGGCAGCGCAGCCGCGGCCGCGAAGGTCCCGTCCTTGCTCCCGTCGTCGACCAGGAGCACCTCGAAGCGCAAGCCGAGCGGACGAACCGCCGCGAGGATCGCCTCGCAAAGCGGGACGACGTTGTCCTGCTCGTTGTAGAGAGGCGCGATGATCGACAGGTCCATCACGCCTCCCCCGACGGCGCCGCCACGGCGGCGGCCCGCGACCGGCCCGCCGCATGCGCCTCGATGACGGACGCGAACAGCGCCTCGTAGCGCTCCGCGCAACGGTCGATGAAGAAGTGCTCGGCGCGCTTTCGATTCGCCGCGGCGATGGCCGCGCGCCGCTCGGGGCTCGCGATCAGCGATTCGCACCGCGCGCGGAACGCGTCTCGATCGTTGAGCCGCACGACGTGCCCCGTGACGCCGTCCTCGAGGAAGTCGGCCTGCCCGCCGCGGTCGTACGCGACGACCGGCAAGCCGCACGCCATGGCTTCGAGGAACACGAGGCCGAATCCTTCGTGCTGGCTCGTCGAGACGTAGACGTCCGCGCTCGAGAGCAGCTCGAACTTCGCGCGCTCGGTCACGCGCCCCATGAAGTGCACTCGCCCTCGCACGCCGAGCCGGAACGCGAGCCGCTCGAGCCCGTCGGACAAGGGTCCGGAGCCGAGCAGCAGCAGCTTGACGCGCTCGTCGCGCCAGCCCGCGAGAACCTCGATGAGCTGCTCGACGGCCTTGCGCTTGACCATGCGGCCGACGGTCACGAGCAAGACGTCGTCCGGAGCGAAACCGTATTCCTCGCGCCGCCCCGCGACGGCCGGCGGCCGCGCGATGCCGAGCGGAATCACGGCAGGCTCCACTTCCGCGGCGTAGTAGCGATGCAGGTTGGCCGCCGTATCCCTCGATTGCGCGACGACGGCGTCGGCGTTCAACGCGAGAAACCGCACGGCTGCGCGGAGCGGTGCGTGGCGGTGCGCCGACGAGCGCTTGCTCGGGTCGAACAGGTCGCCGCCGTGCACCGACAGCACGTTCGGGATTCCGGCCGCGTGCGCGACCTTGTGGCCCACGGGCCCGCTCGGCAGCGCGAAATGCGTGTTCACCACGTCGAACCCGGCCATGCGCACGAGCCGGCGGCCGCCCCACGTTCCCGTGACGAGATAAGCGAACATCGAAGAGAAGTTGGCTGCCGCATATCGGCGGCGAAAGAAGACGGGGACGCGCACGACGCGAACTCCGTTCGCAACGTCCTCCGCCGGCAGCCCGAGCGCGCGCGACGTCAGTACGGTGACCTCGTGGCGCTTCGCGAGCGCCTCGGCGAGCGCCGCGTTCACGACGCCGCCTCCGCCGCCGAGCGGCGGATACTCGTAGTTGCAGAACAGCACTCGCATCAGCAGCGCCTCCTTCGCATTGTTCTCTGCACTGCTTCTCCGCGCGGACCTTCCGTCCGTGTTCGATCCATGAACGACGATGAGCTGCGCATAGGGTCGGCATACAGAATGCATGCCAAAGCCGGCGGGGCGCGCGAGTGCTTCGAACCCTTGGAATAAATCGCGATCGATGGCTGCATCGAAATCACGAGGGGGCGGCCGCGCGCCAAGCAATCCTTGGAAGCACGATTGAAAAGTTTGGAACACGCCGCTGTGTCATTTTGGCTACTCTTTTTCTGGAGGCGGCGACAAGAAATCAATCGCGGAGGCAACGACGCATGTCGAGCTCACTGATCGGACCGGATAAGCACACGGCGGCGCCGCGCGCGGCCGCGGACATCGTCTCGATCGCAGACGCGGACGCCGTCTCGATCAAGGACTCGGGCGCCGAGCGCAAGGCGGCGGCGGAGCGGCGCGAAGAGATCCCGGGGCGGGCACGGTCCGACCGGCTCAGCGCGCGGCTCGAGCCTTTCGACTCCTACTGGCAGGCGCCCGACGACGTCGAGAAGGGCTATTCGTCGTTCTATCAATACTACAAGTACAACTATCTCCCGCATCTACCGGCGGACAAGGCCGCGAATATCCTCGTCGTGAGCTGCGGACCCGGTTACCTCGTGAACCTTTTGAAGTCGGCGGGCTACGTCAACGTCGTCGGCATCGACTCCGACGAGGCCAAGGTCGCGCACGCACGTAAACGCGGTCTCGATTGCACGACCGCCCGCGCGTTCGAATATTTGGCCGATCGCCGTGAGGAGTTCGATGCAATCGTCCCCGAGCAGGAGCTGAATCACCTGACGCTCGACGAGCAGCTCGAGTTCCTCGGACTCTGCCGGCGAAGCCTCCGCGAAGGCGGAATGGTGCTCGTCTATGGCCTCAACGGCGCGAATCCGCTCGTCGCGTCCGAGAACCTCTCGCACAACATCGACCACTTCAACACCTTCACGGAGCACAGCCTGCGGCAAGTCCTCGAGCTCGCCGGCTTCGACGAGATCGCCGTGAGGCCGCTCGCGCTGTATGTGTTCTGGAAGAATCCGCTGAACTACGTGGGCCTAGCGTTCACGGGCGCCGTGGAGCTCTTCTTCAGGCTCTCTTACAAGATGTACGGCAAGAGGGTCCGCGTGCTGTCGAAGAAGATCGCGGCAACTGCCGTCAAGCACGCCGGCCGCGGCGCGGCGTGAGCCCCCCGGCGGGCGCATTACGAGGGTCGACCCCGGAGCGCAGCCGTCTCAGAGCATCCCTTCGGCGCGATACCAGTCGGCCGTCAGCGCCGCGCCCTGGTTGAACGGCACCGCCGGAGCGTAGCCGAGCAACCGCTTCGCCTTCTCTTGCGAGAACGCGAAGCGCTTGACGAAAAAGTCGAGCCGCCGGCGATGCCACGGCGGCGATATGCCGAGCGGCCGGCAGGTCTTCTCGCACACGAAGGCCGCGACGAGGAACGGCGCGAGCGGCAGGGAGACCGCTCGGAGCGGCTTGCCGAGGGCCTCTGCGACGCGCTCCACGAACGTTCGCGTCGGCAGCACCTCGCTGCCCGCGAGCACGATAGTCTCGCCGACCGCCTCGTCCCGCGCCGCCGCGAGCTCGAGCCCGGCGACGAGATCGTCGACGTAGACGGGCTGATGCTCGTTGCGCCCGCCGCCGATGAGCGGCACGAACCCGTCGTTGACGAGCTTGAACAGCTTCAGCAGCCGGCCGTCGCCGGGTCCGTAGGTCTCGGAGATGCGAACGATCGTGAACGGCAGGCGGCCGGCGAAGGACTTCACGACCTCTTCGGCCTCGAGCTTCGTGACGCCGTACATGTTCTCGGGGTGCGGCGGCGACGATTCGTCGAGCGTGCCGTTGCGCGCGGAGCCGTAGACCCCGATCGTGCTGCCGTGCACGTACCGGCTCACGTCGGCCGCGGCGCACGCCTCGAGCAGGTTGCGCGTGCCTTCGACGTTGATGGCGCGAAAGTAGTCCTCGCCGACGTTGCTCTCGTGCTGCGCCGCCGCGAGGTGGTACACCGTGTCGACGCCCGCGACGAGCCGGCGCAGCAAAGGTGCGTCCGCGACCGAGCCGAGCTCGACGCCGACGCCGGCCGCCTCGAGCGCGCGCCTGCGCCGCGTCTCGAGCTCCGTGTTCTCGGCGCCGAAGGCGACGACCTCGTGCCCGCCCTTCGCGAGCTGCTCGGCGAGCCGTGCGCCGATGAAGCCGGTCGCTCCCGTAACCAATGCCTTCATCGTCGAGCCTCTTGTTGTCCGCCGACCCGCGGCGACGCTCCGCCCGCGCTCATGCGCTTGCGCCGGCCGCGACGTCGGGCGGCGCACCCTGCAACAGACTTATGGTGCTCGGCCGCTCGACCGAATTGCCGACGACGAAGCGCTTCTCGACGGCCGCGATCTCGGCCCGACGCCGCCGCTCGTCCCAGCCGAGCGCGTCCGCCGCGAGCGCCGCCGCCTCGTAGAGCGCTTCGGGGCCCGGATGCCCGCCCGTCGCGAGGTCCGTCCGGCGAAACACGACGTCGGCGAGCGTCAACGCCATTTCGTGGCGTATCGCGTGCAGGATCTCCGCCCGGAGCGTCGTCGCGCCGGCCAGGCATCCCGACCATGCCCCGTCCGCGAGCCTGAGCACGCTGCGGAAGTCCGAGCCGTAGTTGTGCGCGAGGGCTGCGACGGCGCCCGGGGCGAGATTCTGTGGCGCGGCGCGCGCGACGGTGTTCACGAGGCCGTCGAACGACTCGAAATCCCCGCCGTGGAGCGGAACGCGATGCGTGGGCGGCCGCTCCACGCGCTCGCCGAGCTTCTTCGCGACGAGATCGACGGCCGTTCCGGCGTCGGCTCGGGCCATCGTGTACCTCACGCCGATGAGGCTCACGAGGTTGTCGAGACCGTGCTCCTCGCGATGGTCGATCACGTGCGAGCGCTTGCCGTAGCGCAGGTGCTCCGCGCCGACCTCGTTGTCTCCGAAGGGCAGCAGACCGGCGTTCCACATCGTGACGTCGCGCGGCTGGAGCCCGAGCGCGGGCAGCGCCTCGTTGATCTCGTCGATATAGCCCGCGAGCTCGCGCTCGCCGATGCGCACCCGATCCGGGTGCTCGGTCCATATCCGGTGCCAAACGCCGCAGAGCGTGTAATCGCGCCACGGCGTCAGAAACAGGTGCCGCGCCGCACGGCTCAAGATGGCGTCCGGGTCGCGCGTCCTGCCCTGGAGGGCGAGCGCGTAATCGTGGCGGAAGCGCCGCTTCACGACGAAGCACGCATCGCGCGAATACGTGCCGCGGTTCTTGAGCGGCTCGTTCTCGGCGTCCGCCATCATCCACGGCACCCACGGCCCCGCCGCGTTGAGCACGGCGCGAGCGCGCACCTCGATCGCGTCCCCCGTGACCTCGTCGCGCACGCGCGCGCCGATCACGGTCTCGTCCGCGCGGAGCAACTGCTCGGCCTGCGCATAGTTGACGGCGACGGCGCCGTTCTCGACCGCGGAGCGCACGAAGGCGAGGACAAGGCGCGTCGGGTTGTACATCTGCCCGTCGTAAAAGACCGCGGCTCCCGAGAGCCCCTCGTCCCCGATGCCCGGGAAGAGGCCGACCACGTCCCGCGGGCCGAGAAAGCGCGTCAGCGGAATGCGTCGATTGCGGTCGCGGATACGGAGGTTGCGGTCCGCGGTCAGTGCGTCGTAAAGCAGCATGCCGGCGCCGAGGTAAGCTTTGCCGCGCCGGCCTCCGCGGTACGTCGGAATCGCGATCGGCACGGGCGCGACGAGATGCGGCGCGATGCTGAGCAGCGCGCTGCGCTCGGCGCAGCTGCGCCGGATCCGCTTGAGATCGAGATGCTGGAGGTAGCGGATTCCGCCGTGCACGAACTTATACGAATTCGCGGACGTCCCTGCCCCGAAGTCCGTGCGCTCGACCAGCGCGACGGATAGACCGCGCAGCGTCGCATCCCACGCCGCGCACGCGCCGAATATTCCGCCTCCGATCACGAGCACGTCGAAGACTCTATCGGCGAGCGCCTGACAGTCTCTTTGCATCACGATTTATTCCAATAGCTGGGAACTCATTCCATTTTTTTCAATGTGTCCCGAGACCTATCACAGGATCTCGTCGACTCTGCTAAGCTCGAAACGACCCAATTCAAAGCGGAGCAGCGAAGAAAAATGCAGCGAGACACGAGCGTCGATACAGTTATTTTTCTCGGGGCCGATCGGACACGTGCAACTGCCGTACCGACGGCGCCTCGCCGCGCAAAAATCGTCGCTGCTCGCTGCTTTGCGGCCGCCGCCGCGGCGCTCGTTCTCGGCGCCCCACCCGCCTTCGCGCAGCGCGGCAACGCGCCGGCACAGCCGCGGCCCGGCGCCACCGCGCAGCGGCCGGCCCCAACCGCGCCTTCTGGCGAAGCGGGCGCGCGAGTGGACAACGACGTGCAGGGCTACCAGGTGCAGCCGGGCGATTTGCTGCACGTGTCCGTCTGGAAGGAGGAAGGACTCGACCTCGACGTGCTCGTTCGGCCCGACGGCGGCTTCTCGTTCCCGCTCGCGGGCGACGTCTCGGCCGCCGGCAAGACCGTCGAGCAGCTCCGGCAGGAGATCACGCAGCGCCTGCAGCGCTACATCCCGGGGCTCGTCGTGACCGTCGCGGTGAAGGAAATCAACGGCAACAAGATCTACGTGATCGGCCAGGTCAACAAAGCCGGCGAGTTCGTCGTGAATCCGCGCGTGGACGTCATGCAGGCGCTCAGCATCGCGGGCGGCATGACGGCCTTTGCCGCGACGAACAACATTTTCGTGCTGCGCCGCGAAAATGGCAGGCAAGTTGCACTGCCGTTCTCGTACAACGACGTGGTCCGCGGCAAGAATCTCGACCAGAACATTCTGCTCCAGAGCGGGGACGTCGTGGTGGTGCCCTGAGTTGCTTGCGATGCGGCGGTCCGAGTAGCGGTCCGCATTCGGCCGACGCCTCGCACGCCGTACTGTAGGCAGAACGAGGCTATGCAAGAAGAAAGCAAAACCGAGCTCAGTTTTAAGGACTACATCGCGATCGCGAAACGGCGGTCCCTGCTGTTCTTCATGGTCGCGGCCCCGATCCTGACGATCGCCGTCGCACTGGCCTTCGGCTTGCCGCCCCTCTACGAATCCTCCGGCACGCTGCTCGCCGAGGGCTCCGAGGTTCCGGACTACATCGTGCGGCCGACCATCCCGCAGCTGCCCGACGAGCGGGTCCGGATGATCAGCGACCGCGTCATGACCGACGAGAACTTGGGCGCCATCGTCGCGAAGAACGACCCCTATCCCGAGCTCGCGGGCGAGGGGCCCGACGCGGCGATCAAGGAGCTGCGGCGCCACCTCAAGACCAAAGCGGAGGACCCGAAGCTGCTCCAGGGCGTCATCGGCGTCGACGAGAACACGATCGCCTTCACGGTCTCGTTCACGCACGGCTCGCCGACCAAGACGCAAGCCGTCGCCCGCGAGCTCATCCAGCTCTACATGACCGAGAACCAGAAGGCGCAGCAGCAGCTCGCGAGCGAGACGCGCGACTTTCTCGCGGAGCAGTCGCGGCGCCTCGAGCGCGAGATGGCGGAAAAGGAAACGGAGCTCGCGAAGTTCAAGAACGAGCATGCCGAGGCGCTTCCTGAGCTCTCGAGCATGAACATGCAGCTGCTCGACCGCACGCAGCAGGACATCGAGACCAACGACGGCGAGATTCGCCAGCTTCGCCAGCGAGCCGACTTGCTCCAATCGCAGCTCACGCAGATGAGCCCGTATCAGACGCTGACGGACGAGCAAGGGCATCCGATACTGAGTCCGGCCGACCGGCTCAAGCTCCTGCAACGCCAATACGTTCAGGAATCGGGAGTCTACAGCCAGGACCATCCGGATCTCGTCAGGCTCAAGCGGCAGATCGACGCGCTGAGCGCGCAGACCGGCCTGCCCGGCATCGACCGCTCCATCCTTCAGACCGAGCTCAGTGCACGGCAGCAGGAGCTTGCGAACGATCGCAAGCGCTACGGCGACGATCATCCGGACGTCGTGCGCCTCGAGCGCGCCGTCGAGAATCTGCGCACCGCGCTCGCGAACGCGCCTGCAGTCCCGAGGAACGCGAATATCGCGCCGCCCGACAATCCGGCCTACGTGCAAACTCAAGTCGAGCTCAAAGGCGCTCAGGCCGACCTCAATGCAGCGCTGAAGCGGCGCGACGAGCTCAATCAGCGCCTCCACGACCTCGAGTCGAGGCTGACCGCGACGCCCGAGGTCGAGCGCGAATATCAGAGCCTCACGCGCGGCTATCAGCAGCTGCTGAATCAATATGCAGACATCCAGGCGAAGCAGCGCCAGGCCGACGTCGCCGTGAGCCTCGAGCGCGAGAACAAGGGACAGCGCTTCCGAGTTCTCCAGTCGCCGACGCTCCCGACGTTTCCCTCTCAGCCGAATCGAATCGCGATCCTGCTGCTCGGCCTCGCACTCGCGTTCGCCGCCGGAGCCGGTTCCGTCGCCGTCGCGGAGGTGTCGGATACCACGGTGCGAGCGCCGCGCGACATCCTGCAGTTCCTCGAGATTCCGCCGCTCGTGATGATCCCTTACATCGACAACGACGCAGACGTACGAAGCAGGAGGTGGAAGCGCTTCGGCGTCGCGATCGCGGTTTCGGCCTGGGCCGGGATCACGGTCTTCTTCATCATGCACCCGGCCGGATAGGAGTCAGCAAGGATGGCCAGCATCGACAAAGGTCTAGCTCGAGTCCGCGACGCGAAGTCCGAGAACCGCGAACAGAACGTCACGGAGCTCGTAAAGCTCGGTGCCGCCTCGCCCATCTCGATCGAGCAACTGCCCCGCGTAAACCTGAATCCGCGCGCGCTCTACAAGAACCGCATCATCAAGGATCAGGACGTGCCCGCAAGCTCCGCCTACAAGATGCTGCGCACGCGCGTGTTGCAGCGCATGCGGCGCAACGGCTGGTCGACGTTGGCCGTGACGGGCACGTGCCCGTCGGAAGGCAAGACGCTGACGGCCATCAACCTCGCTTTCAGCATGGCCCGCGACCTCAGCACGAACGTCGTGCTCGTGGACCTGGACCTGCGCAAGCCCGCCATGGCCCGATATCTCGGGCTGGTTCCGCGGCACGGCATCGGCGACTGCCTCCAGGGCACCGTCGAGCTCGAGCGCGTGTTGCTCTGCCCCGGCGTCGACCGCCTCGCGCTGCTGCTCAACGAGCGCGCGTTCCCTAATTCGTCGGAGCTTCTGACGTCGCCGCAAATGGCGTGGCTCGTCTCGCAGCTCAAGCAGGGCGAAGGACGCCTCGTGATCTTCGATCTGCCTCCGCTGCTCGTGACGGACGATATGCTCGCGTTCAGCCCGCTCGTCGATGCGATCCTGCTCGTGCTCTCGCAGGGCACGACGAAGCAGGCCGACCTCGTCGCAGCCAAAGAGCTGCTGCAAGACGCGAACATCGTAGGCACGGTGCTGAACAGATCTTCCGAAAGCGTCGCGCCCTACTACTACTATTACGGTTACGGCAAGTCCAAATAGGCGACGTCGCCGTCCCGCCATGAATCTCAAACAGAAGGCCCGCGACTCCCTGCGCGGCCTTCTGCGAGACCCGTTCGAAGCCTTTCGGCTCGCATCGATTCTGCTCGCCACCGCGAAGTTTCGCTACCTCAGACGCTGCGCTGGTCCGGGCTCCGTCTTCGGCACGGGCAATCGCATCATCAACGCGGCGAACGTGACGATCGGCCGTCACTGTCTATTCCAGGACTTCATCTACGTTCGCGCGGGCGTGCACGGGCGCATCACGTTCGGCGACCGATGCGCGATCAACAGCTTCTGCCAGTTCTACGGCCACGGCGGAATCACGCTCGGCGACGACACGCAAGTGGGTCCGGGCACGGTCATAACGACGACGCATCACGACTATCTCGGCGATCTCGGCGAAAGCTTTCGTCCTGTAACGATCGGCCGACGCGTGTGGATCGGCGCGAACGTTACAGTACTCAGCGGCGTCACGATCGGAGACGGCGCGGTGATAGGTGCGGGCGCCGTGGTGACAGCCGATATCCCTGCTCGGACAATCGCAGTGGGGGTGCCTGCTCGAGTCATCCGCGATTTAGAAGGAACAATTCGCGGAGTCGGAACATCGGCATCGAGTGTCCGGTGAGCGAGCGGCGCACTGACGATCTTCGACCGCGGAGCTCATGGACGGCTTTCGTCGGTCTCGCTGCGACGAGGACGAATGACGATGTTGAGCACGGATATCCCAGCAACCGCCGCCGACGGGCATGGATCGGGCGGCCGGAGGGTCGAAGAGCTCGCTCACCGCGGGCTCTACTATGGAATTCAACGGATGAGACGACGGCCGGTCGACCGCTACATAAGAGAATTGACGGAATGGGACGCTCTTTCAACCGCCGATTTGAACGACCTAAAAAGAGCGAAGCTCGCGGCAATGCTCGAATACGCGTACGAGCAGGTGCCGCTCTACTCAACGATGGCCTGGCAGAAGGCCATCAAAGGCCGGCCCGATACGCTAGAGTCGTGGCCCGTCTTGCCGCGCCGCACGCTGCTCGATCGGTCCGAGATGCTGATCCGCCGCGGCGACAAGCGCGGCCTCGTGCCGCGCAGGAGCTCGGCCTCGACGGGCGTGCCCGTCAAGGTGTATTGGAATCACGAAGGCCTCGCGAGGAGCTGGGCCGCCGAGTATCAGCCGATGCGCTGGCACGGCCTTTCCGTCGGCGTGCGCACGCTGAAGATCTGGGGATCGAGCGGCTCCGTCGAGGCTTGGGTCCTGAATCGGCATTTCGTTCCCTCGCACGACCTGACCCCGGAGAGGCTCGACCGCGCGGTGCGCTATCTCGAGAAGCACCGACCCGGGCTCATCTGGGGCACGCCGTCGGCCGTCGCCGAGCTCGCGCGGTACGTAGGACTTCGCGGCGGGCAGCGCGAGCCGCTCGCGCCTTACGCGAAGGTCGGAGGGGAACAGCTTTACGCCTTTCAGCGCGACGAAATCGAGCGCCACCTCGCAGGCCGGCTCATCGAGGCCTACGGCTGCACCGAGGTCGGCTCGATCGCCGCCGAATGCCCGCACGGCTCTCTACACATCCTCGCGAACGTTCATATCGAAATTTTCCGCGACGACGCGCCCGCCCCCGTCGGCGAGTTCGGCGACATCGTCGCGACGACATTGATCAACCATGCCATGCCGCTGATCCGATGCCGGATAGGCGACATGGGCCGGCTTTCGCCGGAACCCTGCCGCTGCGGACGGCCGCAGCCCGTACTTGCGGAGCTCCGCGGCCGAGCCGCGGACCTGCTGCTCACGACGGACGGCAGAGCGCTTCACAGCTCCGTGCTCGGCGAGGCGCTGCGCCGCTATGCCACCGAGCCTCCGCTCGGCCTCGCACAGAATTTCATGTTCGCGCAGATCGATCAGCACCGCTGGCGCGTCGAGGTCGAAGCCCGCGAAATTCGCGAGACCGTTTCGTTACAGGAGCAAGTCTTGCGGCTGCTCGGAGAAACGTTCGGCACCGGCTGCCAGGTCGAGATAGCGCTGGTGCCGAAAATCGGCAGAGAGGCTTCCGGAAAGTACCGCTACTATCGCACCCCGTACGGAAGCTCGAACCGATCTGCGGCGCATTGAGAAGCGCGGCCGTGACCGGCACGGCCGACTCGGCGGGCCGCAACTCGGACGCGCACGCCGCGCAGCGCGCGCCGCCCGAGAACGCGCCGAACTTCTTCCTGCTAGGGGGCGCGAAGTGCGGCACGACGAGCCTTTACCATTTGCTGAAGCAGGTCGAAGACGTTTATCTGCCCGAGCGCAAGGAGCCGAGGTTCTTCGCCTACCGGGCCGCCTACGCGCGCGGCCTCGCATGGTATCTCGACGAGTACTTCTCGGGCGCCGCGCGCCGCCGTTGGCGCGGCGAGGCGACTCCGCAGTACCTGCACGGCGGGCGCCTCGTCGCGGATCGCGTGCGCGCGAGCTGCGGGGAGGACCTACGCTTCGTCGTCTTGCTGCGCGACCCCGTCGCGCGCGCATGGTCGCACTATCGGCACGCGCGCCGGTTGGGCATCGAGCCGCTTTCGTTTCGCGAGGCCCTCGCGGCCGAGAAGGACCGCCTCTCCGAGAATCCCGAGGCGTGGTGCGGCTACTTCGCGGACGGCCTCTATGCGCGCGCGCTCGATGACTGGTTCTCGGTCTTTCCGCGCGATCGCTTTCTCGTCATGCTGACCGACGAGCTCGAGCGCGATCC
>DASTSM010000206.1:0-8328 GCA_035760685.1 Gammaproteobacteria bacterium | reverse complement strand
GAGGCGGAGCGAGCGGCCGCCCGGAGGAGCGATACGACCGCGCGATCACCGAGCCGGTCCCGGTCTTCCGCGCGGCGCATCTGCTGCTCTACTTGAGCGCGTTGCGCGAGATCGGGGTTCCCTGGGTCGGCGAGCTTCACCGGGCGAGGCTGCCCACGATGCTCATAGAGCGGCCCGACGCGTACCTTCCTCTGCTGCGGAGCCTTAAATTTCTCGCGGCATGCGAGCGCCGCGTCGAGGATCTGGCCGTGCTCGGCGCCCGTCGCCTCGGGATGCAGCAAATGAGCGCGCCGGTCGCGGCCGCGATCGCGGGCGCGCAGACGCTGAGCGCGGCGTTGCGGTCGCTCAAGCACGTCGTCGGACTCGAGGCGACACGCGTCGCCGCGTGGATGGAGCTCGGACCGACCGTGATGCTCCGCGCGCGGACGAGCGTCCCTCGCGAGGCGGCGGGCCGTCACTTCGCGGAGTGGCACATGAATCTCGCGCTCGTCAAGCTCGTGCGAATATACGCGGGGCCCGAGTGGCGCCCTCGAGAGATGGCCTTCGAGTCGGAGGTGCGCGTGACGCGTCTCGTGCGCGAGGAGTTCCCGAATACGCGTTTCTCGATGAGTCAGCGATCGTGCGGAATCGCGCTTCCTTGCCCGATGCTCGCCCTGCCTGGGTCCGACCGGCATCGCGTTCGAGCCGTGCGCGAGGTCGATGCCGGCGTCGCTCCTGCCCGTGATTTCGTCGACTCGCTCCGAGTCCTGCTCAAGACGTATCTCGCCGAGGGTTCCCCGACGATCAAGCTCGTGGCGGATCTCGCGGACACGAGCGTGCGCACTCTCCAGCGGCGTTTGGCCCGAGCCGGAGTGAGCTATTCGGATCTTCTCGACGACGTGCGTTTGGAGGCCGCCTCGCGGCTGCTGACCGACGGCGCAAACGACGTCATCGACATCGCTTACGAGCTCGGCTACGGAGAGGCGTCGAGCTTTTCGCGCGCCTTTCGGCGCCTTGCCGGCTTGAGCCCGCGTCAGTATCGGCGTGCGCGGTCGTGGCCCGTGCCGGCCGCGAACGAATCGTCCGCGGCTTGACGGGGGACGAGCGGCGGGCGCCGCGACGGGCGCCCGCGCGTTCGCCGGAGAGCTACTCCGCGAGCGGAATCGTATCGGCCAGGTTGTAATCGACGACGGCCCGGATCTTGTTTTCTATCTGGAGATAGCGGGCCGCTTCGATCGTCGGTACGGCGCCTTCGAGCTGCTGCGCGTACTTCTTCTGCATCGCGGCTTGATCCTCGCGGATCTGGATGGCCTCCGAGATCAGCTGCCGCGCCTTCTCGTCCGTCAGCGAGTTGTCGTTGTATGCATCGGCATAGCTCTTGACCATGCTCAACGTGCGTTGGTTGATTTTCTGAAGGTCCGCCTGGTAGGCATCGTAAATGGGCCAGAACTTCGCGGCCTGCTCCTCGGTAAGCTCGAGATTTGCGGCGACCAGCGCCTTCTTGTCGGCGCGAATCTTGTCGGCAAGGATCTGCATGTCGGTATTGCCTTCCCGAGCAGCGGCACCTTGGTCGGCGCTCGCAACGCGCTCCTGGGCCGACGCGCCGAAGGCGGCGAGCATGGAACACAAAATGAAGGACACGGCGATCTGCGGAAAACGCGAGCTCATTTCTGCTCTCCTCTTTGTTGGAAATAGGACGCCGCCTATCCTCGGCGCGACGCGCGATCGCTCTAAAGGAGACTTTGGTCCAATTCTGAGGCCCGCCTCTATCGCTCACCATCCGTGCTGAGCGCCGGTAGCTAACGCACGTCACCCGTGCCGGCTCGCTCGGCGCACGAGGAGAAACCGAAGTGGTAGATGCGGAGCTCGATAGAATCGGCGGCGCGCGCACGGCGCCTCCGAAGCGCCTCTTCCCGCGCCCGCGCTTCCGCGCGCGCCCGGGCCCGTGCGCCGCCGTCGCGTTGCTCGCCTTGGCGTTCGGCGGCTACGCGGGCGCCGCTGCCGCTCAAAGTCAGCGCTCCGGCGATCGCGCGAAAACGTGGGAGATCGGCTTCAATGCGTTCAACGCCTACTCGGACGCCCTGAGCGGGCAGGGCGGCTCGTCGCTCCACGTCGACAGCGCGATCGGCTTCGGAGGCGTCGCTTCGTACAACCTCACGAATCGCGTCGCCGTGCTCGGCGAGATCAACTGGAGCCATCCGGACTACAGAGCGGATCTGAAGCTCGACAATGGCACCGGGACCGTTGAAGCGATCCACGGCAACCTCGACGTCGCGACCGTGCTCCTCAAGGGACTCTACTACTTCTCCGAGTCCGACTTCAGTCCTTACATCGAATTCGGCGCCGGCTGGTCGCGTATCGATTCCAACATCGCGAACGGCCAGCCGTCGACGGGTTGCTGGTGGGAACCATGGTGGGGATACGTATGCGCGCAGTCCTTCGATACTTATCACGATACGCGCACGACCTACACGGGTGCGTTCGGCGTGCGCTGGGACATCGATCCGAGCCTCTTGCTGAAGCTGAGCTGGGGGGTGCTCGAGATCGACGCGGGCGCCCGCACGGAGCAATCGAGCCAGGACGTCTTCCGAGTCGAGTTCTCGTGGAAGATGTGACGCTTATGCGGCCTTCGACGAGGCGGCTCGGGAGCGGAACCGCCGGCGCGGCGCTTCGGATCGCGGGCGTTGCCGCGCTCGGTCTTTTGGCCGTCCCCGGTCCGGCGGCTGCGCAGGAGAGATCGCGAGGGCAGGACGAACGCGGAAGCCTCTTGTTTTCGGCGTTCTACACCGAGCCCTCGACGAGCGTGCGGCTCGACTCGGCGAGCGGCGTCGGGACCGATATCGACCTCGAGAGCGATCTCGGCCTCGCGAAGACGACGACCGTGGCGCGGCTCGACGGATACTTTTGGCTGGGCAGTCGAGGAAGGCTCGATTTCTCCCTGTTCCGATACTCGCGCGACGCAAGCCGGACGATCGATCGGACCCTCGAGTTCGGCGACCGAGAGTATCCGATCAACACGGTCGTCAGCACGAGCGCGGACGTGACGATATTCAAGGCCGCCTACACGTTCGCCGTCGTGCAGCGCCAGCGCGGCTTCTTCGGCGTCACGGGCGGGCTCTACACGGCTTCCTCCCGCTTGGAGCTCAACGCCACGAATCTCGGTGTCGACGAGTCGAACGACGTCGATGCGCCGTTGCCCGTGGTCGGCGTTCGGGGCAGCTACGCCATCGGCGATCGAATCGCCCTGCGAGGATCCGTCGAGTGGTTCGGCGTTACGGCGAACAAAGCTAGCGGGCGGCTCACGGACGCCTCCATCGGCGCGGACTACAGCTTCAATGATCGAGTCGCGCTCGGGGTCGCGTACAACGACGTCAACGTGGACGTTTCGTCGACGAACGACAGGGGACGCGAGACCAATCTCGACTGGGGATATGGCGGTCCGCTGCTCTACTTGAAGATGAATTTCGGCGATTGACTCCCGAAGGCTCCCCGAAGAGCTCGGGGCGCGATTTGCGCACGTCAGGCGGCCGCGATTCGCTCGCGTCAGCCGGGCGCCGAAGCGCTCGCTTCAGCCCGGCGCGGATCTCACTTCAGCCACGCGTTGATCTTCTGCAGATCGTCCATCGCGAGCGTGCCCGAGGCCGCCTCGAGCGAGAGCACCGAGACGATATAGGTGTAGCGCGCCCGGGCGTAATTGGTTTGAGCCTCGCGGAGCTGATTTTGCCCGGTGATCACGTCGATCGACGTTCGCGTGCCGGCGTTGAAGCCGGCCCGCGTCGCGGTCAGCGAGGTCTCCGCCGACCGCTGCGCTTGCTCGTAGGCGCGAACGCTCGCGATCGAGGAGATCACTCCGAGATACGCGTCGCGGGCCTGACGCTCCGTTTGGCGCGCGACGAGCTCCGCGGATTCCAGAGTCGCGCGGTGCTCCTCGACTCGCTGGCGAAGCTGCGACGACAGCGCGCCGCCCGTGAAGAGAGGTATGCGCAAGTCGAGGGACCAGTTGTAACCCTCGGACCCGATGAGCGCCCGGTTCGAAAGGGGGTCCGGCCCGTGCAGGTTGTTCCTGGACGTGACGGAAAGGTCCCTGTACCCGGTCGTGAGGCTCAGCGTCGGCAGGCGCGCGGACCGTGCGATCGCGATGTCGTCCTGCGCCGCGTCGGAGGCCATCCTGGCCGCGATGAGCTGCGGATTCTGCTTTAGCGCCGCGTCGACCCAGAACTCCTGATCGTCCGGGCTCGGGGCCTCGAGCGGCAGCGCGCCAGCCGGTCCCACGAGGTCCGGCACACGCTCGCCGACGATTTCCCTGAGCTGCTCCTCCGAGATCGAGAGCGTCTGCTCGGCGGCGATGACGTTTGCGACAGCGGCGTCGTAGCCGGCCTGCGATTCCTGCACCTCCTGGATCGCGACGAGGCCGACCTCGAAGCGGCGCTGCTGCTGGATCAGCTGTCGCGCGAGCGCTTCGCGCGCGGCGAGGTCGGCCGCGAGGGAGTCCTGCGCGTTGAGCTGATCGAAGTAGGCCGCCGCGACTCGCAGCATGAGATCCTGCCGCGCGGCTTCGAGCTGCGCCTCGGCTTGGGCGACCCGCTTGTCGGCCTGCTTCACGGCGACGATCTTGCCCCGATCGAACAGCGATTGGGTCACGTCGACCGCGAGCTGGCTCTCGTCGGTCGTCGTGTCTCTGCCCGTGAACTCGTTTACGGCGCCGCCCGTGACGAAGTTCGTGGGCGGATTCGGATTCTCCGTATCGCTTCCGCCGACCGAGGCGCCGAGCTGGAACGTCGGCTTGAGCTGCGCCCGGGCTTGGGGGCGGAGCTCGAGAGCGGCGCGGTAGATGGCTTCGGCCTGGCGGATCG
Organism: Gammaproteobacteria bacterium; assembly: GCA_035760685.1. Taxonomy (GTDB): domain Bacteria; phylum Pseudomonadota; class Gammaproteobacteria; order Steroidobacterales; family Rariloculaceae; genus ZC4RG20. Next base: position 3,496 of record DASTSM010000206.1, on the reverse strand, counting down.
TCGGGTCGTTTCTCGTCGCGAGCTCGTATATCCCGAGCAGGTCGTGCGACTCGGGCCCTCTCGGCTCGTCCAGCGTCGACGGCCGCGCGCTCGCGCCGCCCGGCAGGCCGGGCGTGCGCGGAGCCGCCTCCGCCGCCGAGCCCGATGGCGGCGCGGCGGAGTTCCTCTCTCTCGGCGCGCGGCTCTGCTGGGCCGACAGCTGTGCTCCGACGAGCAGCAGCCCGCACCCGACCACGACGGCCTTATCGAGCAAGCGGCCGTTCTCGAGGACCCTCTTCGATCGCGCGCGCTTCTCGAGCGCTTCGGGTTTCTTATCCATGGTCAGCAGTGGCAAATCATCGACGCAACCGTGAGGCGGTCGCACACCATGGCCGTGTCGATGCAGCCGTAACGGTCTGCGTCGCGCGCCGCGATCTTCACGACGCTATCGCCGAGATAAATCTTCGAAGGGTCATAGCTCGAGCCATGCGGCATCTGCTCGAGGATTGCGCAAGCTGCAAGCAGCGGCATCAGCACGACGGTCAGCTTTCTCATGGTCGGTCTCGCGTTTCTGTTCGGCCGCCGGTTCTCGCTTCGTTCGGCGTCCCTCGAGAAGGAATGCATCCAGAGCGGGCGCTTCGACGGCTACAGCGTCCACGTTCGCGCAGCCTCCGAACATTGGCCGTTCGTCGCACCCGCGCTCTCTTCGAAATGCCCGAAGGTCCAATGTGTCGCTCCTCACCGCGCGGCCATATTCGAGGACCGGGACGGAACGCTGCGCTTTCGAGAGGGCCGGGCTGGCCCATCCCCTCGCGACATTTGCAGATTCAGCAGGAAGGGGGTCGAGCCGAATGAGGAAGACTTGGAACGGGGCCGCGGCGGCCATGCTCGTCGCGTTTGTCTTCGTCCTCTCCCTGTCGGCCGCGGCGCAAACTCCTTCGAGGAATTCGGGGCCGCGAAGCTCGGGCCGCAAGCCCGACGCAGCCGGCGTCAGCCTCCCGACGCCGCGGCCGCACCCGGCCAATCCGTTTCTCGCCGCGTTGCCCTCGTTCGGCTCCGTGGTGCGCGCCGCCGGCCCGGCCGTCGTCAACGTCTTCGTCGACGTTCCCGCGGAAGAGCAGACGACGGAGCCGCCCAACGCGGATCCGGAGGCGCTCGTATGGCCGCACGAGATGCGGTCGCGGTTTCGCGGCGAGACGCGGGCTCAGGTTCGCGGCAAGCCGCGAACGCCGTCCGAGGAGGACCAGGACCAGGACCAGGACCAGGACGTCGACCAATACGCGGGCTCGGGCGTCATCATCGACGCGGATCGCGGACTCATCGCGACCAACGCGCATGTCGTCGATCGTGCGACCCGCGTCTCCGTCGAGCTGCTCGACCGCCGCCGCTTCTTCGCGCGCATCGTCGGCAGGGACGACGGCACGGACGTCGCGGTGCTCGAGATTCAGGCGAGCGGCCTCATGCGGATCCGTTACGGCGACTCCGGGAAGCTCGCGGTCGGAGACTTCGTCATCGCGATCGGCAACGCGCTCGATCTAGGCCAGTCGGCGACCCTCGGCATCGTGAGCGGCCTCAACCGGCATCTAGGCTACGGGGGGTACGACGACTTCATCGAGACGGACGCGGCGACCAATGCCGGAAGCTCGGGCGGCGCGCTGATCGACCTCGACGGCGAGCTCGTCGGCATGAGCACCGCGATCGCGACGCCCCTCGGCAGCGACGCCGGCCTCGGCTTCGCGATCCCAGTCCGGATTCTCAGAAGCATCGTGAGGCAGATCGTGAATCACGGGAATGTCCGGCGGGGCCGCATCGGCGTGCACGCGCTGGACGTGACGCCGGATCTCGCCGCGCTGCTCGCGCTGCGCACGGATCGCGGCGCGCTCGTCACGCACGTGGCCTCGGGCTCGGCGGCGGAAGCCGCGGGTATCCAGGTCGGAGACGTCGTCATGAGCGCGGATGGAAGCCCCATCGCGACGGCCGAGGACGTGCGAGTCAGCGTCGCGGGGCTGCATCGCGTGGGCGAGGTTGCGGTGCTCACGCTGCTTCGCGGCGGCACGACGTTTACGAAGGATGTCAGGATCGGAGCGGCGGAATTCGAGCGCGGCGCGGCCTCGGCGACGGCAGGGCAGGGCTCGAGGAGGAGGTCCGAGAAGTGATCAAGATTGCGGCAAAGCTCGCGGTCTTCGGCGGTACGTTGGCGAGCGCGGTCTGCCTAACGGGATGCACTTACGAGGAAGTGCTCCTCGCTCATTCGGTGCCGTTGACCCGCGCGCCTGCGAGCGCGCCCGAGCACGACCTGCTCGACGTCGGCGTCGTCGTATTCGATTCCGGTGTTCCCGAAGGAGAGGTCGCGCCGGAAGTGAAGGAAAAGCTCATGGACGCGGGCACGTTCGTGCAGGTGCGCCGCGCGGAGTCGCTTTACCTGGCCGTGCTGCTCCGCGACACGTTGCAGGACAGCGCACAGTGGGGCTCGGTGTGGGTCACGCCGGAGAGCTCGACGGCGGCCGATCTCGACGTGACCGCCAAGATTCTCCAATCGGACGGCGCTCTGCTGCGGCTGCATGCGAAGGCAGTCGATGCGACCGGCCGCGTTTGGATAAATAAGGACTACGAGATCGAAACCGCGACGGGCGCCTTCGATCGGCAGCGTTATCGAGGGCTCGACGCCTACCAGGACGTCTTCAACGAAATCGCCAACGATCTCGCCGCGGCCGAGCACCGGCTGGGCGGCTCGACGAGCGAGGTCCGGAGCGTAGCCGCGCTTCGGTATGCCGGCGAGCTGAGTCCCCCGGCATTCGGCCGCTACGTGACGAGCCGGAAAGACGGCCAATATGTGCTGAACCGCCTCCCGGCCTCGGGCGATCCGATGTTCGACCGCACTCAGCAAGTGCGGCAGCGCGAGCACGTGTTCATGGATACCCTCAACGATTACTACACGGTGTTCGCAAACGAAGCCGAGGCGCCTTACGACGGATGGCGGCAGTCCGCGCGGGAAGAGGCCATCGCGATTCACGAGGAGCAGAAGTCGGCGCGCTGGCGCACCGGCCTCGGCGTCGCCTCCGTGCTCGCCTCGGTGGTCTATGGGGGCTCTTCGGGGATCGACTCGTTCGCCGATAGGTTCTTGCGCGATTCGCTCATGTTCATGGGGATGGATCTCATGCAATCCGCCGCGACGCGCCGTCAGGACGTCAAGCTGCACGTCGCGGCGCTCGAGGAGCTTTCGGCGAGCTTCGACAACGAGGTCGAGCCGCTCGTCGTCGAGATCAACGGCACTCAGCATCGCTTGAGCGGCACCGCAGAGGCTCAGTACGAAGAATGGCGCGACCTCCTAGAGCGTATGTTCGACACCGAGGCCGGAGTCGGGGAGGCCAGGATTTACAGTGATCCCGACGTGCGCGTGCATTCCGATTCCGCAGCTCGAGCGCCGGCTGCGTCCGGCGAAGGCGCTGCCACGGGAGAGCACGCCGCGGCGCGCTAGGGCTGGGCCGCTAGTACCATCGGCTCGAGCCGACGCTGA
>DASTSM010000205.1:0-15344 GCA_035760685.1 Gammaproteobacteria bacterium | reverse complement strand
GCCTGTAGCCGAGCACGCGGATCCGCTCGCGCGTGGGGCTCCTGGCGATATGCTTTTGCAGCGCGGGCGCGTCCATGTGCCCGACGAGCAGCAGGTAGACGTCGCCGCGATCGCCGCGGCCCGCGAGCGCAGCGCAAGAGTCGACGAGCACCTCGATGCCCTTCCTCGGGCGCCAGTTCGCGACGCAGCCGATCAGGAACGCATCGGCGGGGAGCCCGAGCTCGGCGCGCGGGATCGGCGAGGCGTCGTACCACGAGAGGTCGTGACCTTTATATATGGTGACGACCTTCTCGGGCGGCAGGCGACGGCCGAAGAAGCGCAGGTCCAGCAGCGAGCGGCGCACCGCCTCGGCGACGCAGACGATGCGGTCGACGCGCGGGCTCAGATACCTTCGCCGCGAGATCGGGTTGTAGAAGCTCTCGTTGCCGACGATCCCGCGATACGCGACGACCTTGACGGGCAGGCCTCGCGCGGCGCGAAGACCGTTCAGCACGGCCTTGTTGTTGAAGAGATGCAGCAGCTCGGAGCGGCCCGTCTCGAGCTCGCGCCGGATCGACGCGGCGGCCGCCGAGTCGAAGCGCCCCCGGATCTCGAACGGCGCGACGTCGACGCCCGCGCGCTCGAGGCGTGCGTAGTGCGGGGCGTTCGGCGAGCAGAGCACCCGAAGCTCGACGCCGCGCGCGGCGAGGCCGATGAAGGTCTCCGCCTCGGGGCGGTCGCTGTGCGAAGTCACGGCAAGCGCCTTCATGCGGTTCGATCCGATTCCGGTGCCAATCTGCTCTATCCGATTCCGGTGTCGATCTGCGAGCCCGCGCGCGCCGTCGTCAGGCTCGACCCGCGCTCATGGACTCGGCGAGCCTCACCAAGGCGGGTGCCATCTCGACCGAGTGGCTCGCGCTCTCGTCGAGCGAGCGCAGCGCAGCGGGCAGCGCCGCGAGGCTCGCGGCCGCGCGCTCTCTGATCGCGTCGAGGCCGGGCAGCGGCTCGACGAGCCGTCCGCCCCGCAGCACCGGGACGAGCAGCGCCTCGCCGGGCTGCGGGTCGCCCGCCAAGGTCACGACGTCGCGCGCCATGCGGCCGCGATCGTCGTAGGTTCGATAGACCTGCTTGGTGCCGGGCCACGTGGCCTTGCCGGGCGAGAGCTTGCGGCGCGGACGCCCGGCGTACTCCTCGAGCTTGTACGCGCAGTCGAGCGTCGGGGCGTCGGTCGAGGCGTCGAGCGACGTGCCGATGCCGAACCCGTCGATGGGCGCGCGGCCCTTGCGCAGGTCCGCTACCGCATGCTCGTCGAGGCCGCCGCTCGCGAAGATGCCGATCTTTCCGCAGCCCGCCTCGTCGAGGATGCGACGAACGGCGCGCGAAAGCGCATCGAGGTCGCCGCTGTCGATGCGGACGGAATGAATCGCGATGCCGTCGCGGGCGAGCCGCGGCGCGAGCTCGGCCACGCGCCGCGCCCCGGCCTCGGTGTCGTACGTATCGATCAGGAGCACGACCGAGCCCCGATGCCCGCGCGCGAAGCGCTCGAACGCCTCGCTCTCGGAGTCGTGCGCCTGAATGAACGAGTGCGCCATCGTGCCGAACACCGGGATGCCGTAGCGCGGGTGCGCCGCCACCGTCGCCGTGCCCGCGAAGCCCGCGAGGTAGCTCGCGCGGGCCGCGAGCAGCGCGGCCTCGGCGCCGTGCGCCCGCCGCATGCCGAAGTCGACGAGCAGCGCGCCGTCGGCGGCCAGCACGACGCGCGCGGCCTTCGAGGCGATCAGCGTCTCGAAATGCACGAGGTTGATGAGGCGGCTCTCGACGAGTTGCGCCTCCGGCAGCGGCGCCGTCACTCGGACGAGCGGCTCGTCCGGAAAGCACGCGGTGCCCTCGGGGATCGCATCGACGTCGCCCGTGAAGCGAAGCGCGGCCAGGTAGTCGAGAAAGTCCGCCTCGAACAGGCGCGTCGCCTCGAGCGCCGCGAGATCCTCGGGCGTGAAACGAAGCGACGTCAGGTAGTCGACGAGCTCCGCGAGGCCGGCCGCGATGAGGAAGTTTCGCTGGGGCGGCAGCCGGCGCACGAAGAACTCGAAGACGGCGGGCGCGCTCATGCCGCCTCGGTAGTACGACTGCAGCATCGTGAGCTGATAGAGGTCCGTGAGCAGCGCGCTGCGGAGCCGGTCGTCTCGATGCTGCATGCGGCGACCCTAACTTAACTGCCGCGGACTGCGGCCGTGACAAGGCTACCGCAGATCGCGGGCGCTGCAAGCGCGCCGCCCGCGCTAACATACGGTCATGATGCTGTTCTGCCTCGGCGCGGCTCGGGACTTCGGCGAGCGCGTCGCTCGGCTCGCGGGCCTCGGAGTTGCCCCGCACGAGGAGCGCACGTTCGAGGACGGCGAGTTCAAGATCCGGCCGCTCGCGAGCGTGCGCGGCGAGCGCGTGCTCGTCTGCGCCTCGCTCTGCCCGGACGCGCGCGAGAGCGCGGCCGACAAGCTCCTCCGGCTTCTCGTCTTCGTCGGCGCCGTCAAGGACGCGGGGGCCGCGAGCGTTCAGTGCCTGCTTCCGTATCTCGCGTTCGCCCGCAAGGACCGGCGCACGAAGCCGCAGGACCCGATCACGACCCGGTACGTCGCGGAGATGTTCGAGGCCGTCGGCACGGACGGCGTCGTCGCGCTCGAAGTGCACAACGTCGCGGCGTTCGAGAACGCGTTTCGGCGCCCCACGGTCCACCTCGAAGCGGCGCCGCTCCTCGCGCGCCATTTCGCAGGCCTAGCGAAAAGCTCCGCACGCACGGTCGTGCTCGCGCCCGACGCCGGCGCCGTCAAGCGTGCCCGCGCGTTCGCGAAGGCGCTCGAGGCCTCGAGCGGGCGCGCGGTCGAGCTCGCGTTCCTCGAGAAGTCGAGGAGCGAAGGGTTGCTTTCGGGCGATCGGTTCGCGGGCGACGTCGCCGGCGCGGCCGTCATCGTCGTCGACGACCTCGTGAGCAGCGGCTCGACCCTCGTGCGAGCGTGCGAGGCCGCGCTCGAACGCGGCGCCGCCGAGGTGCATGCGGCCGTCGCGCACGGCTCGTTCTCGCCGGGCGCGGAGGAGGTTCTCGGCCCATCGGCGTTCGCTTCGATCGTCGTGACCGATTCGGTTCCGGACGTAGGCGAGCGCTGCCAGGGACTTAAGTCGAGGCTCGTCGTCGTCGGCGCGGCGGAGGTGTTCGCGGAGGCGCTGCAGGCGTTGAATTGAGGAGGCAACCGCCGCGGCGCGTCGGCTAAGAGGGTCTACCTACGATTCTGCGCAAGCCCGGCTCTCTAACCCCCCCGGCGCCCGATCCCCATGCTCGCGGCCGCGACGCCGAGATACCACTCGGCGCGCACCCTCCAGCGGCTGTCGTTTTGCTGTTCGACGATGCGCCAGGCGCAGAGCAGGGCGCGCACCATCGCGCGGGCGCTCTGATAGAAGGCCCGCAGCTCGCGCGGCGCGCGGTCGCGCGCGGCTTCCGCGTAGAGCGCCACGACCTGCTTCGCGACTTCGTCGGCTCCGAGACGTTCGAGCTCGAGCGCGAGAAACGCGATCTCCTCGGCCGCGTCGAGCCATCGCAGCTCCTCGGAGAATTCGACACAGTCGATGATCTGCGGGTCGCCGTTCAAAAAGATGTGCTCGGGCCGCAGGTCGCCATGCGCATCGACGACGCGGCCCTCCGCGGCACGCGGCTCGACGAGATCCGCGCGCGTCCGCAAGAACTCGAGCTGCGCACCGCGAATGCGCTCGATCCGTTCCGCATCGAGCTCGGCGCCGGTGCCGATCAGCTCGGCCGCGTCGCCGGCCGACCGGTGCTCGAGATGCTCGCGATATTCGGAGGGCGTCCACGGCACGACCGCCGTGCTTCGATAGAAGCGCACGAGCTTCGCGACGACGGATGAAAGGTCCTCGTCGTCCACGTCGCCGCGCAGGGCAGCCTGCTCGAGCGCGCGGTTCTCGGGCAATCGGTGCATCTTCACGAGCCAATCGACGCACTCTCCGGCGCCTTCGAGCGCGAGCGTCTCGCCGGTCCATACGAGCGGCACGACGCCGATATACGTCGGCGCGGCGAGGCGCCGATTCAGCACGACCTCCTGCTCGCAGCTGCGGCGCCGCCCTTCGATGCCGCTGAAATCGATCTGCCGGAACTTGAAGGGCTTCTTGATCTTGTAGGCGAAGCGCCGGGACAGGAACACGTGCGCAAAATGCGTCTCGACGCGCTCGACGACTCGAGGTGCATCGACGTACGACGATGGGCGGCTTAAGAACTCGATCTTCGCCGCGAAGGTAAGCTCTCGGACTCCTTGCACGGCGCCATGCTAGTTCGCGGCGCTGCAGAGCGCGTATACGTACCGATGCTTATGCCGCTTCGCCGCCGAAGCGCCATACTAAAGCGCGATACCAGCAGGGTGCTATGCGACGCGGCAACGTCACGACGTTCGTCGACCGGCGCGACGCCGGGCGCCGGCTCGGCGAGAGACTCGCGAGGGAGCCGCCGCCGGCTCCCGTCGTCGTGCTCGGGCTGCCGCGCGGCGGCGTGCCCGTCGCGGCCGAGGTTGCCGCCGCCCTCGGAGGCGAGCTCGACGTCTTCCTGGTCCGCAAGCTCGGCGCGCCGTTCAATCCCGAGCTCGCGGTCGGCGCCGTCGCGTCCGGCGGAGTCACGGTTTACAACGAGGACCTGCTCCGCATGCTCGGGCTCGACGCGGCCGACCTCGAGCCGATTCGCCGCCGCGAGCTCGCGGAGCTCGAACGACGCGAGCGCGTCTATCGGGGAGGAAGGCCGCCGCCCGCGCTCGAAGGCCGCGCCGTCGTTCTCGTCGACGACGGCATCGCGACCGGAGCGACGATGGAGGCGGCCGCGCGGGCCGTGCGCGCGCTGCACCCCGCCGAGGTCATCGTGGCCGTGCCGACGGCCGCAACCGACGCCGTCGAACGGCTCGAGCGCGTCGCGGACCGGGTCGTTGCGCTGTCGACGCCGGAACCCTACATCTCGGTCGGCAGCTGGTATGAGAGCTTTCCGCAGCTCTCGGACGAGGACGTCATTGCCGCGCTCGCCAACGCGGGCGGGCAAGACCCCGGCTAGCGGAGCTCGGACGATTCGCAGATGCGGACGCCGAGCGATCGCAGCCGCGCTTCGAGCGCCGCGTCGCCGGACGGATCGACGGCGCGCGTGAGATCCCAGAAAACGGTCGTCTCGAACCTCGCCGCGCGCGCATCCTCGGCGGACCAGCTCACGCAATAGTCGCGCGCGAGCCCGCATAAGACGATGCGCTCGACGCCGCGTTCGCGAAGGTAGCCGGCGAGGCCGGTCGGCGGCCGCCGGCCGAAGCGGTCCCAGTTGTTGCGGAAGGCGCTGTACGAGTCGACGGCGGGATCCGTGCCCTTGCGCACGATCGCGGCGGCGGTTTCCCAGGGCAGCGACGCGTGCAGCGCGGCGCCCGGCGTGCCTTGCACGCAGTGATCGGGCCAGAGCACCTGCTCGCGGCCGTACAGCTCTATCCTCTCGAACGGCTTTCGCGCAGGATGGGACGAGGCGAACGAGACGTGGCCCGGCGGGTGCCAGTCCTGCGTCGCGACGACATGATGGAAGCGGCGGCCCGCGAGGAGGCGAGCGATCGGCTCGAGTATCTCGTCCCCGCCGGCGATGCCGAGGGCACCGCCGGGCAGGAAGTCGGGCTGTATATCGACGACGACGAGCGCCATAGCTTCGTCGATTCGCATGCCGATAGTTTAGCGGATCCAGAGCAGGGAGCTCGAGAGACGCAGCAGCGCTGCTACCGCGCGTTCCTCCTCGGCCGTAGCGGCTGAGAGCACGAGCATCCGCACGCCGCGGGTCCGGAGCGCATCGGCCACGGCCGCGACGTCGGGCACCGCGAGGATGCGGCCGAAGAGCGGCTCCGCCCCCGACGCCGGGAGCGCCGCGGCCACGCGCTCCGCGAGCGCCGCCGCGGGCCCGGCCAGCACGACGGTCAGCGTCGAGTGCGTCTCGTTCGCGAGGCCGAGGGCCGTGCCGAGCACCGAGCCGGGGGAGAGGGCGGCGTCGGCCTCGCCGGTCAGCACGGCGACGATCTCCCGTCCGCGTGCCCAGCCCGGGCGCGCGAGGAGCAGCGCACGGAGCCGGCCCGCGGCGAGCCGGCGCAAATCGGCCGCCGACCAGGCCGCCGCACCGGCTCCGGCCTCGGCCCCGGGAAGGATCATGACGTCCGCCTCCGCGGCCGCCGTCAGGAGCTCCGCGAGCGGATCGCCGCGCACGACTCTGAAGTCGTGGCGCCAGCCGAGCCTCGCGGCCGCCTCCTCGAAACGCCGCCGCATCGCCGCGGCGCGCGCGCGCCGCTGCCGCTCGAGCGTCGCGGCCTCGAGCCGCCGAGCCTCGCCGGAAAGCACGATCTCGCGAGCGAGGCGCGAGCGCGCGTGCGCCTCGATTCGCGCATCCTCGATCAGGAGACCCAAGAGATCCGCCTCGATCTCGCCGACGAGATGCCGGCACAGCGAGAGCTCGAAGTCGTCGCGGCTTTCGGCGGAGAGGGCGATCAGCAGATGCGCCCGAGCCTCGCGTCCGGGCGTGCTCACTTCTTCTTCCGCGCGCTTCTGCGCGCCTTCTCGAGGATCTGCTGCGTGACCTCCTCGCGCTTGTGCGCGAACTCCGTGAGCCGCGCCTCGACGAGCTGATTCACGCTGCCTTTCGGGAAGCGTCCGCGCCCGTTGCGGACGCCGGCCGGAACGCCCGTGAGCAGCGCGATCGCATCGTCGATCGTCGTGATCGGGTAAACGCGAAAGCGGCCCTCGCGCACGGCCTCGACGACGTCGTCGCGAAGCATGAGGTGCTTGACGTTGTCCTTGGGAATCAGCACGCCGTGCTCGCCCGTGAGCCCGCGCCGGGCGCACGCGTCGAAAAAGCCTTCGATCTTCTCGTTGACGCCCCCGATGACCTGCACGACGCCGTGCTGATTCATCGAGCCCGTGACCGCGAGCGACTGCTTGATCGGCAGGCCCGCGAGCGCCGACAGCAGCGCGCAGCTCTCGGCGACGGAAGCGCTGTCGCCCTCGACGCCGCCGTAGCTCTGCTCGAAGACGAGGCTCGCGCTCATCGAGAGCGGCACCTCGGGCGCGTAGCGCGATCCGAGATAGGCCGAGAGGATCAGCACGCCCTTCGAGTGGATCGCCCCGCCGAGCTCGGTCTCGCGCTCAATGTCGACGACCTCGCCGTCGCCCATGCGCGCGTTCGCCGTGATGCGCGTCGGCTGCCCGAAGCTGAAGCTGCCGATCGTGAGCACCGAGAGCCCGTTGACCTGGCCCACGACCGCGCCGCTCGTATCGATGAGCAGATCGTTGCGCTCGATCTCCTCCTGGAACTCGTCGCGCACGCGGTCGACGCGCTCGGTCTGCGCGTCGATGGCCTGCTGTACGTGCGGCCGATCGATCGCCTGTGCCTTGGACTGCGCCGCGCGAAAGGCGGCTTCCTGCATGAGGTCGACGACGTCTCGGAGGCGCGAGCTCAGCTTCTCCGAATCGCCGATGAGCCGCGCGCTCTGCTCGATGACGCGGGCGACCGCGGCGCGCGTCAGCGGCAGCAGGCGCTCGCGCCGCGCGAGCGTCGCTATGAGCCGAGCGTAGAGCTCCGTGTTCTCGCGCGAGCGGTCGATCCGGTTCTCGAAATCGGCCGCGACTTTGAACAGCGCCCCGAAATCGGGGTCGAGCTCGCAGAGCAGGTAATAGACGAGACGCTCGCCGATCAGCGCGATCTTCGTGTCGAGCGGGATCGGCTCGGGCTCGAGCGAGACCGTGCTGATGAGGCTCAGCATTCGGCCGACCTCCTCGATGCGGATCTCCTTCGCGAAGAGGGCGCGCTTCAGCGCGTTCCACGCGAGCGGCTCGGCGAGCAGGCGATCGGCGTCGAGGATCAGATAGCCGCCGTTCGCGCGATGCAGGGCGCCGGGACGGATCAGCGAGTAGTCCGTCACGAGCGCTCCGAGTTGCGCGACGTGCTCGATGCGCCCGAGCAGGTTGGGCAGGCTCGGATTGTTCTCGTAGACGACGGGGGCGCCGTTTTCGTCGGCATGATCCACGAGCAGATTGACGGCGTAGCGGCTCCAGGGTCCGGGCGCGCCGGCAGCCGCGGGCGCCGGGAGTTGCGCCGCCGCGCCCGGGGGCACGGCTTCCGCGGCACGGAACAGCTGCGCGTTCGCGAGCACGTCGAGGCGCAGAGCCGCGAGGTAGCTCGCGATCTCGGCAAACCCCGCGTATTTCGCCTCGAGCTCCTCGATAGGGCCCGCGGCCGCGCGTTCCGTGACCTCGCGGTTCAGCGCCTTGATGCGGTCGACGCGCTCGAGCTGCCACTTCGGGAGCGTCTCGATGTGCCGGCGAAGCTTGTCCGACAGCCGCTCGATGGCCTCCGTCGTGCGCTTCTTTTCCTCCTCCGGGAGCTTCTCGAACGCGTCGTCGGCGAGCACCTTCCCCTCGCGGACGGGTGCAACGGCGAAGCCGTGCGGGGTGCGCACGAGGCTCAGGCTCTCGCGGCTCGCTTCCTGCTGCAGCGCCTCGAGCGCGGCGCGATGGCGATCCTCGAGCTCCTGGTCGATCTCGGCGGTGCTGTTCGCATAGCGCTCGCTCTGGAACGCGGCCGGGATGGCGGCGCGCAGGCGCTCGACGAGGCGCGCCATGTCCTCGCGGAGCTCGCGTCCCCGGCTCGGGGGCAGCGACACGGCGATCGGCTTGCGCTCGTCGGCGAAGTTGTTGAGATAGCACCAGTCCTCGGGCGGCTGCTTTCGCGCGGCCTCCGCCCGCAGGAATTCTTCGGCGATCTTGTGCCGATGACTCCCGGGCGGACCGAGGACGAAGAGATTGAAGCCGTCGTACGGAATGCGGGCGGCGAGCTCGAGCGCCTCGACGACTCGTTTTTGGCCGACGGCGAGGTCGTAGTCGTCGAGCTCCGCCGTCGTCTCGAACGGCAGCGCGCGGGGATCGCAGTAGCGGTGCAGCTCCTCGGGCCGGAGCGGCGCGGGGCCGCCGGCCCGGAGCTCGTCGCCCGGGCCGCCGCTCAGGGCGCCGTCCAGGGCGCCGTCCAGAGCGCGGCCTGGCCGCGAAGCGGCGTCGCCGACGGCTCCGCCCGTGCGATGCCCGCGAGGGGCACGAGGGGCACGAGGGGCGCGAGGGGCGCGAGGGCCGAGGGCTTCGGCGCGACGGGTTCCGGGTGCACGCCGTGCCGGTAGAGCCGCGTCAACAACACCGAATCGTTGAGCATCGCGGGATCGTAGGCGATGAAAAGCCGATGCGGCTCGGCGGCGTTAAAGAACACGTCGCCGATGCCGGGCTCGGCTCGAAGGTCGCGCACGAGCGCTTGCTGGTCGAGCGAGCCCACGTGCTCGCGGACGTTGACGCCGACGGTGCGAAGGGTCATGGCCGGCACTCCGTCACTGCCGCTTTTCGCGCGCCGCGGCGTGGAGCTTCTCGAGGGAGCGCTTGAGCTCCGCGAGAACCTGCTCGGCCTGCTGCTTGAGCTCGTCCCGCTTCTTGCGGCCTCTCTTGCGTAGATCCTCGAGCTTCTTCTCGAGCGAGTCGCGGCGCTCCTTGATTTCCTCGACGTTGCGTTGCCACTCGATGCGAGCCTCACCGCGCAAGGTGCTCGCTCGCTCGCGAAGCTCTTCGAGCCGCGTCGTCGCGTTCTCGATCTGGGCACGAAGTCCTTCCGTGTACTCGCGAAAATTCCGGCGCTCCGCTTTCTCGCGCTCGGCGCGCAGCGCACCGTCGACCTCCGCCTCGGCCGCGAGCCAATCCTCGACCGGGTCGCCGCCTTGAAAGCCCCGCTGCTCGGCGCGCACATAGGCCGCGAGCGCGATGCGCTCGCGTCGTTCGCTTTCTTCGTTGCCCATGGGAGTCCCTCGGCCCAAAGCCTTGACTCCATTGTAGAAGTCGACGCCCGTCCGGTCCCTACGTAGTTCTACCAACGAGCCGGCCGGGGGCCGAGCACGGCTCTGCTATCATGGATCGAGCTCGAGTCCGCGCGTCACGTCATGGCCATACGCAAAGTCTTACGCATGGGGCACCCGGTCCTGCGGCAGGTTGCGCGCCCCGTGCCTGCCGAGGACATCGGCAGCGCCCGCCTTGCGGCCCTCATCGACGACATGATCGACACGCTGCACGATTACGGCGGCATCGGCCTCGCCGCGCCGCAAGTCGGCGAGTCGATTCGACTCGCGATCATCGAGATCGCAGGCGGTCCGACGCGCTATGGCGAGATTCCGCCGATGCCGCTTACGGTGTTCATCAATCCGACGATCGAGGTCGTCGACGCCGCCGTGCAGGGATATTGGGAAGGCTGCCTATCGATCCCGGGACTGCGCGGCTACGTCGAGCGGCCGCAGCATATCGCCGTCGCGTACACGAGCCTCGAGGGCGGCCGCGAGCGTTTCGAGCTCGAAGGCTTCCTCGCCACGGTCTTCCAGCACGAGTTCGACCATCTCGACGGCACGCTTTATATCGACAGGATCGCTGATCCGAAGCTGCTCGGCTTCGATCAAGAGTACGAGCGCTATCTCGCACCGAGAGACGCGGCGTGAGCCGGGCGGAGCGGGGCGCCGCCGCTCGGCGCCCGCGCGGCCCGCGGCTTGCGCGTGTCAGGCCAGTTCGCTAGTGTGACTCTTTTCAGTTGAGGGCCCGCCGGCCCCCGCCGACGGTTTCCACGCCAAACCTAAGAATAAGGAGGTTCCCGTGCCAGACGCAGCACAGCCGTTTTCGCTTCCGCCGCTCCCGTGGGCCGAGGACGCGTTGGCGCCGACGATCTCGAAGACCACGATCGAGTTTCACTACGGCAAGCATCACAAGGCCTACGTCACGAACCTCAACAGCCTCGTCGCGGGCACCGATCTCGCGGATCTGCCCCTCGAGAAGCTCGTGCAGAACGTGGTCGGCAAGACCGACAAAGTCGGCGTGTTCAACAACGGCGCGCAGGTGTGGAACCACACCTTCTTTTGGAACAGCCTCACGCCGAGCAAGACGGAGCCGAGCCAGGCCCTGAAGGCCAAGATCGACGAGAGCTTCGGCGGCATGGATCAGTTCAAGGAACAGTTCGCGAAAGCCGCGGCCGCACGTTTCGGCAGCGGCTGGGCGTGGCTCGTCGCCGACGGCAACAAGCTCGCCATCGAGACGACGTCGAACGCGGACACGCCGATGGCGCACGGCAAGCATTGCCTGCTGACGGTCGACGTCTGGGAGCACGCCTACTATCTCGACTACCAGAACCGGCGGCCGGACTTCCTGAAGGCCGTGCTCGGCAATATCTTGAACTGGCGCTTCGCGAGCGAGCGGTTCGACGCGCCGCGCTGAGGCGCAGGGCGCGGCCGCGCGCAGCGGCCGCGCATTTCAAAATTCGAGGAGTCACGATGGCTAGGATCGTCGGCGGCATCGCCACGTCGCATACACCCACGATCGGTTTCGCTCACGACACGCACAAGGAGCGCGACCCGGTGTGGGCGCCGATCTTCGAAGGCTACAAGCCGGTCCAGGAGTGGCTGCGCGACAAGGCGCCGGACGTCTTGTTCTTCATCTACAACGACCACGTGACGTCCTTTTTCTTCGACCACTACTCGCATTTCGCGCTCGGCGTCGGAGATCTCTATCCGATCGCGGACGAAGGCGGCGGCCCGAGGGATCTGCCGCCCGTCAAAGGGCATCCGAAGCTCGCCCAGCACATCGCGAAGGGGCTCGTCGCCGACGAGTTCGATCTTTCGTACTTCCAAGGCAAGGCCCTCGATCACGGCTGCATGTCGCCGCTCTCGGTGATTTGGCCGCACGAGCCCGACTGGCCGGGCGCGATCGTGCCGCTCCAGGTCGGCGTGCTCGAGTTTCCGATCCCGACGGCGCGCCGCTGCTACAAGCTCGGGCAATCGTTGCGCAAGGCCATCCGGAGCTATCCCGAGGACCTCGACGTCGTCGTCGTCGGCACGGGCGGGCTCTCCCATCAGGTGCACGGCGAGCGAGCGGGCTTCAACAACACGCCGTGGGACATGGAGTTCATGGATCTCCTCGCGAAGGACCCGGAGCAGCTCACGGACATCACGATCGCGGAGTACGCCCGGCGCGGCGGGCTCGAAGGCGCCGAGGTCATCATGTGGCTCATCATGCGCGGAGCGCTGTCGCCGAACGTCCGCAAGCTCCATCAGAGCTACTACCTGCCGTCGATGACGCCCATCGCGACGATGATTCTCGAGGACGAAGGGGACGCCCCGGCCGAGGCCGAGGACTCCTATCGGCAGCGCATCGACCGCGAGTTGACCGGCATCGAGTCGCTCGAGGGCACTTATCCGTTCACGCTCGACACGAGCGTGCGCGCGTATCGGCTCAACGAGTTCCTGCATCGGCTCGTCGATCCGAAGCACCGTGAGCGTTTCTTGAGCGATCCCGAGGCGACGTACGAGGAGGCGGGCCTCACGGAGGAGGAGCGCGACATGCTGCGCCGGCGCGACTGGCGCGCGCTGATCCGCTACGGCGTCATCTTCTTCATGCTCGAGAAGCTCGGCGCAGTGCTCGGCACGACGAACCTGCACATCTACGCGGGCATGCGCGGCCAGTCGCTCGAGGACTTCCAGAAGACGCGCAACGCGCAGGTGCTCTACTCGGTCGCGGGCAAGGACAAGGGCAAGAAAGACTGGGACACGGCGAGCGGCGCGTAGCGTGCAGCGTAGCCTCGAGCTTTGCCGGTAGGAAGAAGAGCGTTGCGGCGGTCCCCTTTCGCCCGAAGCGTCGGCGCTGGTCCCTTTTCGCCGGAAGCGTCGGCGGTGGGCGGAGGCTCACGTGTCAGGTCGAAAGCCCCCATCCATGTGAGCCGCCGCCCTGCGCCGACGCACGCCGGGGCCGACGCTCACCGCGCCGCCGTGCGCTGCTTCGAGGGTAGGATTGGGGGGCAGCCTGGCACGCGTTCTTCTCCGCGGGTCGACGAGCAGAGTGTAGCGAAGCGATGGCGAATCGACTGGTGCTGGAGCGCCCCACGCCGAAAAGGCAGCGCGAGTTTCTCGGCGCGGTCGAGCGCAGCCGCGCGCTGCACGCAACATACGTCGCACCGCCGCGCACGCCGGAAGAGTACCGGGCCTACCTGCTGCGCCAGCGCGGCGAAGGCCAGGAGTCCTTCTTCGTGCTCGCTCCCGAGGATCGCGGCCTCGCCGGGGTCATCAACATCAACGAGATCGTGCGGCACTCCTTTCAGTCGGGCTCTCTCGGCTACTACGCCTTCGAGCCGTACGCGGGCCGCGGGCTCATGCGCGAGGGGCTTCGCATCGTCGTCGGATTAGCCTTCAAGCAGCTCGGCCTGCATCGGCTCGAGGCGAATATTCAGCCCGGCAACGAGCGCTCGATCGCGCTCGTCGCGAGCCTCGGGTTCAGGCTCGAGGGCCTCTCGCCGCGGTTCCTGAAGATCGCGGGGCGCTGGCGCGACCACTTGCGCTGGGCGATTCTCGCCGACGAGTGGCGCTCGGGCGGTCATTGAGGCGAAAGATCGGCTTCGCTGCCGCGATCACGGGAGCCCCGGAATGATCGGCACGCCGATGAGGTAGAGATGGCCGCCGAGCAGGAACCCCGCGTAGATCGCGAGGCCCGCGACCACCGCGATCGCGTCGTTCCAGCGCGACGGCGGAGCGCCGCGCACGGGACGCCGCGCGCGCCGCTGCACTGAGATGCGGTCGGCCACGGCCCAGACGAGGAACGTGCCGAAGAGCACGACGTCTGCGACGGCGCCGTTGACCGAGAGATGCACCGCGGCCCAGAGCATGACCGCCGTCAGCATCGGATGGCCGACGGCGCTCCGAATGCGGCCCGGAAGGTAGGTCGCGAGCAGCAGCGGAAAGAACGGCAGCATGAGCGCGGCGGCGAGGTGGCGCAGCGCGAGCGGCGGCGCGTAGAGGATGGTCGGCTGCGTGCGCGCAAGCCCGTAGCCGCGGATGATCAGCACGAGCCCCGCGAGCGCGACGATGGAATAGGCGGCGCGCCACGTGTTTCCGCCGACCCGCTCGCGGACGCGCTCGCGCCAGCCGGGCGCGACGATGGATACCGAATGCGCCGCGAAGAAGAGCACGAGGCCGACGATCAGCAGCGTCATGCGCGCTCTCCCGTGCCGCGCCGCGCCGTTTCGCATTCGGTCATTGCATTTCTTCCGCTTTGAGCAGAGCGGCGCGCCGCACGCGCCACGACCACGCGACGAGCAGCGACAGCACGCCGAACGTCAGGACGAGCAGCGCGCCCGCCGACGTATGCACGCCGCGCGTGAACGCGGTGAGCAGGCCTTGCGCCGCGCCGGGCGCGACTTCGGACAAAGACGGCTCGAACCCGGCCTTGCCCATCGTCAAGGTCACGATCGCCGTGCCGAAGGCGATCCCGAGAACGTTGCCCGTGTTGCGGCAGAGGTTCACGAATCCGGCCGCGAAGCCGTGCGAGCCCGCGTCGATCGCGTTCAGCATCGAGGTCGAGTTCGGCGCGCTGAAGATCGAGAGTCCGAAAGCGATCGTCATGAGGCCGAGCACGAGCAGCGAGACGGGCGTCGCCGTCGTGAGCAGGAAGAACTGAGTGATGCCGAGCATGATGATCGCGATGCCGAGATTCGCGAGAAGCCGCACGCCGAATCGCGATGCGAAGCGGCCGACGAACGGCCCGGCGATGGCCGTGACGATGGCGCCGGGCAGCAGGACGAGTCCGACCCGCGACGGATCGAATCCCTTGACGCCCTGCAGGAAGAACGGCGCGAGAAAGCGCGTCGACGAGACGCTCATGAACGCCGTGATCGAGCTCAGCGCGCCGAGCCCGAAAGCGCCGACCCGGAACAGGCGCAAGTCGAGCATCGGCGCCGGGCTCCGCCGCTCGACGAGCACGAAGGCCGCCGCGAGCGCCACGATGACGGCGAGCGCGGCGAGCGTGACCGGCTCCGTCCATCCGTACCGGGGCCCGAGCGTGAGCGTGAGCAGCGACCCGACGAGCAGCGCGGAGAAGAGCAGGGCGCCGGCCGCGTCGAACGGCGGGCCCTCGGCGCGGGGCCGCACGTCGCGCCGGTGCAGGACGCGCTGGCTCGAGACCGCGATGACGAGCATCGCCGCGGCCGTGACCGCGAAGAGCGCGCGCCAGCCGACGGCGCCGACGATGAAGCCGCCGATCGCGGGGCCCGCGATCGCGCCGAGCCCGACGGTGCCGGTCTGCCATCCGAGCACGTGCGTGCGCTCGTCGGCCTCGAAGTTGCCGACGAGGATCGCCATGGCCGTGCCCTGCGACATGGCCGATCCGGCGCCGACGACGATGCGGGCGAGAATCAGCCAGCCGATCGTTCCCGCGAGCGAGGCGAGCAGCGAGCCGGCGGCGAAGAAGCA
Organism: Gammaproteobacteria bacterium; assembly: GCA_035760685.1. Lineage (GTDB taxonomy): Bacteria > Pseudomonadota > Gammaproteobacteria > Steroidobacterales > Rariloculaceae > ZC4RG20. Next base: position 15 of record DASTSM010000205.1, on the reverse strand, counting down.
GCAGCCGAGCACGTA
>DASTSM010000204.1:0-4456 GCA_035760685.1 Gammaproteobacteria bacterium | reverse complement strand
CGAGGCCGTCCCACTGGCTGCCCGACTGCGTGTTGTACCGATCGAGGATGTCGTCGTTCGCGAGCGGGCCGAGCGGCACGATCGTGTGCGTCATCGCGGCGCGCCCGAAGAGCGGCGGGTCCGCGAAGCCGAGCTTCGCGTCGAGCCGAAAGACCTTGCCGCTTTGGACGAGCCGCGCTGCGGCCGCGACGCCTTCGGGCGTCAGGAAGTTGAGGCACCCGATGCCGTCGTCGTCGCCGAAGACGCCCCACGACGACTCGGCGGGCGCGCCGGCCTTCGCAGGCAGCTCGTCGAACGACGGGATCTTGCTCGCGCTCACGATTGCACGCGGCGCGCTCTCACTGAGCGCCCCCGGCGGCGGACGGATGACGGCCGGCGCCTTCGTCCGCCTCGCCTCGCCGCCACTCGAAATACTTGTCGAGCGCCTCGAGCTGCTTTGCGTTCGGCAGGGGCTTCGCGCCCGATTGCTCGCCGAAGTACATGACGCGCGGATCGCTCGCGCTGAAGGCGGGCCATTTCGCAAGTCCCTTGGCGTTGGGATCGCCGGTCTTAGCGAAGCTCGTCCAGTAGCTCATCATGAGCTCGGACAAGGCTCGGTCGGCCGGCGCCGGCGCGCCCGCGCCTTGCCCGGGACCCGAGCCGAGCGTGCCGAAGACGAAGCCGAGCTCCGCCGCGTGGTTCGCGCCGTTCGGCGACTGAGGCGTGCGGTGGTCGAAGTAATAGAGGAACGCCTTGCCTTTGCCGTGCTGCGACTGGAGGCGCGCCCACGCCCAAGTCGGCCACGCGAACGTCGCGTCGCGGAAAAGATCCTTCGCGGCTCGGGTCGCCTCGGCGTCGGTCGCGTGAGGGTAGGCGGCGAGGATCGCGCCTGCGCCTTCGCCGTATCCATTGCGCACCTGCGCCTCGAACTGCGACGTCGTCGACGAGCGCACGAAGAGGTTGCCCTCGTCCGAATTCGTGCCGACGAGGATCGGCGTGTCGTTGAACCGGCCGGCCTCGTAGAGCGCGTATTCGTCGCCCGGAAGCACGTCGCCGTCGAAGACCGGCCAGAAGCGCGCCCTCGACGGCCCGACCGCCGCGAGAACCTTGTCGGCCGGCAGCTTGCGCGCGGCCGCGATGTCGGCCGCGCCGAGCGTCGCGAGGAATTGCTTGCCGGCCGCCTCGGCGACTTCGAGCGTCGACGCCGACGCGCCGCCCTCGTTCGCCTCCGTGCGCGGAATGCCGAGGTTGCCGCCGCTTTCGGAGATCGCGCGTTGAAAGAGACCCTTCGCATAGGGCGAGACGGTCAGCATGCTGACCGCGATGCCGCCGGCGGACTCGCCGAACACGGTCACGCGCGAGGGGTCTCCGCCGAACTTCGCGATGTTCTGCTTGACCCACTTGAGGCCCTCGATCTGATCGAGCAGTCCGTAGTTGCCCGAGCCTTTGCCGCTTTCCTTCGTGAGGTCCGGGTGGGCGAGAAAGCCGAAGGGACCGAGGCGATAGGCGACGCTGACGAGCACGACGCCCTTCTGCGCGAGGCGCGTGCCGTCGTAGGTCGGCAGGCTCGTCGCGCCGCCCGCGAACGCGCCGCCGTAGATCCAGACCATGACCGGGAGCTTCTCGGCGGCCGTCTTCGCGGGCGTCCATACGTTCAGATAGAGGCAGTCCTCGCCCATCGACGCGACGGGGCTGTACGGGCTCGAGGCCTGCATGCACGCAGGGCCGAAGGACGCGGCTTGCTTGACGCCGCTCCACGGCCGCACGGGCTGCGGCGCCTTCCAACGCAACTCGCCGACGGGGGGCGCCGCGAACGGAATGCCCTTGAACGCCACGACGCCGCCCGATTCGGTCCCGGCGAGGCGGCCGCCCGTGACTTCGACCTCCCGCACCTGGCTCACGGCCGCGACGGATCCGAGCGCGGCGATCGCCGCGAGCAACGCACCGAGGAAACGCTTCATGACCGCCTCCGGTTTTTTTCTCAAGTTCATTGGCGACGAGCGAATGCGATCAATCATGAGTGCTCGCGGTGGCGCGGGCAAGCGGGCACGCGGACGCGCGCACACGAGGGCGCGGCGGCAGGGGAGTGGCTGAAGGCATGCACGGAGTCGTTCTAATTGACATAGATGTGTCAGAAAGGCATATTCGTGCCATGAAAACGCCGCGCCCTTCGTTACGCGAGCGCCAGGCGCGGCAGGTCCGGGAGTCCGTGCTCGAAGCCGCGCTCTCGCAGCTCGAGGGCAGGGCTGCGGACGACGTCTCGATGGCGGAGGTCGCGCACGCCGCGGGAGTCTCGCTGCGCACGCTCTACCGCTACTTCCCGGACCGAGCATCGCTGCTGCATGCGGCCGGCGAGCACGTCTACGACTCGCTCGGAGTGCCGTTCGACGTCGAAGGCCCGCATGCGATTTCTTCGAGCTTTCTCGACGCGGCTCGACGTCTGTCGTCCCGCCCGGCACTCGCGCGGGCGCTCGTGCAGGGCGCCGCCGGCCGAGCCACGCGCTCGACCGTGCGTGCGCGGCGGGTCGACGCGATCGAGACCGCTTTGAAGCCGTTGACGGAGCGGCTCGATTCGGACCTCGCGAGGCAGGCGAGGGCGGTCATCGCGCATCTCTGCTCGGCGGCGTCCTGGGTCGCCGTGGCGGACGAGAGCGGCCTCGACGACGCCGAGGCCCAGGCGGCCGTGGCGTGGGCCATCGACGCCCTGGTCTCGACATTGCAGAAGCCGCCGAGGCTTAGGTCACGGCCCCGCCCGCTACGAAGGAGGGATACACAATGAGCCCGATAACCGAAAACGTCCGAGGAGCGCAGCGCCGAATCGCCTCCGAGCGCGAAACGAGCCGCGCGTGGTGGTTCCTCGGCACGCTCGCGGTGCTGCGCAATCCCGAAGGCGCGCCGCGCACGCCCGCGGTCATCGAGCTCACGATTCCCCCGGGCGGGTCGCCGCCATTGCACATTCACGACGGCGTCGACGATTCTTTCCTCGTGCTCGACGGCGAGATGGTCGTGCGCTGCGGCGAGCAGACGTTCGTCGCGCGCTCGGGAGGCTACGTGGCGCTGCCGGCCGGCGTCGCGCACACGTTCCGAGTCACGAGCGAAATTCCCGCCCGGCTGCTCCTCGTGCACGCGGACGATTCCTTCCTGCGCTTCATCGAGGCCGCCGGCACTCCGACCCGCGACCTCTGCGTGCCGCCGGCCGGCGCGGCCGATCTCGATCGCGCCGCGCTCGTGCGCGTCGCCGCCGAGCACGACGTGCGCATCGTCGGTCCGACCCTCGAGGAGCAGGAGGCCCGCGCGCTGCTCGCGGGATAGGGGGCGCCGCGCGCGATCGACCGCGGGTCGCCTATAATCCGGGGAGAAGAACGATCGCTGAGAAGAACATCGCTGAGAAGAACAATGAGAGGAGGAGCTCGGTGAAACCCAGTACGCTCATGTGGGCCGTGCTTTCGAGCGCGGTTCTCGTCCCCGCAGCCGGCTTCGCGCAAGTGTCCTGCTCGCGCGACGGCTTGCAGCACGCCGTCGATCTCTACATCGCCGCCCAGACGAGCGGCGATACGTCGAAGCTGCCGCTCGCGGCGGGCCTCGGCTACATGGAGAACGCGGCGGCGGCCGATATCGACAAGGGCCTCATCAAGACGCCGATGAAGATCGATCATCATCGCAGTCTGCTGGACACGGCCACGTGCCAGACGTTCACGGAAGTCATCGTCACGGACAAGGCGCATCCGTACGTGCTCGGCACGCGGCTGCGGGTCAACCGCGACAAGATCGCCGAGATCGAGATCTTGTGGACGACGACGGGCTATTGGCTATTCAACGCCGACTCGTACCTCAAGTATTCGTCCTCGGAGGACTGGAGCCCGATTCCCGCGGCCAAGCGCGACACGCGCGACACGCTCGTCGCGGCCGCGAACGCGTATCTCGACGCCTTTCTCGAAGGCAAGAAGGACCTCGTGCCCTGGGGCTATCCCTGCAACCGCACGGAAGGCGGCATGCACACGGGCAAGGGCGTGCCCGAGGACAGCTGCGACGTCGGCGTCCCGAGCGGCGTGAACATCGCGCATCGCCGCTTCATCGTCGACGAGACGATCGGCTCGGTCGTCGTGTTCTGCACGTTCGGCGCCGGCAGCCCGGGCGGCGGCAGCGGCGCGCCCGACACGCACCTGTTCCGCGTCGAGAACGGCAAGCTGCACTACGTGCACACCCTGACGCATCTGCTGCAGGCGAATTTCCGCGGCGGCAACGGGGGCGGCCCGCGCGGCGGGGCGCCGCGCGCCGGCGCGGGGCAGGGAGGCGGCGCGGCTCAATAGAACCGCTCGCCGGAGGCACGGGCCCGTTCTCGACTCTTGACGCGTTCGACCGCCGACAGCGGCGTCGCGACGTGCTCGAGCGGCTTGCGCTCCGCGTCGACGGCGAACGCGAGCGCGACGAGGCCGCCGACGGCCATGAGCGCGGCGCCGACGAGATAGCCGACGAA
>DASTSM010000203.1:0-7542 GCA_035760685.1 Gammaproteobacteria bacterium | reverse complement strand
CTTCCGTCCCGCCGAGCGAGCCGCTCGTGAAACCGCGCGCGATCGCGACGAGCGGAGCGAGGGGCGCGGCCCAGGCGATCGGCTGCAGCCATTCAGGCAGCACGCGGATCGGAAAGAACGCGCCGCTGAAGAAAAAGAGCGGCGACGCGATGACCGTGAAGACGAGCGAGAGCGCGTGCACGGTCGGCGACGTGGCGGCGAACATGAGGCCGATCGCGCCGAACACGACGCCGACGCCGACGGAGACGAGCAGCAGGCCCGGCAGGGACGCGAGCGGAATCCAGCCGAGCGCGGCCGCAAAGGCGCCGACCGCGACGGTCGAGATCAGCGCGCGCGTGACCGCGAAGCAGAGCTCGGCGAGCGCGATCTCGGCCACCGTGACGGGCGCCGTGAGCAGGGTCTCGTAGACGTCGTCCTGAATGCGCGAGAAGACGCTCCACGAGCACTCGAAGATCGCGTGGAACATGGCCGTGCCGACGATGAGCCCCGGCGCGACGAATTCGGCGTAGCTGCCGTAGCCCTCGACGCCGTCGACGAGGCGGCCGATGCCGACCGCGACCGCGAGCAGCGCGACGGCGGGCTCGACGAGGAACCACGTGATCGCGACGCGCCAGACGCGGGCGAGCGCGAGCATGTGCCGATACCAGATCGCCGCAACCGATCGGCCCCGAAACCGCGCCGTTGCCGGTGCCCGCGCCGAAGGCGACGCCGCCATCATTCGTCTCCGAGGCCTCGGCCGGAAAGGGAAAGAAAGACGTCCTCGAGGTTCGCGGGCCGTTCCGTGACGTGTGCGCCGCCGAGCGGCGGCAGCTCGGGCCTCCGTCCGCCGCGTCCCGTCACGCGAAACAGCGCTCCGACCTCCCGGAACGCCTGATTCGAGGCGACGAGCGCGCGCCGCACGGCGTCGCGGTCGGCGCCGTTCACGCGCACGTCGGCCGTGCCGCCGCCCGCGTGGCGCGCGATGAGCTCGTGCGGCGCGCCTTCGTCGAGAATGCGCCCGGCGTGCAGCATTGCCAGCCGATCGCAAAGCGTCTCCGCCTCGTCCATGTAATGAGTGGACATCACGAGCGTGACGGCCGACCGCTTCAGCGACGCGAGCTCTTCCCAGACGCGCATGCGGCTCTGCGGATCGAGCCCCGTCGACGGCTCGTCGAGCACGATGACGCGGGGACGCGTCACGAAGGCGCGCGCGATCGCGAGCCGGCGCTTGAGACCCCCCGAAAGGTCGGCGACGTCGTCGCGCGCCCGGTCGGCGAGCTCGAAGAATTCGAGCACCTCGGCCGCGCGGCGCCTCGCCTCGGGCCGCGGCAGCCCCGCGAGATAACCGAAGATCTCGAGGTTCTGGCGCACGGAGATCTCGCGGTCGAGGCCGTCGTTCTGCGTCACGACGCCGAGCTGGGCGCGCACCGCGCGCGAGTCGGAGGCGACGTCGATGCCGGCGATGCGCAGCGTGCCCGACGTGATCGGCGTGAGGCCGGCCATCATGCGCATGATGCTCGTCTTGCCCGCGCCGTTCGGGCCGAGCAGGCCGAACGTCTCGCCGCGGCGCACGTCGAACGTCACGCCGTCCACGGCGCGCAGGGTTCCGAAGCACTTGACGAGCCCTCGCGCCTCGATCTCGAGCACGGGCGAACCTCCGTGAGCGTGCCGAGACGGCCCGGCCGCGGCCGCGCGCTCGACTTCGCATCCCTGAAAAACATGTCGGGGGCGCGAGGCTCGAATCGAGCGGCGCCCCCGGAGCGTCAAATCCTATTAGGTGTCGGCACGGTCCTCAATTCCGACCTCGCGATCCTTGATTTCGCTTCCGGCTTTTGCATTAAATGCGCCGGCCGCTCGACGGCGAGGGCGAGGGGATGCTGGGCGTGGTGTTGCTCGTAGCGCTGGGCGCGGCGGCCGTCTGGGCCGTCTGGATCTTCAATCGCTTGATCCGGTATCGGAATGGCACGCGTGCGGGCTGGAGCGACATCGACGTGCAGCTCCAGCGCCGCCACGACCTGATCCCGCGCCTCGTCGAGACGGTGCGCGGATACGCGGGCTACGAGCGCGCGACGCTCGAGGCCGTGACCGAGCTCAGGACCCTGAGCCGCACCGCGCGCGGTCCCTCCGAGAAGGCCCGCATCGAGCAGCAAATCGAGACCGGGGCGCACCGCCTGCTCGCGCTCGCCGAATCCTATCCCGACCTCAAGGCGAACCGGAATTTCCTCGAGCTCCAGAAGGAGCTCGTCGAGGTCGAGGATCACCTTCAGCACGCGCGGCGCTTCTACAACGGCGCCGTGCGCGAGCTCAATACGCGCATCGAGTCCTTTCCGGATCTGCTCGTCGCGCGGCCCTTCGGTTTCCGCGAGGCCGAGTTCTTCGAAGCCGAGCACGAGGCGCGCGCACCGGTCGCCGTCGCGCTCGACGGCGGGAAGCGGGCGCCATGAGCGCGCGGGCTCGCTGGCTCCTCTGCGCGCTCGCGCTCCTCGGCGGCGCGAGCCGCGCCGACGAGCGCATCCTCTCGTTCGCGAGCGACGTGCGCGTCGAGCCCGACGGCGGCATGGAGGTGACGGAGACGCTGCGCGTGCGCGCCGAAGGCGAGCGGATCAAGCACGGCATCTACCGCGACTTCCCGACGGACTACAAGGACCGCCTCGGCAACCGGTATCGCGTGGATTTCGAGGTGCTCTCGGCGCTCCGCGACGGAGAGCCCGACGGGCACCGCGAGCAAAGGGTCGCGAACGGCGTGCGCGTCTACCTGGGCCGCGCGGACTACTCTCTGCCGCCCGGCGAGCACGAGTACGAGCTCCGCTATAGGACCCGCGACCAGCTCGGCTTCTTCGCGGACCACGACGAGCTCTACTGGAACGCGACGGGCAACGGCTGGGACTTTCCGATCGACGCCGCGAGCGCGCGCGTGACGCTGCCCGCGAAGCCCGGGCTCGCGATCTCGAGCATCGAAGGCTGGGTGGGTCCGACGGGAAGCACCGAGCGCGCCGGCGGCGCGCGCGTCGAGGACGCACGCACGGCTTTCATCGAGTCGCCGCGCGCGCTCGGGCCGCGCGAGGGCTTGACGTTCGTCGCGACGTGGCCCAAGGGCTGGATCGCCGCGCCGACGCGGACCGAGAGGACGGTACACCTCGTCCGCCAGAACCTCGGGCTCGAGGTCTCGCTCGCGGGGCTCCTCGGCGTGCTGCTCTATCTCTCGTATGCTTGGAGCCGGGCCGGGCGCGATCCCGAGCCCGGAGTCATATTCCCGCGCTACGAGCCGCCGAAGGGCTTTGCGCCCGGCGCCGTCCGCTACGTGGCGAGGATGGGCTACGACAACAAGGCCTTCTCGGCGGCGCTCATCGATCTCGCCGTGAAAGGTCACGTCGACATCGACGAATCCGGCGGCACCTATACGCTGCGCCGCCGGAGCGCGGGCGAGGGGCCTGCCACCGCGGCCGAGCGCGCGCTGCTCGAAGCGCTCTTCGGCGAGCACGATCGCGTCGTGCTCGAGAACAAGAATTACCGGCCCGTGCAGAAGGCCATGAAGGCGCACAAGAGCGCGCTCGCGCGCGAGTACGCCCGCACCTACTTCCTCACGAACAGGACGCTGCTGATCCCCGCAGTGCTGATCTTCGCCGCCATGCTTACGGCCGTGCTCCTGATCGGCCAGCTGTCCGTGCCGATCGTCGCGGCGCTCGCGCTGTCGGCGATCGCCATGGCCGTGTTCGCGCGGCTGCTCAAGGCGCCGACGCAAAAGGGGCGGAGCCTCCTCGACGAGATCGAAGGGTTCAAGCTCTATCTCGAGGTCGCGGAGAAGGACGAGATCAACTTGAGGAATCCGCCCGAGAAGACCCCCGAGCTCTTCGAGGCCTACCTGCCCTATGCGCTCGCGCTCGCAGTCGAGCAGCCCTGGGCCGAGAAGTTCGCGCGTGTGTTCTCGAGGCTCGAAGGGCAGACCGGAGCGGCGTATCAGCCTGCCTGGTACCACGGCCGATGGAGCGGCCCGAGCTTCGCGGGGAATCTCGGCGCGTTCACGTCGGACATGTCGCATTCGTTCGGCCGCGCGATCGCCTCGGCCTCGTCGCCGCCCGGGTCGTCGTCCGGCAGCGGCGGGGGAGGCTCGTCGGGCGGCGGGGGCGGCGGCGGCGGCGGAGGCGGCTGGTAACCCGACGGGGCTTGCAACGCCGCCGAGGCCGATAAGACGCGAGGCCGACCGCACCCGCGCGGCCGCATCGGGACTTCTACCGAGAGCGACGAGCGAGGCCGCCGATTTATTCCATGCGTTTCTCGTTGCTGGGCCTGCGCGCGGCGACACATAATCGAAACGCTGCGAATCGTCAGCGAGCGAATACGCCGAATCATGAGCCGCTCGAGCGCGCTCGACACCTCTCATCAGTTTGCGACTTTTCAGCAAGCGCTCGTGCGGATGCTGCCGCGCTTGCGCGGCCTCGCCTTGTCGTACTGCGGCTCGCTGGCCGACGCCGAAGATACGGTGCAGCAGACCTGCGAGCGCGCTCTGAAGTCGTGGCGGCAGTGGCGCGGGGCCGGCGAGCTCGAGCACTGGCTGCTCAAGATTCTCGTCAACGCGTGGCGCGACGAGCGGCGCTATCGTCAGCTGCGCTCCCCGGACGGCGCGGCTCCGCAGGAGACCGCAGTCGACAACGGTACCGATGCCGAGACCGAGGCGTATCTCGACCAGGTCAGAGCCGAGATCCTGCGTCTGCCGAGCGCGCAGCGAGAGGTGCTGTTGCTCGTCGCGGGCGAAGGGCTCTCCTACAAGGAGGCGGCCTTCACGCTCGGCGTGCCGATCGGCACCGTCATGAGCCGGCTCGCGCGAGCGAGGCAAACGCTCGTCGAGGCGCTCGGAGATCTCGATGAAGGAAACGACTGAGAGCCGCATCACCGACGAGGTGCTCGGGTCGTACCTCGACGGGGAGCTCGACGCCGATGCGGCCCGGCGGCTCGAGGCCCGGCTTGCGCTCGACGCCGCGGCCCGCGCGCGCCTCGAAGCGCTGCGCAAGGTCTCGGGGTGGGTCGGCGAATCCGTTCGCCGCGCACGCGCCGTCGCGGCCGCGGGCCGGCCGCCTCAGGCCGAGGAACCGTTGCCTTTCGCGGCGCGCGTCGTCTCGCTCCCCGGCGCGCGCGCGGTCCCGCCGCGCAGGAGGCCGAGGCGCGCCATGGCGTTCGGGCTCGCCGGCGCGTTCGCAGCGGGCATGGCCTTCGCCGCGGGAGTTTTGCTCCTGCTCGGCGTCGTTCCGCGGCACTCGAGCAGCTGGGAGGATCACGCGCTCGCGTTCCACGAGTCCTACCTGGCATCCCTCGAGGGGGACAAGGCCTTCCCGCTCGACGCCAGAACGAGCGATCCCGTCGCGCTCGGCGAGTCGCTCGACGAGCTCGTCGGCTGGAACCTCGAGGTTCCCGATCTGAGCGATCACGGCTATACGCTCGAAGGCGCTCGCCTCATCACGACGGCTCAGGGACCCGTCGCGTATCTGCTCTATTCGAGCGAGAACGAGCCGTTGCTCGGCTTCGCGGTGCTTCAGTCGGCGGCCGCACCCGAGCGCGAGACGCTGCACGTGCGCGGCTCGTTGCACCTGCTCGAGTGGTCGGACGGTCAGAACAGCTTCGGCCTCGGCGGCACGCATTCACCGGATCTGCTCCGCTCGCTCGCCGTCGCCGTGCAGCACGCGCCCGAGGCGATTTCCGTTTCCGCCGGCCCCGTCGCCGACGGCGCGGTCGAGCAGGAATAGCGGTCCCGCGGGGAATAGTCCCGTCCCGTCGCTCGTCTTATGAGTACCGGCCTCGAAACGGGTGCCGGTGCATAGCCCGGCGTGCCGGGGTGCGGCAGAACGAAGCACGGACTACGGACTGAAGGAGCAGGAAAGATGAAGAAAGTACTTGCGGTGCTCGCCGCGGCGGCGGTTGTTTGTTCGGGCTCGGCCCTTGCTCAGCAGAACAAGACGTCGAAGTCGACCGCCCGGAGCAGCAGCAACAAGACGCTGTCGATGAAGGATTTGGACAAGAACAACGACGGATACATCAGCAAGAGCGAGGCGGATGCGTCCCCGGCGTTGAGCGCCGAGTTTGCGCAGCTCGACACGAACAAGGACGGGCGTCTCAGCTCCTCGGAGTTTGCGAAGCACAAGTAGCCGACGGAGCGTGCGCGGCCTTGCGCGCACGGGGGGCCGGCTCGTGCCGTCGGGCCGGCCCCTTCCTTTTCGGTGCTAGAGCTGTCCGCTCGGCTCGCGCGTGCGTTCTCTCGGCGAGCGCAAGTCGGCGAGCTCTCAATCGGCTTCGCGCTCGGGCACGCAGCAGAGCTTCGCTTCGGGGCCAGTCGCTTCGAGCACGGCGCCCGTGATCGCATTCGGGCGATACGTCGTGCAGCCCTTGAGCCCTCGGTCGAACGCGTATCGATAGATGCCTTTGAAGCGATCGAAGGAGAAATCGGCCGGGACATTGATGGTCTTCGAAATCGAGCTGTCGACGTAAGGCTGAAGCGCGGCCTGCATATCGAGGTGCGCTGCCGGGTCGAGCTGCTGCGCGCTCACGAACGTCGGCGGCAGCGGCGCGTCGCCGCGCAGCGCCCGCCAGCGCTCGAGCGCGTGGTCCGTCAACGAGAACTCCTTCATGCTGCCGTCGCGCTCGAGCATGCGCCGCGTGTAGCGGAAGTCGTACACCGGCTCGATGCCGCTCGAGACGTTATTCGCGAGCAAGCTGATCGTCCCCGTCGGCGCGATGGCCGTGAGATGGCTGTTGCGTATGCCGTAGCGCGCAATTCCGGCGCGGATATCGGGCGGCAGCGTGCGCGCGAACTCTCCCGCCAGGTAGCGGTCGGGCTCGAAGAACGGGAACGGCCCTTTTTCGCGCGCGAGCTCGATGGAGTACGCGTAGGCCGTGTGGCAGATCGTGCGCATCGCGGAAGCGGCGATCTCGCGGGCGCGCGCTTCGGCATACGAGAGGCCGAGCATGATGAGCGCATCGGCGAGGCCCGTGATCCCTAAGCCGATGCGGCGCGTGCCGTGAGCCTGCTCCCGCTGCTGCGCGAGCGGGAAGCGCGAGACGTCGATGACGTCGTTCATGAGGCGCACGGCGACGCGGGTCGTCGCGGCGAGGCCGTCGAAGTCGAGCGATGCCCGGTCCGTGAACTCCCCGCGAACGAACGCCGTCAAATTGATGGACCCGAGGTCGCACGCCCCGTAAGGAGGGAGCGGGAGCTCGCCGCAGGGGTTCGTCGCGCTGATGTTCTCGCGATACCAGAGCGGGTTTAAGCGGTTGATGCGGTCGATGAAGAGCACGCCGGGCTCGGCGAAGTCGTACGTCGCGCGCATGAGCGCGTCCCACAGCTCTCGAGCGGAGATGCGCCGATGCACGCGGCAGGGCACGGGCTCGAGGCTGCCCGACCAGCGGCGCATGACGGTCTCGCCGGCCGCCTCTGCCGCATCGGCGAGCGGAAACACGAGGGGCCATTCGTCGCCGTTGTCGACCGCGCGCATGAGCTCGTCGGTCACGAGCACCGATAGGTTGAAGTTGCGCAGCTCTCCGGGCGTCTGCTTCGCGCGAATGAACGTCAGGATG
>DASTSM010000202.1:0-2854 GCA_035760685.1 Gammaproteobacteria bacterium | reverse complement strand
TCTTCACGGCGACGCTCGGTCTGCCCGAGGCCGAGAGCGCGATCGTGCCGCTGCGGCTCGGCACGCCCGAGCGCGCGCTCGACGCGAGCCGCCGGCTCGAGCACCGCGGCTTTCTCGTCAAAGCGATCCGGCCCCCGACCGTGCCGGCCGGAACGTCGCGCCTGCGATTCGCGTTCTCCGCCGTGCACGCGGAGGACGACGTGCTGCGGCTCGCGGCCGCAGTCGCCGAGATCGTCGAGCCCGAAACGACAGCGTCCGAACCGGCACTCCAAGCCCGCCCGACCGGCGTCGTGGACGACGGGTCCGCCTCGGCGAGCCGCAAGTCCCCGCCATGACGGCGCTCTTCATCACGGGGACCGGCACGGACGTCGGCAAGACGTTCGTCGCGCTCGCGCTGATCGCCGCACTGCGCGCTCAAGGCCGCAAGGTTTGCGCCGTGAAGCCCGTGGCGTCGGGCTTCGACCCCGCGGCGCCCGAAGCAAGCGACAGCGGGCGCCTCTTGCGCGCACTGGGCCGCCCGCTCGACGGCGCGGCGCTCGCTTCGGTCTCTCCGTGGCGCTTCGCGGCGCCGCTTTCGCCGGACATGGCCGCCGCCCGCGAGGGGCGCCGAATCGATTTCGACGAGCTCGTGCGGTTCTCCGCGCGCTCCGAGGAATCGGACAGTGCTGCGGAAGTAACGCTCATCGAGGGCATCGGCGGCGTCATGGTGCCCCTCGACGAGCGCCACACGGTGCTCGATTGGATCGAGGCGTTGCGCGTCCCGGTGCTGCTCGTGGCGGGCACCTATCTCGGCACGCTGAGCCATACGCTGACGGCCGTTCACGCGCTCGAAAGCCGCGGCTGCGCGCCGGCTGCGGTCGTGCTCAGCGAGTCGCTCGAGCAGCCCGTGCCGGCCGAGGAAACGCAGCGGGTGCTGCGCCGCTTCATCGGCGTGCGCGTCGACGTGCTCGGGCGTCAAACCGCGGACGAGGCGGCGGGGAGCCGGGCGCTCAGAAAGCTCATCGCATCGGTTCTGTAGAAATTGCAGCGCCGCTCTAGCGGTACCCGCTGCCTTGCAGCATGCGGAGTATCTCCTGCGCGTCCTTCGCTTCCCAAGCCTCGTATTTCTTCCAATCGGCTTGCGTCATGCATTTCTTGACGATCACGTTCGAGCCTTGCCTCAGCATCGGGCGGCACGTGACCCTGCTGGCCGAATCATCGACCACCGCGTTGAGGTCGATGACCTTCGCCGGGGCGACTTCCGTGCTCGCGGCGGCAGGAGCGGCGCTCCCTGCGGGCCGCTCGGGTGCCGCGTTCTCGGCCGAGCGCTCCGGAGCCGAGGCGCATGCCGCAACGAGAGACGCCATGCCGAGAAGCGCCCGGCATTTGAATCCGCTCATAAGCGCACCTCCATGTCTTGTCGGTCGTCGTCTTCGTCGTCTTCGTCGTCTCCGACTCTACGCCGCGTGACGGCGCTCGCAACAGATCCGCCCTCGACGAGCGCCGCAAGTCATCGGCGGGCTTAAGCCCGCCGATGGGCCCTGCGTCAAGGCGCGGTCAGAAGTCCATCGTCAAGCTGACGAAGCCGCGGCGCCCGAGCGGATCATAGGTGGCTCCCGCGCCGGCGCCGAGACCGTTGCCCGAGTGCGTCCCCGCGACGGGATACGGCGTGCTGCTGTTCCCCGTGCCGTCGCCCGAGACGAACGGGTTGGCCCCCGTGACCGGCGGCAGCTTATCGAGCAGGTTTTCGATGCCGACCCTCAACGTGTACTTGTCGCCGAAGCGGTAGCTCCCCGAGAGAGCGAAGAGCTGATAGCTCTCTTGGACACCGCCTCCGGTCGCGAGCGCCCTGCCGCACGGGTCCGGGTTCGTGGGCGTCGCGACGACGGGTTCCGCGCACGCGGACGGATCGATCGAGGGCCAGTACTGATGCCGCAGCGACACGCCCCACGGTCCGCGGAAGTAGCTCACGGTCGTGAAGATTCGATAGTCATACCCCTGGCACTGGATCTGCAAGCCGCAGCCTTGGGTGCCCGCCCACTCTCTCGTGGTCGCCGTCGGATTGTCCTGCGTCTCCGAAGAGATGTTGTAGTTCATGACGGAGTTCAAGTTGAGCGAGCCGTCACCGAGCGACTTCGTCCAGTTCAGCTGCAGATCTACGCCCTCGACCTTGGCTCGCCCGAGATTTGTGTACGTCAAATCGATGTTCGCGGGCGTGCCGTCGGTCGGGTTCCTGAAGATGCGCTGGCAGGCCGGCGCGTTCGGGTCTCCGGTCGGGTTCTTGGCGATGCTGAGACACCCCTCGTACGTCGTGTCCGGGCTCTCGACCGCGATCATGTCCTTGATCTCGATCTGGTAGTAGTCGACGGACAACGTCCAGTTCTGCAGGAAGTCCATGACGACGCCGAGCGTGAAGGTATCGGCCTGCTCCTCATGGAGATCCGGGTTGCCGAAGCTGTTCTGAATGCCGTTGCCGCCGCCGAACGGGCCCGTGCCGGTCGGCTGCTGCGATAGCGGCCGGTTGTCGTAGTACTGGGCAGCCCCGAGCGGTCCCATGAGCGTGCGGCAAATCGACAGCGTCTGCGCGACCTGCGCGGGGTCGTGGCCCGCAAAGGGGCTGTACGGCGCCGACGGGTTGTTCTGCGAGCACTGGTCTTGGAACTGCGCCGCGACGCCGCCGAAGATCTGCGTACGCGCGATGAACAGCTCGCCCAAGTTCGGCGCGCGAAGCGCCCGGTTGAAGCCGCCGCGCAGCCGATACTTCGGCGTGACGCCCCAGTCGATCAGAGCCTTGTACGAGCCGACCTTGTCGACGCCCGGCATGCTCCAATCCGAGTACCGGCCGCCGAGCTCGAAGTTGAAATGCTCGACGCCC
>DASTSM010000201.1:0-7248 GCA_035760685.1 Gammaproteobacteria bacterium | reverse complement strand
AGCCCGACCTCGGCGGTCAGGCGGGCGATCGGTTGCACGCGGTACGCGAGATAGACGGCTTGCTGCTGTCCGTCGAGGGCTGCGCGCGCGCTGCGCGCGCCCGTCCCCGACGCGACCGAGGCCGCGGCGGCTCCGGGCTCGAGCGCGGCGAGATCGACCGGCACGGCCGGCACGCCGGTGGCCTCGAAGCGATAGCGGGCGGACATGCGCTCGAGCTCCGCTCCGAAGCGCAGCGCTTGACGAGCGGAGACCGCGAACGAGGCGTCGGCCTTCACGAGGGAGCTTTCGAAGCGCCGCTTCTCGAGCAGCACGCCCGCGCCGAGATCGGGGTCGTCCATGACGCCGTCGCGGCCGTCGTCGAGCAGCGTGTGGGACAGCAAATAGCGAACGGCCAGCTTGCCGCCGCGATCGTCGTCGACGGCGAGCCAGATATAACCGTCGTCGTAGTCGGCGCCCGCCGTTGCGCTGCCCGGGTCGCGCAGCGAGATCCGATCGTTGACGAGCAGAGAGCCCGCCGTGGCGGTGACGCCCGAATCGAACGTATAGCCGATCTTTCCGAACAGATCGCCGTAGGTCGGGCGGCCGAAGTCGTTCTCCGCGGCGTTCGCGATGAGATCGAGATTGCCGCGCCGCATGGACGCGAGCCAGCTGCCGCGATCCTCCCCAAAGCGGCCGCTGCTCAAGACCGAGGTCGTGAGCGTGCTCGCTCCGACCTCGTAATGCCGCCGCTCGACGGGCGTCCGGCTCTGCATCTCGACGACGGCGCTCATGCGGTCCCCGAAGTCGGCCGGGTAGCCGCCCGTCAGGACTTCCACGGAATCGAGCATGCGCGGGGCGATGCTGCTGAAGAGGCTCTGAAAATCCTTGAGGTGATAGGGGTCGTAGAGCCGCACGCCGTCGAGGAACAGCAACGTTTCGTCGGTCTCCCCGCCGCGTGCGTGGAATTTCGCGCCGACGCCGCTCCCGCTGAGGCCGGGCAGCACGCGTGTGGCGCGGAGCGCGTCTTCACCGAGCGTCGGCAAGTCGGTGAGATCGGTCTGCGAGAGCGTGCGCGGCGCCGCGACGCTCTGCCGCTCGAGCGAGTATCGGCTCGCCGTCACGATGATGCTTTCGATCTCGGACGCGGAAGGCACGGCCCGAGGCGGCGCCTGCGGCCGCGGACGCTCGCGGTCGGGTGCCGCCATGACGACGAGCCACGTGCGCCGCGGCCCGCGCCGAAGCGCGAGACCGTGCGGCGCGAGGACCTCCTCGAGCCGGGTCAGCGCATCGCCGGACGGCGGCTCCGCCTCCACGCGCATGGCGGGCGTCAGCAGAGCGTCGCTATAGATGATGTCGTAGCCGGCCGCGCGCAGCGACGTCACGTAGTCGATGATCCGCGTGCCGGGAGCGGGAGCGGACGCGGCAATGCCCTGAGGATCGGTACGCTCCGGCGGCGCCGTCTCGGGCTTTCGTTGAGCCGAGGCCGGCGACGCGGCCAGCACGAAGAGCGCCGCGGCCGACCAGCCGAAGCGAAGGCGCGCGCGACGCGGCGAGGTCTCGGCCATGAGCCCCGCACATTAACACGGCCGCGACCGAAGCGGATCGGGGCGGAGCTGGGCTCGGACCCCGGCGGTCGGGGCCGGTGGCCGGCGCTCGGGCCAGCGGCCTCCCGCGAGCCGCGCATCGACTGCGCGGGCCGCTACTGCACGGAGATCAGGAGCCGGTCATCGACGAGACGATAGCCGAGCCGAGTCGTGCCGGCCACGGCCTCGAGGGCCTCTTGCGGCGTGAGCCCCGCGAGTCCGTGCAGCGTCGTCGCGGCCGCGCCGCTTTCGGCATCGGCGCTCTCGTACTCGAGGCGGCGGCCGGTTTCGCGCGCGATCCAGCGCAGCAGCTCCGCGGCGGGATAGTCGTCGCGGGCCGCCACGGCCGCGAGCTGCTCGATCCATTCCCAGTCGGCGCCGTGCGTCGCGACGGCCTCCCGGCGCGGCTGCGCATGCTCGCGCAGCGTGATCTGCTCGCCGGCTTCGCCGACGACCCTCGCCGTGCCGTCGACGATCGCTACGGAGCCCTCGCGCACGCGAACCGTGACGGTGCCGTCGCCGACGAGCGCCTCGTACTGCGTGCCTAGATGGCGCACGGCCCCGAGCGGCGTCTCGAGCTCGAACGGCATGGCTCGCGATCCCGCGGTTTTGCCCGCGTCGAGATAGACGAGGCCGCGCTCGACGCCCGCCTTCGAAGGCGACTCGAGCACGAGCAAGCTGTTCTGACCGACGCGCAGCGACAGCCCGTCGCCGAATGCGAGCGCAACGCCGCCGCCCGCGGAGGTGCTGAGCGCATCCCCGGCGCGTACGGCTTCGCCGGGGCCGCCCTCGGCCGTGAGCGCATGCTCCGTGCCGTCCCGCACTACGTAGACCGAGCCCTCGATCTTCGCGACCTTGGCGACCGGCACGGACGCGGCGACGTCGGCCTCGGGCGGGCGCGCGCCCTCGCGCAGGGTCAACGCGCCCACGGCGGCCACGACGGCGGCCGCCGCGGCGATCCACGCGACCCGGCGCTGCCGCGCCTGCCGATCGGCCACTTTGCGCCGCCATACCTGTCGAGTCGCCGCATAGACGCGGGCACGCGCGGCGTCCGGTGCCCGGGGTCCCCGGCCGGCCGATTCGATCAGCGTTCTGACCAAGGCCTCCTCGGCCGTTTCGGCCGGCGGCGCTTCCCCGTCGCGACCGCGAGACTCGGTCATGGCTGCCTCCTGACGGTCGAGCCCGTCCCGGTGAACGCGGCGAGAGCGTCCTCGTTCGCGAAAGCCGCGAGCCCGTCTCGAAACGCGGCCCGAGCCCGGCTCAGGACCGACTCCGCGGCCTTCGGGCCGAGGCCGAGGCGCGCCGCGATCTCCTTGACGCTGAGACCTTGGACGTACTTCCATTCGAGCACGTCGGCATAGCGCTTCGGCAAGTAATCGAGGATGACGCGCACGACGCGGCGAAGCTGCTCGTCCTGCATGGAGACCTGCGGATCGAGCGCCGGCAGCGCGGAGAGGCTCTCGAGCGCCGCGCGAATCTCGGCCGTGTCCTCGAACGGCACGATTTGCTCGGCGCGATGCTCCTTCGACCGGTAGTGATCGGCGACGGCGTTTCGGCAGATCTGGCAGAGCCACGTGAACAACGCCGCCTCTCCCCGGTAAAGCTCGAGCTTCTCGACCGCGCGGCAAAGCGTCTGCTGAACCATCTCCTCGGCGGCGTCCGCATCGCCTCCGACGCGAACCAGCGCGAAGCGGTACAAGCGGTCGAAATAGCCGTGGAAAAACTCGTCGAACGCGCGCTGATCGCCGCTCAGCATCCTGCGCACGAGGATCGGGTCGTCGTCGAGCTCCATCTGTCGCCTTTCGCCGAAGTCGTACCCTTAGACGGTCCCGGGGGGAGGAATCATTCGTTGCCCTAGCCGAAGGATTTCGGGCGCCGCGCCGTCTCAATGGGGAGTCGAGGTCGTCACGACGGCGGAGCTGACTCATGCGAACGATACGCCTTTTCGGATGGCTCGTGCTCGCGGCGCTCGCGCCCGCCGCGCACGCGGAGGTGCCGGCCGCGCTCGGCGATCTGCACGGCAAGATCGTATGGGTGGACTTCTGGGCCTCGTGGTGCGCGCCCTGCCGGCGCTCCTTTCCATGGCTGAACGAGATGCAGCGCAAGTACGCCGCGGACGGCCTCGAGATCATCGGCGTGAACGTCGACAAGGATCGAAAGGAGGCCGACGCTTTTCTGGCCGAGACGCCGGCGCAGTTCGCGCTGCGCTTCGATCCGAACGGCGACCTCGCGAAGGCGTTCGACGTGCAGGCCATGCCGAGCTCGTACGTGCTCGACGCGGAAGGGCACGTGCTGGCCCGCCACTTCGGTTTCAGGCTCGAGGACAGGGCGGCTTACGAGGAGGCGATTCGAAGCGCCCTCGCCGCGGCGGGCTCCGGGACCGCTCGGCCCGGCGGGGACGAGAACCAGTCCGCTCGGCGAAGCGGCGGCAAGAACGACGGGAGGTCGGAATGAGCTGCGTCGACACCAAAGAGGGACGCTGCCGCGCTCGCCGCATAAAGGACGGCGACGCGCGCGACGCCCGAACGCGAGCCCACACGTGGATGGCGTGCGCTTGCGCCGCCGGCGCCGCGGCCGTCCTCGGCGGCTGCGCGAGCCTCGGCACCGAGCCGTGGAACCGCGACGTCCTGGCCCGCGACGACATGCAGGTCGTCCCCGATCCGCTCGAAGCATCGGTCGACGAGCACATCTACTTCAGCAAGGAGGCCTCGAGCGGCGGTCAGGGCTTCGGCGGAGGCGGCTGCGGATGCAATTGAGGCACTCCGGGACCCGAGACGGCGGGACAGACGAGAGCGCGGGACGCCGGGCAACGGAAATCGGCTGCGAAGCGCGTCCTCTCGCGGCGGCGCTGACCGCCGCCACTTGTGCGCTGCTCGGCCCCGGCGCGCCGAGCGTCGTGGCTGCGCAGGAGCTCGCGCCCCTCGACGTCGACACGGCCCTGCTCTATTACGGCGAAGCCGACGGCCGCGTGCAGGACTTGAGCTTCAACGCGACGCTGCGCAAGGAGCTCAAGGAGGAGTCGTTCCTGAGCTTGAAGCTCGCCGTCGACACGCTGACGGGCGCGTCGCCGAACGGAGCCGTGCCGAGCACGCGCGTGCAAACGTTCACGCGCCCGTCCGGCAAGGATCGGTATTCAGTCGCGCCCGGCGAGCACCCGCTCGACGACACCTTTCACGATTCCCGCACGGCGCTCGATGCGAGCTGGCAGCAGCCGCTCGGCCGCCTCGCGCTGCTCGACGTCGGCCTCGGCTTCTCGACCGAGTACGACTACGAGCACGCGGGCGTCAACGCACGCATCGCGCGCGACTTCAACAAGCGCAACACGACCTTGTCCGCGGGCATCGCGTACGGCCGCGACAACGTGGACCCCGTCGGCGGCAGCCCGATCGGGCTCGCGCCGATGCTCGAGGTCGGCAACGCGAGCAACAAGCTCGGCGGCCGCTCCAAGGACGTCACGGACTTCCTGCTCGGCGTCACGCAGGTCATCGATCGGCACACGCTCGTGCAGCTCAACTACTCGCTGAGCCGATCGGACGGCTATCTCTCGGACCCCTACAAGGTCCTGTCGGTCGTCGATCCGACGACGGCAGAGCCCGTCGCCGGTCCCGCGGGCAGCGGGTTGAATCTGTATCTCTACGAGAAGCGGCCCGATGCGCGCGAGAAGCAGAGCGTCTATGCGCTCGTGAAGAGGGACGTCGGCGGCGACGTGCTCGACGTCTCGTTTCGCTACATGACCGACGATTGGGGCATCGACTCCGAAACCGTGGAGCTGCGCTACAGATTCAACTTGCGCGCCGACAAGTATTTGCAGCCGCACGTAAGGTTCTATTCGCAGAGCGCCGCCGACTTCTACCACACGCTGCTCTTCGCGGGCCGCCCGGTGCCTGACTTCGCGAGCGCCGACTATCGGCTCGGAGAGTTCGACGCCGTGACGATGGGCATCAAGCTCGGCATGAAGACGCGGAGAGGCGAGATGTCGACGCGCCTCGAGCTCTATCGCCAGAGCGGCACGCCGGAGCCCGGCACGGCCGTCGGGGTGCTGGCCGGGCTCGATCTCAATCCCGATCTTCGCGCCGTCATTGCGCAGTTCACGTATCGATTCGGCCGCTGAGCGCGCCGCCGTGGGCCTGCGCGGGGCCGGCATTCGAGCCGAGGGCGGCCGCATCGAGCTCGTGCGGCGCGAGCACGCTTGGGTCGGAACGTTCGACGCGATGGCGAGCCCGTGCGAGGTGCACGTCGCCGGCGCGGACCTAGCGACGGCCGCGCACGTCGCGCGCGCGGTGGCCGCGGAGGCCTGGCGCATCGAGCGGAAATTCAGCCGCTACCGCAGCGACAACGTCGTCGCGCGCATCAACGGCGCGCAGGGCGCAATCGTGCGCGTCGATGATGAGACGGCGAGGCTCCTCACCTATGCGGCAAAGCTGCACGAATTGAGCGAAGGGCGCTTCGACGTCACGTCGGGCGTCCTCCGCAAGGTCTGGCGCTTCGACGGCAGCGACCGCGTGCCGTCGGCCGCCGCCGTGCGCGAAGTGCTCGCCCGGGTCGGCTGGGACCGCGTCCGCTTCGAGCCGCCCGAGCTTACGCTCGAGCCCGGCATGGAGATCGACTTCGGCGGGATCGGCAAGGAGTACGCCGTGGACTCGGCCGCCCGCCTCGTGAAACCGCTTTGGCCGCATTGCCTCATCAATTTCGGCGGCGATCTCTGCGCCGTCGACGCGGCCGCCGGCGGCGCGCCGTGGATCGTCGGCATCGAGCGACCCGACGAGGCCCGCGTCGGTGGGCCGCGCATCGAGCGACCCGACGAGGCCGACGGCGTCGGGCAGCGCATCGAGACCGACGCCGTCGCGCGGCGCATCGAGCTCGGCATCGGCGCGCTCGCGACGAGCGGCGACTCGCGCCGGTTCCTGCTGCGCGACGGCAAGCGCTACGGTCACGTGCTCGACGCGCGAACCGGCTGGCCTGTCGAGGGGGCGCCGCGCTCGGTCACGGTCGCCGCGCCCACATGCACGGAGGCCGGCATGCTCGCGACCTTCGCGCTCTTGCACGGCGCGGAGGCCGAAGCGTTTCTCGGGGCGCAGGGCGTCAGGTATTGGTGCCGGCGCTGAACGCATCAGCGATACGCGGCTACATGGCCGCCCGCGGTCTCGAACGCCTGAAGTGCTCGAGCGCTTGACAACTGTGCTATAGCCGTAGCACAGTATGAACTGTGCTAGAACTGTAGCACAGTCGGAGCGCCCGTGATCCTAAAGCCGAATCCATCGCTCGCCGTGCCGATTTACCTTCAGCTCGTCGAGCAGGTGAAGCACGCGATCGAGATCGGAGCGCTGCGCGCGGGCGACCAGCTGCCGGGCCTGCGGCCGCTCGCCGAAGAGCTCGTGATCAACGTGAACACCGTGGCCAAGGCGTATCGCGAGCTCGAAAGGCAAGGCGTCATCGAGCTGCGGCATGGTGCCGGTGCGTTCGTCGCGAATGCGGCTCCGGCCCGGCGCGGCGGCGCCGAGAAATTCCGCGGCGCGGAGGCGCTGGTCGGCGAAGCCGTCGCTCAGCTGCGATCACGCGGTTTGAGCGACGCGCAGATCCGCCGCCTGTTCGAGGCGGAGCTCGCGGGAGTCGTGAGAAAAGCGGGAGGTGTACGTGGCTGACGACCTCATCATCGAAACGGAGGATGTGCGCAAAGCGTACGGCA
>DASTSM010000200.1:0-5461 GCA_035760685.1 Gammaproteobacteria bacterium | reverse complement strand
CACAATGTGACCAAAAATGTCACCGGCGTCGCTGCCCGCTGACGGTGATTCTGTCGCCATCCGCTCTTTGGCTGCGCTGCTACGCAGACCGACGATATGTGCGCCCGCGCGACGCCGCGCGAATCGCCGACGCGAGGGGTTCGCAAACTCGATCCCGCTGGGCTCACTCGATCCCGCTCGGCTCACTCGATCCCGAGCTTCTTGATCCGATACCGCAGCGCCCGAAAGCTGATCCCGAGCAGATGCGCCGCCGCCGTCTTGTTGTACCGCGTCTGCTCGAGCGCCTTCACGATCGCGTCGCGCTCGATCTCCTCGAGCTGCTCGCCGAGCGGCGACCCGTCCTTCCCGGCGCCGGCGCCGGCCCCCGCGCCCACGCCGCCCTCGACGTCCGTGCTCGGCCGAAGCTGAACGTCGTCGGCATCGATCTCCTCGCCGGAGCACAGCGTGAGCGCGCGCTCGAGAATGTTCTCGAGCTCGCGCACGTTGCCGGGGAAGCGGTAGCCGAGCAGCGCGGCCTGCGCCTTCTTCGTGAGCCGCGGCGCCGGCACGCCCTGATTCGCCGCGAGCCGGCCGAGCACCCGGTGCGCGAGCATGAGGACGTCGTCGCCGCGCTCCCTGAGCGGCGGCACGTTCAGCTCGATCACGTTGATGCGGTAATAAAGGTCTTCGCGGAACCGCCCTTCGGCCACGAGCTCGCCGAGGTCCCGATGCGTCGCGCTCAAGATCCGCACGTCGACGGGCAGCTCGCTCGCTTGCCCGACCGGGCGGATGGCCTTCTCCTGGATCACGCGGAGCAGCTTGACCTGCATGTGAAGCGGCAGGTCCGCCACCTCATCGAGAAACAGCGTGCCGCCTTCGGCCGTCTGCACGAGCCCGACCTTGTCGGCGACCGCGCCCGTGAACGCGCCTTTGCGGTGCCCGAAGAACTCGCTCTCCATGAGCTCGGTCGGAATCGCGCCGCAGTTGATCGCGACGAAGGGGGCGTCCCGCCGCGGCCCGGCCTCGTGGATCATGCGCGCGACGAGCTCCTTGCCGGTGCCCGACTCCCCCGAGATGTGCACGGGCGCTTGGCTTCGCGCGACCTTCGAGATCATGCCGCGCACGCGCTCGATCGCAGGCGAGGCGCCGATGAGCTCATGAGTGCCCGCGCTCCTCGGCGCGGCGACGCCCTTGAGCTTGAGCGCGGCCGTCACGAGCTTGCGCAGGTCGTTGAGCTCGAGCGGCTTCGAGACGAAGTCGAACGCGCCGAGCTTCAGGGCCTTCACGGCGGCCTCGACGCTGCCGTGCGCCGTGATGACGGCGACCGGCGTGCCCGGGGCCTCGTGCTGGATCCATTGCACGAGCTCGAGACCGTCGCCGTCGGGCAAGCGCATATCCGTCAAGCAGAGGTCGAAGTGCTCGCGGCCGAGCGTGCGTTTCGCGGTTCCGATGTCCGCGCAGCTGCGCGTCGCGATGTCCATGCGCTCGAGCGTGATGGACAAGAGCTCGCAGATGTCGGGTTCGTCGTCGACGACGAGCGCGGTCGGTTTCATGCCTCGGCTTCGTTCGCTGGCTGCCAACGGCTCGGATCCGCGAATACGATGCGGAACTGGCTCCCCCCGCCCGGCCGCGGCAGGTAGCGAAGAGTAGCACCGTTGCGTTCGCAGAGCTCACGGCAAATGTAGAGTCCGAGCCCCGTCCCGCCCGGCTGCCCCGTGTAGAACGGCTCGAAGATCTGCTCGACCTTGTCCGGCTCGATGCCGGGGCCGCGATCGGCGACCTCGAGGTACGGACGGCCGGACGTCTCGAGCCGGCCGCAGCCGAGCTCGACCGAGATGGCGCCGGCCGTGGCGCTCGCGTACTTGACGGCGTTGTCGCAGAGATTCCAGACGATTTGATGCAGGTGCGTCGGGTCCATCTCGGCCTCGAGATCGCTTTCCTCTCCGACGACCGATACGGCGCCTTCGTAAAGCTCCAGCGTCGCGACGAACTCGTGGACGAAGTCCTGCATCCACGGCCGGAGCTGCAGTCGCTCCGGCCGCGTCTGATCGCGGCGCGAGAGCGCGAGCACGCTCTCGACGATCTTGCTCACGCGGTTCGCGTTGACGCGGATGATGTCCGTCAGGCGTTTCTCCTCCCCGCTGGTGTTCGCCGACTCCGCGAGCAGCTGCCCCGCGTGGCTCATGGCGCCGATCGGGTTTCGGATCTCGTGCGCGATGCTCGCGCTCAAGCGTCCGAGCGCGGCGAGCTTCGTCTGCTGGACCCGCTCGGCGATCAGCGAGGTGTCCTCGAGGAAGATCACGACGCCGCCCGATCGGTCCGAGCCGAGCGCCGCGAAGTGCGGCTCGATCAGCGTCGAGCCGTCGGCGGCCGCGAAGGCGCTCGACGTGGCGGTGCCAGTTGCCACGGCGCCGCCGCTCTCTTGTCCGGCACCGCCAGCGGCGCCCTGCCTCCATACGCCGAGGCGTTGCGCGAGCTCCGGCGACAAGCTCTCGAGCGAGCGCACTCGCCCGCGGGCGGCGGCGCCGAAGTGCTTCATGGCCGATTCGTTCATGAGCCGCACCTGATCGTCGCCGTCGACGACCGCGATGCTCTCGCGCAGGTGCTGAATGATGTACTCGTTGAGCTCGACGAGGTTGCGGAGATCGACGCCGCGCTGCTCGGCGAGCGCCTCCGTCTCGACGAGGCGGCCGCGCACGAGCTGCGCGACGGACACGATCAGGAAGACGACGGCGCCGAGGACGCCGGTGCCGAGATACTGTTCCACCGAGGCGTGCCCGCTGAGCTGCGCGACGGTCTGCTCGAAGAGCAGCGCAAGCGCCGCGACAGCGGCAAAGGCGAAGGCCCGGCGGGTCGGCGAGAGCAGCGCGAGCGCGCCGACCGAGACGACGATGAGCCCGCCCAGTCCCCCCGAGACGCCTCCCCCCGCGTGCACGAGCGCGATCACGATCGCGAGGTCGGCGGCGAAAAGCAGATACGTCTGGATCTCGACGGCCGGCCAGCGCCGATAGACGAGCAGCATCTCGACGCAGCCGACGAAGAGCATCGCGAGCAAGGCTCGCCAGGCGAGGCCCGGATCGTGCGCGCCGAGCATGTGGGGCGCCGTCGCAAGCGCGAACGCGACGAGCAGCACGACGCCGAGCGCGAGACGGAAGAGATTGAGTAGCCCGAGGACGCGCCACGCGAACTCGGCGGGCTCGGCCGCGGCGCTCTCCCTGCGGCTGGGGGCGCTGCCGAGGCCGTTGCGCAGATCGACGGCGGACATGGCGGCGGATCTTACTCCTTTCCACCGCCCCGGGCCGTGTGAGGCGTATCGCGAGAGCGAGCTCCCAGTCGGACGCTCCGTTACACCGCGTGCGCTTTACGCGGCCGCGGGCTTTCATGGAAAATACGGGCCCCTCGCTCAGCCACCGGGATCTTCCGTTGAATCTGCACGAATACCAGTCGAAAGCGCTGTTCGCCGACTATGGCGTGCCCATCCCGAAAGGGCGCGTCGCGGCCAGCGAGAAGGAGGCCGTCGAGGCGGCCGAGGCGCTCGGAGGCAAGCTCTGGGTCGTCAAGGCGCAGGTGCACGCGGGCGGCCGCGGCAAGGCGGGCGGCGTCAAGCTCGCGAAGTCCGTCGACGAGGTCGGAAGCCTCGCGAAGAGCCTGCTGGGTCGCCGCCTCGTCACGCATCAGACGGGGCCCGAGGGACTCCCGATCGAGCGCGTCTACGTCGAGTCGGGCTCCGATATCGAGCGCGAGCTCTACCTGAGCCTGCTCGTCGATCGCAGCGCCGAGCGCATCGCCGTCATCGCCTCGGCCGCGGGCGGCATGGACATCGAGCAGGTCGCCGCGCAAACGCCCGAGAAGATCCTGACCGCGGCGCTGCATCCGGCCGCAGGCCTCTCGCCGTATCAGGCGCGCCGCCTCGCGTTCGGCCTCGGCCTCGACAAGGCGCAGCACTCCGATTTCCAGGCCATCCTCGGCAAGCTCGTGAAGCTCTTCGTCGACTGCGACGCGAGCCTCGTCGAGATCAATCCGCTGATCGTGACGAAGGACGGCCGCATCGTCGCGCTCGACGCGAAGATCAACGTCGAGGACAACGCGCTGTTCCGCCAGCCGCGCCTCGCGGGCATGCGCGATCCGTCCCAGGAGGACGAGCGCGAGCGGCGCGCGCACGAGCACGACCTCAACTACGTCTCGCTCGACGGCAACATCGCGTGCATGGTCAACGGCGCCGGTCTCGCGATGGCGACGATGGACCTCATCAAGCTCCACGGCGGCGAGCCCGCGAACTTCCTCGACGTCGGCGGCGGCGCGACCGCGGCGCGCGTCAAGGAAGCGTTCAACATCATTCTGACGAACAAGAAGGTCAAGGCGATTTTGGTCAACATCTTCGGCGGCATCGTGCGCTGCGACCTCATCGCCGAGGGCGTCATCGCGGCGATCCGCGAGGCGCACGTCGGCGTGCCGGTCATCGTGCGGCTCGAAGGCACGAACGTGGACAAGGGGCGGGCGTTGCTCGCCGAAAGCGGCCTCGACGTCGTCGCGGCGAAGGATCTCAAGGACGCCGCGTCGAAGGCCGTCGCGGCCGCGGGCGGCAAATCCGCCTCGGCGCCGAGGAGCAAGGCATGAGCATCCTGATCGGCAAGGATACGAAGGTCATCGTCCAAGGCATCACGGGCAAGCAGGGCTCATTCCACACGCAGCAGTGCCTCGAGTACGGCACGAAGGTCGTCGCGGGCGTGACGCCGGGGCGCGGCGGCACGGAGCACCTCGGCCTTCCCGTCTACGACACGGTGGTCGAGGCGCGCCGCGAGACCGGCGCGACCGTGAGCATGATCTACGTGCCGGCGCCGTTCGCGGCCGATGCGATCCTCGAGGCGGCCGACGCCGGGCTCGAGCTCATCGTCTGCATCACGGAGGGCGTGCCGGTCCTCGACATGGTCAAGGTCAAGGCCGTGCTCGCGGACTACGATTGCCGGCTCGTCGGCCCGAACTGTCCGGGCGTCATCACGCCGGGCGAATGCAAGATCGGCATCATGCCGGGCTCGATTCACCAGCCGGGCTCGATCGGCATCGTCTCGCGGTCGGGCACGCTGACTTACGAAGCCGTCGCGCAGACGACCACACGCGGCCTCGGTCAGACCACGTGCGTCGGCATCGGCGGCGACCCCGTCCGCGGCATGAACTTCATCGACTGCATCGAGCTGTTCGAGAAGGACCCGGCCACCAAGGGCATCATCATGGTCGGCGAGATCGGCGGGTCGGACGAAGAGGCCGCCGCCGCGTATATCGCGAAGAACGTGTCGAAGCCCGTGGTCGGCTACATCGCCGGCGTCACCGCGCCGCCCGGCAAGCGCATGGGCCACGCGGGCGCCATCATTTCCGGCGGCAAGGGCACCGCGCAGGAGAAGCTCGCCGTGATGGAGGAGTGCGGCATCAAGGTCACGAAGAATCCCGCCGAGATGGGCAAGCTGCTGAAGAGCGTTCTCTAGGC
>DASTSM010000199.1:0-11401 GCA_035760685.1 Gammaproteobacteria bacterium | reverse complement strand
GTGCGATGCGAAGAACGGCGAGAGCGAGCGTTGCCGCGGTCTCGATTACTGCACTCATTGCCGTGCGCTCGACGACGCTATTCATTGCTGCTCACCCGGCGCGGCTGCGCCGCCCGTTTGGCGCGCCGCCGCGCGGCTCGCCTCGATCTCGAGGATGTGTGCCGCGACGTCGCGGATCTGCTCGGGCGCAAGCGAGCCGCCGAAGGCCGGCATGTCGTTGCGGCCCTCGCTGACGATCTGGATCACGCCGCCGAGCGAGTGATGGCCGTTGAACGCGGGGCCGCCGCCGTGGCCGCCTTCCCCCTGCTCGCCGTGACACGCGACGCAAGCCGAGGCGAACACCTTGCGGCCGTTCTCGACGTCGACGGCTTCCTCGATGTCGCTCGGCAAGGTCATGATCGAGGTCGGCTCGGGCGCGGGGCCGAGCGTGCCGTCGAGGCCGAAGAGCCACAGGCTGTCGCCGCGCGCGGAGCCCGCGAACATGTTGCCGGCCGAGTAGGCCGCGACGTACTCGCGCCCCTCGTGCTCGAAGACCGTGACGGGCGCGTTCATGCCGGCGCCCGTCTGGAATTCCCAGAGCTTCTTGCCGTCGCTCGAGTCGAGCGCGAGCAGCCGGCCGTCGTTCTTGCCGACGAAGACGAGCCCGCCGGCCGTCGTCGTCGAGCCGCTGTAGCATTCGTCGGACCAGTGCTGCTGCCAGACGAGCGTGTTCGTGTGCATGTCCATCGCGGCGAATACGCCGAGCTTCGGCAGCGGCGAGGCGCCGAACGTGCCGGCCGCGTAGAGCGTCGCGGGCTGCGGGCGCGTCGCGTCGATGTCCTCGGCCTGGAACACCCCGATCCGGTCCGTCGCGCACACGTATAGGTAGCCCGTCGAAGGATCGTACGAGCTCGCGGGCCAGTTCGCGCCGCCGCTGATCGCGGGCTTCATGATCCTTGCGTCGGTCCAGAACGGCGTGAAGATGCGGCCGCCGTTCACGAGCTTGTAGCCCTCGGGCGCGATCTCGATCGACTGCGGGACGAATGCGTCGCCTCGAGGGTAGGGCTGGGTCGCGGCGGTCGCCTGGCGCGGCTCCTGCGGCACGGGGCGCTCGTCGATGCCGATCAGCGGCTTGCCGGTCTCGCGATCGAGGATGTAGACCCAGCCGGTCTTGCTCGGCTGCGCGAGGCCGTGCCGCAGCTTGCCGTCTACGCTCAAGTCGAACAGCACGACCGGGCTCGGGCCGTCGTAGTCCCAGAGGTCGTGGTGCACCTGCTGGAAGTGCCAGCGGTATTTCCCGGTCCTGATGTCGAGCGCGACGATCGAGCTCGTGAAGAGGTTGTCGCCCGCGCGGACGGCGCCGTTGTAGTCCGGGCCCGGATTGCCGGTCGAGAAATAGACGAGGCCGAGGTCCGGATCGACGGCCGGCGTCTGCCAGACGGAGCCGCCGCCGACGCGCCAGAGCTCGTTGCCCGACGGCCAGGTCTCGTGGCCGAATTCTCCCGGCCCCGGGACCGTGTTGAAGGTCCAGGCGAGCGAGCCGTCTTTCGCGTCGAAGGCTTTCACGCGCCCGCGGATGCCGTACTCGGCGCCCGCGAAGCCCGTGATCACGAGGCCGCCGTAGTAGAGCGGGGCGCCCGTGATGCTGTAGCCCTCGTCGGCGCGCTCGGCCTGCACGGACCAGACGACCTTGCCCGTGCGCTGATCGAGCGCGACGAGCTTGCCGTCGAGCTGACCGACGAAGACCTTGCCTTCCCCCAAGCTCACGCCGCGGCTCGTCCAGCCGCAGCAGATGACGCCCGCGATCGCGGGGTCGAGGTTCGCCCGATAGTCCCAGAGCCGGCGGCCGTCCTCGACGCCGATCGCGAAGACGTCGTCGGCGCCCGTGACGATGTAGATGATGCCGCCGTAGACGATCGGCGTCGCCTCGCCCGAGTACTGCGGGCCGACGCCCGAGCCGTCGAGCCGCGCGCGCCAGACGCCCTTGAGGCTCGCGACGTTGCTCTCGTCGATCTGCGTGAGCGGCGAGTAGCGGCGGTTGTACCAGTCGCGGCCGCTCGTCGGCCACTCCGTCGTCGGCGGCGCGACGAGGGAGCGGCGCTTGTCGAAGGCCGGCGCGGGCGGAATCACGACAGGCGACGCCGTGGCCGCCGGTTGGGCCGGCTTGCCAGCGTCCGTCTGCGCGCTGCTCGAGCCCCATGCGCCCGCTGCAGCGATCGCGAGTGCTGCCGCTGCGAGCTGTTTAGCTTCGATCATGACTCCGTCTCCCGCCGGCCGCGTTGCCGAATATCGGCTTCACCCGGTTCTTCGTTCTTCATCATTCTTCAATCGCAGCTCAGCGCCTAAGCTGCACTCTTCAACGGCGCTCTCGGCGGCACCGAAATCGGTCCCCTATTAGGGCATTGCGAGGCACCCGCTGTCTCCATAGGCTCTCGAATGTCAAACGGCCTCCCGGCGCCCTCGACCCCACGCCTCCGGCGTCGAGAGAAGCCGATAACAACTAGAATAATAGGAGCTATAACGATGCGCTTAAACATTCAAACCGCGGTCCTCGGAATTGCCGCCGTAGTCGGCACGGCCGCCGCCCTTCCGGCGCATGCCATCGCCATCACCTACGATGATCTCGATCCCCAAACGATTTTCACGCAGCCCTTCGGCTTTCCGGGGACGAGCAATCTGGCCTTCGACGTCACCAACGACACGAGTGAGACGTGGACGGATTTTCACGTCCTACTCCAGCAAGACGGCGGCGCCCCCAGTACGGTTGCCTTCTTCGATGATCTTGGTGCCGTCGGATATATCGGCCCCGGCACAGGAACGTTCAGCGGTCTAGGTGCAATCGATAGCTTCCTCGACGTCATCGGGCTCGCCGTCGCTCCTAGCGACGTCTTCAGCTTCACCGTCGGGCTTTTGACGGGTGAGGGCGCCCCTAGCTACAGCCTTATTGCCGAGCCGTCGACGGCCACGCACAGCGGCATCCTGAGCATCGGCGGAGGCGGCACGGATGGGGGCGGCGGGACGGGCGGCGGCGGCGGTACGACGCAGGTGCCCGAGCCCGGGGTTCTCGCGCTGCTCGCCGCCGGCCTTGCGGCCCTCCTCATCGCACAGCGCGGAAAGATCACTCCGGCGGCCTGCGCGGCTCGATAGCCGGTCCGTCCGACAGCTCGTAGCGTCCGAATGCCCGCCGGCCTGTGACTCAGCGCAGCCGGCGGGCCCGTCCGCACGCAGCACCCCCCCAGTAGCGCGGAGGCATTCCAACGATGCCGCCGATTCGAGCGCGCTCGTGAGCCAGGCCGTCGTCATCGGAACCCGGATTGCCGACGCGTTATGTCACTGACGGCGGCTTGCCGTCGAGAGCGCACATTTGACTCCGGCACCCGACGTGGGAACAATCCCTCCCGGGAACTTCCCGCGTGGGTCCCGCGAGGACAAGAAACTCTAAAGACTTGCGATATCGTCTCGCCAACGTCTCGGACCTGCAGAATTGCGTGCCGCTCCTACCGAAGGCATTTCGTCCGAGCGCTCGAGTTCGCGCCCGTCTGACCGAGCTTTGGCAGCGTCTCATCGAAATCAATCCTGCGAACATCGTCGTTTTCGAGGACGAGAACGGCCTAGAGGGCTGCGCGATCTCCGCGCACGTCGGCGAACCGTTCGTCCATGAAGCTCTCGCCAAACCCGCGCCGCATCTCGCCGCGCGCTTCTATGAGGAAATGCTCGGGGGGCGGTCGCCCGTGTTGACGCCCGCGGAGCTTCGCAAGGCGAACTCCTCGGGGAATTTGCATCTTCTCGTCCTTCACTTCGGCTTGCGCAATCACGATTTGTCGGACGAGCGCACCCGGGCCGTGTTGCGGATGGGCGCGCAAGCGTTCTACTTTTTCAACTTGGGCTACCGATACGCCTTTTTTCTGAACGAGGTCTACGGACGGCAAGCGGCCGACTACATGCGGGGCGGCGGCTTTCGCTTGCTGAACGAGTTCGAAACCGACGGGTGTGCGCTTGCCGAGCGTTCGTTCTTGTTTGGGCTGCGCGGCGACTGGGTCGCCTCGGGCGCCATCAACACGATGGGTTTCTTGTTCGATCCGGCAGCGCCCCGATTCGGGTTCACTCCTGCTGAGCAGCGCGTCTTGTTGCGCGCGATGCTCAACGAATCCGACGCGCAGATCGCCGAGCATCTCGGCGTGTCGCTCGAGGCCGTAAAGAAAACGTGGCGGCGCGCCTTCGACCGAGCGATGCTCGCTGCGCCTTCTCTGTTCGGCGCCCGGGATTCACATGGGGACGCGGAAGGGCGTCAGTCGCGCGGCTTCGAGAAGCGCCGCCATCTCCTCGATTATCTGCGCGTGCACCTGGCCGAGCTGCGACCGTATTAACCGGTCACGGTGCCGCGGACACGGGCAAGGCGCCATCTCTAGGAATCGGCCGAAGAATTTCGCTTCGGGTGCGCCGCCTTGCCGGGGGCCAAGACGAGCTCGATCGCGAGGCGCTCATGCGCCCCCTTGAGGAGCGCATCGACGACTTGGACGGCGATCGGATGATAGACCGCGCGATTGCGCTCGAAAATCTCGCGGGCGCGATCGGCATTCCGGCCCGCGAGCGCGCGATAGAGCGGTTTGAGATACTTCATTCGCCCCACCTCTCCGAGAAGCGCCTCCGCTTTTGAAATCGCGGGCTCGTATCCGGCATGGATCGCGGGCTCGAGCCAACTCACGAGCACCTCGAAATTACCCGAGCGAGTCAGCGAGAACCGGCGGTCGATTTGCTCGCACTCGGAGAGCGTGACCTTCCGATCGAGCCGATTCAGCCAGAACTGCCATTCGCTTGCGATCCATCGCCGCGCTTGATCTTCGCTCGGCAGACGATTGCCGAGGTTTTCAATGGCCTCGAGACGGTCGGATTTCGGGCGAATCGCGGAGCTTGGAATGCCCTCGCCCTCGAAGTATGTCCCGGCTTCGATCTTCGCGAGCGCGCCGGGCAGCGAGCGCTCGACGAAGTCCGCGAACTCCTCGGTCGTGATCGACGTGAAACGAAAGCGAGCGAGGTACTCGCGCAAGAATCGATCGAAGACGTCTCGTCCGGCCGCGTCCTCGAGCGCCTTGAAGAGCAGATAGCCTTTTTCGTACGGGACCGTCGAATAGGCCTCGTCCGGGTCGATGCCCTGCAGATGCGTCCTGAGACGCGTGAGCTCGGGCCGCTCCTTGAAGTCGTCCACGGCCTCTTCGAGCGATTGCCATCCGAGCGCGGCGCTGATCGCGCCGACGTCGGCGCCGTGCAGCGCCTCGATGATCCGGCGTTCCGCATAGACGGTCAGGCCCTCGTTGAGCCAGAAGTGCTCGGCCGTCGCGTTCGTCACGAGATTGCCCGCCCAGCTGTGTGCGAGCTCGTGGGCTAGAACGTCGACGAGCGAGCGGTCGCCGGCGAGCACCGTCGGCGTCAGGAACGTCAGCCGGGGGTTTTCCATGCCGCCGTACGGGAACGACGGAGGCAGCACGAGAAAATCGAAGCGATCCCAGTCGTAGGGACCGAACAGCTTCTCGGCCGCGACGAGCATCGCATCGACCTCGGCGAACTCGTACGCGGCGCGCTCGATCGTCTTCGGCTCGGCCCAGACGCGCGAACGCGGCGCGAGGTCGCGCGAGACGAGATCGCCCACGGCGAGCGCGAGCAGGTACGGCGGAATCGGCTGCGGCATCTCGTAGCGCTCGAGCGCACGATCGCCGGCCTCCTCGCGGGCCGCGAAGCCCGCCGCCATGAGCGCGCGCATCGCCCGCGGCACCTCGAGCTCGGCGCGATAGCGAATGCGGCGGCGCGGCGTGTCTTGCAGCGGCACGACGGAGCGCGCATGGATCGCCTGGCACTGGCTGAAGAGGAACGGAAGCTTTCCTCCGGCGGTTTGCGCGGGCGTGAGCCATTGCAGCGCGGACGCGTGCGTCGAAGTTTCGTAGCGGATGCGAATGCCGTCGCTTTCGGGCGGAAGATGGACGCGCAGCCTTTGCCCGTAAATCGGCTCCGGCGCGCCGAGCTCGTAAGCGAGCGGCGCTCCGCGGGAATCCTCCACGGCCTCGATTTTCAGGTCCCGGGTGTCGAGATCGAGCGGACCTGCGCCTACGTGTAAGAACTCGAGGTGCGCGGTCGCGCCGATCACCCGGCGCTCAAAGTCGATCGAGGCTTTCCAGTCGAGCTCGTGGACGATCGGCTGACGATCGTCGGCATAAGAATGCGGGTCGATGCGCATGTGGTCTCTCCGCCCCGGGGCGTCGCGCTGCGCCGCGCGCTCACGGTCCGCTACGAGGCTTGCCCTTCGAATTCGTTCGGCCGTTCCGCACCTCGCGTGTCGTCATCGACCGACAGCCTCGGCTTCCGGTCTCGGGCTGTTACCATCCTCGGAAACACTGCGGATGCCGTTGCAGCCCGTGCGCGCGCGGTGAAAGGATGCGGAGTATTGAGCGACGATGAAAGTACCGGGCCGCGCGCGGACTCGCCTTCAAAGGCCCGCAAATCGGGACGCCGCGCACGCGCGACGTACGAGGTGCTGCTCGTCGAGGACGATCGTGATGCGGCGACGCTCATGCGGCTTTTCCTCGAGAAGGCCGGTCACGGCGTCGCAACGGCCGCCGACGGACCGGCGGCGCTCGCGGCCGCTGCGACGCGCGGTTTCGACACGGTCATTCTAGACCTCGGGCTGCCGGATTTGAGCGGCAGCGAGGTGCTCCGCGAGCTCAAGAAACGGCCGCACCTTCGGCGCACGCGATTCATCTGCCTCTCGGGCCGCCGCGAGCGCGACGTCGACTGGCGCACGCTCGGCTTCGACCATTATCTCGAGAAGCCGGTGCCGTTTCCCGAGCTCGCGAAGCTGCTCGGCCCGCGGTCGTCTTAGGGCGCCGGCCTTATTTGTTCTCGGGAAAATTCTCGAGCCCCGGCCGATACGTCTTGTCGTCGAGGAACGCCTTCATGGCCTTCTCGCGGTTCTGCGCGCCGCCGAGGTGCAGCGCCTCGGCCATCTTCGCGTAGAGGTAGTCGGCCGAGACTTCCCAGTCCATGTACTTGACGCGCTTCATCGCGAGCTTGAGGTTGCGCAGCACGGTCGGGTTCTTCTCGAGCAGCGTGCGGGCGAGGGCGCGCGTGCGCTCCTTGAGCTTCGCGCGCGGCACGGCCTCGTTGACGAGGCCCATCTCGGCGGCCTTGCGGCCGTCGAAATTCTCGCCCGTCATGGCGTAGTAGAGCGCGTTGCGGTAGCCGATGGCCTCGATGGTCGCCTTCGAGACGTTCCCGGCCGGCAGGATGCCCCAGTTGATCTCGGAAAGTCCGAAGACGGCTTCCTCGGCCGCGATCGCGAGGTCGCACGCGACCATCGGCGTGAACGCGCCGCCGAAGCACCAGCCGTTGACCATCGCGATCGTCGCCTTCGGATAGTCGCGGAGCCGCCGCCACTGCCATTCCTCGGCGACGCGGCGCACGTGCAGCAGAATCGTGTCAGGCGCGCCGTCCGTCATGCGGAAATACTCCTTGAGGTCCATGCCGGCCGCGAACGACTCGCCCGCGCCGGTCAGCACGAGGACCCGGCAGCGCTCGTCGGTCGCAAGCGCCTGCACGGTCGCGAGCATCTCCTCGTTGAGGGCGGGGCTCATGGCGTTGCGCTTCTCGGGTCGGTTCATCGTGACCCAGGCGATTCCGTCCTCGAACTCGACGAGAACGAGCTTGCCCCAGGGTTCTTTCTGGTCGGTCATCCCTTGCTTTCTCCTTGCCGGATGGTGGCCGCTCGGAAGCGCGGCCTGCTGATCCGCGGCCGATATTGTTGTAGGCTAAGCCTTTCCGCAACTCCTTACTAACTCACATCCGAAGTGGGAGGTTTCCCGATGACCGATGGGCGCGACGTTGACGGCGGTGGGCCGAAGGGCGGCGCCGGTTACGCGGAGCCGCGCTACGACGATGGCGGTATCGCGGGTCTCGCCGCGAGGAAGTCGTCGCGGCGGCAGTTCATCAAGGGAGTCATCGCGTCGGGCGCCGTGGCGTCGAGCGCGGGTTTCCTGTTCGCCGGCCTGGGGGGCTGCTCGGGCGGCCGGGTAAGCTCCGCCGGCGGCGTCGAGCGGATGCTCATGCTCAACGTCAACGGGCAGATGCGCCCGGTCGACGTGCTGCCGAACGAGACGCTCGCGATGACGCTGCGCTACAAGCTCGGCCTCACGGGCACGAAGCTCGGCTGCGACCGCGGCGAGTGCGGCGCCTGCACGGTTCTCGTCGACGACGTGCCGCACTATTCCTGCTCGACCTTGACGCACGCCGTGCGCAGCAAGGCCATCACGACGATCGAGGGGCTCGAGGGCCCGAACGGCGAGCTGCACGCCGTGCAGGAAGCGATGATCGCGGAGCTCGGGCCGCAGTGCGGCTTCTGCACGCCCGGCCAGATCATGAGCGCCGTCGGCCTGCTCAAAGCTAATCCTAAGCCGACGCGCGACGAGGCCCGCCACTGGATGTCGGGGAACCTCTGCCGCTGCGGCGCGTACGATCATTATCTCAACGCGATCATGCGCGCCGCGAACGGCGACACGATCAGCCAAGCCAAGGCATAAGCTTAGGGCTAGCGGAGGTAGCGCAATGGCCTACGAGCTCCTCGGAAAGAATTTCGTCCCGCCGGACATCCACGGCAAGGTCACGGGCAAGGCGAAGTACGCGGAGGATTTCCGCGTCGAGGGCATGGCGTTCTGCCGGCTCATGCTGAGCCCGATGCCCCACGCCCGCATCCGCAACATCGACACGTCGGCGGCGCTGAAGATGCAAGGCGTGCTCGGGATCCTGACGGCGGACGACGTGCCGGCTCAGCCGCCGCCGGCCGATCAGATCCTCACGAAAGAGCCGCTCTTCGTCGGCCAGCCGATCCTCGCGGTGGCCGCGGAGAGCGAGCAGCTCGCGCAGGACGCCATCGACGCGATCCGCGTCGACTTCGAGGAGCTGCCGTTCACGGTCGATCCGCTCGAGAGCCTGTATCCGGGCGGCAAGGATGCGCGCACCGACGGCAACGCCGTGGACAATCGGCTCATCGGTCCGCCCAAGGTCCAGACGATCAAATGGAGCGCGGCCGACTTCGCGGCCGCGGCCGACGGCCAGCTGCCGACGGGCAAGCCGCTCGTCGAGTGGTCCTACGGGGACGTCGACGCTGGCTTCAAGAAGGCCGATCTCGTGCTCGACGAGAGCTTCGTCACGGCCGGCATGTCGCATCACTCGATGGAGCCGCGCTCCTGCCTCGCGTATTGGCAGAACGGCAAGTGCTTCGTGCACGGCTCGTCGCAGAGCCAAAGCTTCATCATGCCGGACCTCGCGCGCTACATCGGCATCCAGCCGCAAGACCTTGTTTACATTGCGGAGACCTGCGGCGGCGGCTTCGGCTCGAAGGGCTCGGCCTATCCGATCATGGCGATCCCGGCCTATATGTCGAAGAAGCTGAGCCGGCCGGTCATGATGCGCATCAGCCGCGCCGAGGAGTACTACCTCGGCTGCGCGCGCACGGGCTTCCAGGGCCGCGTGCGGCTCGGCTTCCGCAAGGACGGGCGCGTGGTCGCGGCCGATCTTTACATCGTGCAGGAGAACGGGC
This sequence comes from Gammaproteobacteria bacterium, assembly GCA_035760685.1. Classification (GTDB taxonomy): domain Bacteria; phylum Pseudomonadota; class Gammaproteobacteria; order Steroidobacterales; family Rariloculaceae; genus ZC4RG20. Next base: position 1,839 of record DASTSM010000199.1, on the reverse strand, counting down.
CGACGTCGGGTTTCCCGGATTGGCCGTCGTCGGGCGAGACCGTGTCGCTGCTCTATCAGCCCGAGGCCATGCGCTTCCGCGGCATGTGCGTCTTCACGAACACGCCGCCTCGCTCGGCGCAGCGCGGTCCCGGCCACAACCAGACCGTCGCGGCCGTCGAGCCGCTCATCGACAAGGCCGCGCGCGAGCTCGGCATCGACCGCTACCAGATCAGGCGCATGAACTCGCCGGCCATGGACGCGAAGTTCGGCGGCGAGCAGGGCGGCGTCACGAGCTGCTACATGCACGACGCGCTCGAGAAAGGCGCCGCGGCGTTCAACTGGGAGGAGCGCAAGGCGCGGAGCGGCCAGAGGAAGGGCACGAAGATCACCGGCGTCGGCGTCGGGCAGGCGTTCCATCCGGCCGGCTTCTCCGGCTTCGACGGTCTCGTGTGCCTGAAGCCCGACGGCAAGCTGCACATCCACACGGGCGTCGGCAACCTCGGCACGTACTCGCACACGGGCACGGCCCGCATCGCGGCCGAGGCGCTCAAGATGTCGTGGGACAACTGCGTCGTCGAGCGCGGCGACAGCCGTAAGCACTTGCCCTGGAACATCGGCCAGTTCGGCAGCAACACGTCGTTCACGATGGCACGCACGAACTACGTCGCGGCCATGGACGCCGTCGCGAAGATCAAGGAGATCGCAGCGATGGACCTCGGCGGCAAGCCCGAGGACTACGACATCGGCGGCGAGAAGGTCTTCAGCAAGGCCGATGCGTCGAAGAGCTTGACGTATGCGCAGGTCGCCCAGCGTGCGATCGATCTCGGCGGCAAGTTCGACGGTCACGAGGTCGCGACGGACATGAACCCGATGACGCAGGAGTCCGCGAAGGCGCTCGCGGGCACGGGGCTCGTCGGCGCGGCCAAGGACAACCTCGCGATCACGGCGCAGCCGGCGGCCTTCGTCGCGGGCTTCTGCGAGATCGAGCTCGACGCCGAGACCGGCAAGTTCGAGATCGTCGATTATCTCGCCGTCGCGGACTGCGGCACGGTGATCCATCCGCAAGGCGTCGAGGCGCAGATCCAGGGCGGGGCCTGCATGGGCTTCGGCATGGCGTCGCTCGAGCGGCACATCTACGACCCGCAGAACGGCTTGCCGGGCAACGTCGGCCTCTATCAATCGAAGCCGACCACGTACCTCGACGTGCCGTCCGTCATGAAGGGCCAGGCCGTCGACAAGCCGGATCCGCAGAGCCCGTTCGGCACGAAGGGCATCGGCGAGCCCGTCATGGGCGCGGGCGCCTCGTCGCTGCTCTGCGCGATCTCGGACGCGCTCGGCGGGCATTACTTCAATCGCGTGCCGGTCACGCCGGACCAAATCGTCAACGCGCTGGCCGGCCGCGAGCAGTCGCACAAGCCGCTGCAGGTCAACACCGCCTGAGGGCGGCGACGGCGGCAAGTGCGCGCCGATCGGATCGGAAGTCAGGTGAGCCTCGTCCGGAAAAGCAATGCGTTGAAGAGCGGTGTGACGAAGAGCGGTGCATCGAGGTGCGGTGGTAAGCGAAGGGTCGCGTATGCCGTCCCTTTCGGGACCGCCGTGAATCCGTCCCTGGAGGCTCCGTGCGCGCCATCCCTGGCGCGCACGGTCCCGAAAGGGCCGACATACGCAACCCTTCGCCGAGACGTCCGCGCGCGGCGGACGCCCGCGAAATCGAGCGTCGCGCGAATGTTTGACGCAACCTCACCGTCGGCGCTACGGGCCGGCGGTCGGATGCTTGAAGGACCGGTTGTTCGAGAGGCGCGCGTCGGGCCGGGTCTTGCATTCTTCATGAACGGCACGACGTTCGGGAGGAGCGTTG
>DASTSM010000198.1:0-7376 GCA_035760685.1 Gammaproteobacteria bacterium | reverse complement strand
GCGCATCCGGGCACGAAAATCTCGGCGTCGTCGAAGTCGCGCGCCGCAGCCGTCAAAGGCATCAGCGGCATCGACAAGGTCGCGCTCGTGAATCTCGAGGGCGCCGGCATGATCGGCGTGCCGGGCACGGCCGATCGGCTTTTCGGCGCGCTGCGCGAGGCGAACGTGTCGGTCATGCTGATCTCTCAAGGCAGCTCCGAGCACTCGATCTGCTTCGCGGTGCCCGAGCGCTCGGCGGACCTCGTCAAGGGCGTTGTCGAGCGCGCGTTCGCGCTCGAGCTCAGCCAAGGCCAGGTGCAGCGCGTCGAGGTCACTCGGGGCTGCGCGATCCTCGCCGTCGTCGGGGACGGCATGGCCGGCATGCCGGGCAGCGCCGGCCGCTTCTTCCGGACGCTCGGCGGCGCGGGCATCAACGTGCGCGCGATCGCGCAGGGAGCGTCGGAGCGCAACATCTCGGCCGTCATCAGCGCGAAGGACATGACGCGCGCGCTTCGCGCCGTGCACAGCAGCTTCTATCTGTCGGCGAAGACGGTGTCGGTCGGCCTCATCGGCCCCGGGCTCGTCGGCAGCGCCCTGCTCGATCAAATCGCGGGCGCCACGCCGCGCCTGCGCGAAAAATTCAACTTGGATCTTCGGATCCGTGCGATCGGGGGCTCGCGGCGCATGTGCCTCGAGGAGCATCGCGTGAATCTCGAACGCTGGCGCGAACGGCTCGAGGCCGGCACCGAGATGCAGCTCGACACGTTCGTCGACCACGTTCAGGCCGATCATCTGCCGCACGCCGTGCTCATCGACTGCACCGCGAGCCAACGCATCGCGGACGGTTATGCCGCGTGGCTCGAGCGCGGCATTCACGTCATCACGCCGAACAAGCGGGCGCACAGCGGGCCGATCGCCTACTACAACGAGCTCAAGCGCCTGTCGAGAAGCGCGAACCGGCACTTTCTTTACGAGGCGACGGTCGGCGCCGGGCTGCCCGTCATCCAGACGCTCAAGGACCTCGTCGAGACCGGGGACGACATTCGCAGCATCGGCGGCATCTTCTCCGGCACGCTGGCCTATCTCTTCAACGTCTTCGACGGGCGGCGGCCGTTCTCCGAGATCGTGCGGGAAGCTCGCGCACGCGGCTATACGGAGCCCGATCCGAGAGACGATCTCTCGGGGCTCGACGTCGCACGCAAGGCCGTGATCCTGGCGCGGGAAGCGGGGCTCGAGCTCGAGCTCGCCGACATCGAGGTCGAAGCCCTCTCGCCGCCCGCGCTCGCGAACGCCTCCGTCGACGAGTTTCTCGACCGGCTGCCGGACTTCGACGCTCCGATGGCGCAGCGCGTCGCCGAGGCACGCCGCGAGGGCAAGGTGCTGCGTTACGTCGCGAACATCGACGTGCAGCGCGGCAGCGCCAGAGTCAGGCTCGAGCGCTTCGCGCCGGACCATCCCTTCGCGAACATCAGCCTGACCGACAACATCGTCCAGTTCGTGACGGGGCGTTACTGCAATAATCCGCTCATCGTGCGCGGGCCGGGCGCGGGGCCGGACGTCACGGCCGGCGGAATCTTCGCCGACCTGCTGCGGCTCTGCAGCATGTTGAGCGGCAATCAGGATTGAGCCACGGGCCGAGCGCATGCGGTATCTCAGCACTAGGGGAGGCGCGGAGACGGATCTCGTCGGCGCCGTCATGGAAGGCCTCGCGCCGGACGGCGGGCTCTACGTGCCCGAGGCGCTTCCGCGCTTCTCTCCGGACCTTTTTCGCGGCGAGACGCTGGCCCAGGTCGCAGCCGAGCTGTTGGCGCCGTTCTTCGCGGGGTCGCCGCTCGAGGACGAGCTCGCGTCCATTTGCCGGGAAGCCTTCAACTTTCCGGTCCCATTGCGCGCGCTGCCGGGGACGGCGGGCAAACTTTGCGTCCTCGAGCTGTTCCACGGTCCCACGGCCGCCTTCAAGGACTTCGGTGCGCGCTTCCTCGCGGCCGTCATGGAGCGCGTCCTTCGATCGTCGCGCGACAAGGACGGCCGTCCGCTCACGATCCTCGTCGCGACGTCGGGCGACACGGGCGGCGCCGTCGCGGCCGCGTTCCACGGCCGCTTAGGCGTTCGAGTCGCCGTGTTGTTTCCGAAGGGGCAAGTATCCCCGCGCCAGCAGCATCAGCTCACGTGCTGGGGCGAGAACGTGCGGGCGTTCGAGGTGGACGGCACCTTCGACGAGTGTCAGGCCGTCCTCAAGCAGGCGTTCCTCGACGAGACGCTCGCGAAGCGAGTCCGCCTCAGCGCGGCGAACAGCATCAACATGGGGAGACTGCTGCCGCAAGTCGCGTATCACGCGGCGGCGGCGCTCCGATATTGGCGCGAGCATCGGGAGTGGGCCGGCTCGATCGTGCCGACCGGCAACCTCGGCAACGGCATGGCGTGCATCTGGGCGCGGGCGATGGGGCTGCCGATTCGCGAGGTCGTTCTAGCCGTGAACGCGAATCGCACGATCCCGGATTTTCTTTCGACCGGAGAGTGGCGGCCGCGTGCGAGCGTCCGCACGCTCGCGTCGGCAATGGACGTGGGCAACCCGAGCAACATGGAGCGCTTGCGCAGTTTGATGCCGGATACGGACGCCCTGCGCAACGCGGTGAAGGCCTACGCGGTCGACGACGAGTCGATACGGGCGCAGATCGCGAAGGACGATCGGCGCTACCACGAGGTGTGGTGCCCCCACACGGCGACGGGCTTCTGGGTGCACGATCACCTCGAGGAACAGCGTCGTTCGAAGCCGTGGATCGTCAGCGCGACGGCCCACCCCGCGAAGTTCGAGACGATCGTCGAGCCGATCGTCGGCCGGGAGGTCGCGGTGCCTCCCGCGCTCGCCGCTTTGCTCGACCGCCCGACCGCGGCCATTCCGCTCGAGCCCCGGCTCCAGGCGCTCGCGGAGAAGCTCATCGGTTGGACGTAAAGAAAGGTTTCGTAGACAGGACGTTATAAGAAATATCTAAAGTGTCTACTCAATACTGGATTGGACTCGGCGGCGCCGCCGTCGTCGTTCTCGCCGGAGCTCTCTGGTACTCCGTGTGGCGCCGCCGGCGGCCGGAGGTGCTTCAGGTTCTCCAGACGACGGCGCTCGATGCCGCTCACGACGTTCTGCTCCCGAACGGCATGGGCGGACAGATTTACATCGAGCACCTGCTGCTCACGGGTCATGGCGTCGTCGTCGTCGACGTCAAGCAGTTCGAGGGGACGATTTTCGGCGGCGATCGCATGGACGAGTGGACCGTCATCAAAGAGAACCGCCGCTTCACGTTTCCGAATCCGCAGGCAACGCTGTACGACCGAGTCGCGGCGGTCCGGCGCCTCGCACGCGAGGTGCCGGTTCATGGCTACGTGCTTTTCTCTTCGCGGGCGGATTTTACGAAGGGGCGGCCGCGCGACGTGATACTGGCCGACGAGTTCGAGCAGCGCTTCAAGAAACCCGAGAAGGCCGACCTCGAAGAGGTCACGCTCGCCTTGGGGCCGCACTGGGAGCGCATCAAAGAGGCCGCGCATCCGGGCTGACCCGAGAGCGCGCCGGAGCCGGAGCGCGGCGAGGGCGCTCGTCACACCGCGGCGCCGGCGCTCAAACGAAACAGGGTCTCTGCGTTCCGAGTTGTCGCGCGCGCGATCTCTTCCTCCGCGCGGCCCACAATGCGCGCGACGACGGAGAGCACGTGCGGCAAGAACTTGGGCTCGTTGCGCCGATCGCGCGGCTTGGGCTCGAGGTCTCGCGGCAGTAAATACGGCGCGTCGGTTTCGAGCAGGAGCCGGTCCAATGGGATTCGAGGCAGCGCCTCTCGAAGCGCGCCGCCGCGCCGCTCGTCGCAGATCCATCCCGTGATGCCGATATAGAGATCGAGGTCGAGGTAGGCCGCGAGCTCCTCGGGCCCGCCCGTGAAGCAGTGCGCGACCGCGCCGCCCGACAACCTACCGCGATGCTCGGAGACGATGCGGACGAACGGCTCGTGGGCGTCTCTCTGATGTAGGAAAGCGGGGAGGCCCGTCTCGGCCGCGAGCTCGAGCTGCGCGGCGAAGGCGCGCGCCTGGGCATCGCGCGGCGAGAAATCGCGGAAGTAGTCGAGGCCGCACTCTCCGATCGCGACGACGCGCGGCTGGGCCGCGAGCGCGTGCAGCGCCGCGATGCTGTCCTCGTCGAACTCCTGCGCATGATGCGGATGGATCCCGGATGTCGAGTACAGCGACGGATGAGACGCGGCGAGCGCCGCGGCTTGGAGGCTGACCGTGACGGACGATCCCGTGACGATCATGCGCCGCACGCCCGCGGCTTGCGCGCGCGCGATGACGTCGGCCCGGTCGCGGTCGTAGCTGTCGTGCGTGAGATTGGCGCCGATGTCGACGAGGTCGAGGGCGGGGCCGTTGCCGGCGAGATCGAGGTCGAGCATGGCGTCGATTGTGACGAGCCGCAGGGAGCGGACGCAACGAAAGGCGTAGGGTTTCGAGCCGCCGATGGCGGGAGTGTCGAAGACGTGAATCTCGCGGCCTTGAATCTCGCGGCCTTGAATCTCGAGGACGTGAATTCCGGAGACCTACCGATGCGCTTGGACGGCAAGGGCGTGCTTCGGGCCTTCGAAGTGCGATGCCGCACGGCAAGGGGCCGCCTACTCGTGCTGCCGCTCTTCGCGCTCGGGCTCGCGATCTCGAGCGCGCGGGCCTCGGGGGCGGACCTCGCGGACTCGGCCGTCCGTATCGAGTACGGCTTTTATTCCGGAGAGGATCAGGTGGTCTCGGCCGCGGCCGCGGAGCTCGGGCGGATAGCCGACGGCGCGCCCGCGGCAGCCTATCTGCGGGGCCTCGCGGCGCTGCGCCTCGCCGAGCTCGCCGAGCGCCGGGGCGCCGATCCGTCAAGCTTACTCGGAGACTGTGTCGAGGCGGCGGGCGCCGCCGCTCCCCCGCCGGAGAAGCCCGGGGAGAGGGCGCAGGCGGCCGATCGGGCCCGCGTCGATGCGGCCGAGGCGCTCGCGCTCGCGGCCGCGTGCGAAACGCTGCTCGCGCGGCGCGAACCCATCAAGGGCGTGCTGCACGCGCGGCGCCGCGATCAGGACCTTGCCGAGGCGCAGCGGCTCGACCCCGGCAATCCGCGTGCCGCGCTCGTCCAGGCTTGGGGCATTTCCCGCGAGCAGGCGCTTTCGTCGAAGGAATCGCGCGCGCAGCTTGCGGCTGCGCTCGGCAAAGCGCTCGCGGCGTTCGACAGTTACCGTGAACGAGAAGGCGGTTTCCCGGGCGCCGACTGGGGAGAGCCCGAGGCGCTCGCCGAGCTCGGGGAGCTCCGGTTGCTCGACGGCGACCGGCTGGCCGCCCGCGATCTCGTCGAGCGGGCGCTGCTCGCGGCGCCCGACTACTGGTTCGCCGTCGAGCTCGAGGGACGCCTCGCCGGACGTTGAGACGGCGTCCTCGAGCGGCGGGTCGCCGAGCCGGCCCTTCGGCACCGCACCGACGCTCGGCTCGAGCGGCGGCACGTTATCATAGCCCCTAGGGAAGGCTCGACGGACGGCCATGCCACGACAGCTGCGCTTGCTCGACGATCGCCTGCCGACGATTTTCGAGGCGGACCGCGATCCTCTCGTCGTCAGGGAGAGCCGGCGTGCGCGCAGATTGTTCCTGCAGCTCGTTCCTCCGCATACGCTCGAGCTCGTCGTGCCCGTCGGCACGCGTCCGAAGATGGTCGAGGCGTTTGTCCGCGAGCACGCCGACTGGATCTCGCGCGCCCGAACGCAAGTCGAGACGCGCTATGCCGGGGACCGCGCGTTGCTGCCGGCTTCGATCACGCTGCCCGCCGTCGGCAAGCGAGTGTCCGTTCACTATCGCCGCGCGGTCGGCGGCCGGGCTCGTAGCCGCGTGACCGGCGCGGGCCTCGAGCTGCACACGCTGCGCAAGGATCACCTCGACGGCCGCCCGCTGCTTCGCCGCTGGCTGCTCGACGAGGCGCGCACGCACCTGAAGCCGTGGCTGCTTCGCGAGGCGGATAGAGTCGGCAGGTCGCCGCGTAAAGTGCAGGTTCGCTTGCAGCGAACGCGCTGGGGCAGCTGCTCGAGCAGCGGCAACATCAGTCTCAACGCGAGCGCCTTGTTCTTGAGCGCGCCGGTCGTGCGCTATCTCATGATCCACGAGCTCTGCCACCTTTATTCGTTGAACCACTCGCGCCGGTTCTGGAAGCTCGTCGAGGAATTCGAGCCGAGCTGGCGCGCCCTCGACCGGCAACTCGCGAACGCTTGGACCGAGATCCCGCTCTGGGTCGCGGCCGGCTGACGAGAGGCGCGCGAAAAAAGTGGGCTCTGACCCTATTTTTTCGGCGCGGACGCCGGCGCCGCGCAGAGGCGACTGGCTCGATCGACCGCAGCAAAGACCGTTCCGAAAGCTCCTGTTTCAGATCCACCTGTGGCTCGGGATCGCGACGGGTCTCTACGTCGTCGTGATCAGCGTGAGCGGCAGCGCCGCGGTTTTTCGCCGAGAGGCCAACCGCTGGCTCGTGCCGCAACGCGTCGAGGTCATCGACGGCGCGCGGCTCTCGACGGCCGATCTTGCCGCCGCGGCGCGCGCGCTCTATCCGGGCTACGACGTCGCGCGCGTCGGCGAGCCCGTGCGGCGCGACCGGCCCGTCTTGGTCGAGCTACGGCGTCCGGGCCAGTCGAACGTGTCGAAGGAGCGGCTGTTCGATCCGTACACGGGGCGCGATCTCGGCAATTCGTATCCGGCCCTGCTGCGCGCGGTCGAATGGGCCGTGCGCTTGCACGACGATCTCCTCGGCGGAATCGTCGGACGGCGAGTCAACGGCATCGGCGGGGCACTGGTCTTGGGGCTCGCGGCGACCGGCGCGGTGATCTGGTGGCCGGGGCGGCGGCGTTGGGTCGCGAGCGTCGTGCCGAAGCGGGGCGTCAACGCGCCGCGGATCGTGTGGCAGCTGCACAGCGTCGTCGGGCTTTGGTCGTTCGTGCTGCTCGCGCTATGGGCGGCGACGGGCGTGTATTTCGCGTTTCCCGAGCCCTTCGAGGCGCTGATCGATGCCTTCGACGACGATCCGAGCGATTTCTACCGTCCCGGCGAGGCCGCGCTGCTCGGCATGATCAAGCTGCACTTCGGGCGGTTCGGCGGCCTCGGGATTCGCGTGCTGTGGACCGTGCTCGGTCTTTTGCCGGCCGTGCTGTTCGTCACGGGCTTCATGGTCTGGTGGCGGCGCGTCGTCCGAAAGAGGCTTCGCGCGGGCGGCGCGGCGGCCGCCGCGCTCGCAGAGCCCGCCGCGCCCGCGGCGGCGGTCGCGATCGCGGTCCCGATCACTGTAGAGCCGAACGATTCGGTCGCGGTCAGAGACGATCGGCGACCGTGGCGCGATAGCTCAGAAGCTCCTGCTCCTG
>DASTSM010000197.1:0-10415 GCA_035760685.1 Gammaproteobacteria bacterium | reverse complement strand
CGGCGGCGGCCGCGAGCGGCAGCGGCGCCGCACCCGCAGGGCGATCATCGAGGCCGCCGTCGGGCTCATGGCGCGCGGCGGCAGCCCGTCCGTCGCCGAGATCGCCGAGGCGGCCGAGGTCTCGCGGCGCACCGTCTACCTTTACTTCCCGACGCTCGAGCATCTGCTCGCGGACGCCGCGCTCGAAGCGTCGCGCGCGACCGTGGAGCCGCGCTTCGAAGCCGGCGAGGATCCCGGGGATCGCATCGAGGCGCTCGTGCGCGCGACGCATCAAGGATTTGCGGAGACGGAGCATTTGGGCCGCACGATCATCCGCCACACCGTCGGCGCGGGCGCGAGGCGCGAGCCCGGCCAGCCGCCGATACGAGGCTACCGACGCGTCGAGTGGATCGAGCGCGCGCTCGAGCCCCTGCGCGCCGCGATTCCGCGCAAGCGATTCGAGCGGTTGGTTTCCGCGCTGACCTTGCTCATCGGCTGGGAGGCGATGATCGTGCTGCGCGACGTCCGCGGCCTTGAGCCGGAGGAGGCCGAAGAGGTGTGCGTTTGGGCGGCGCGGACGTTGCTTGCCGAGTGCGTCAAGGCGGAGCCGCGTCGGGGAGCGCCGCGCGCTCGGCGACGGCCGGCGAGCGGAGGCGCCTGACGAACGTCGCTTTGACCCGCTCGGAGCGCAGCATATAGAGCGTCCACGCGAGCGTGACGACGACGTCGCGCGTGATCCCGCCGATCGAGACGGCGGCGTCCGAGGAGTCGTCGAAGCCCGACGCGGACGTCCATAGGATCACGCCCGCCGAGAAGACGACGGTGAGCCAATTGAGCGCGATGAAGGCCGCCGGCGCCGACGTCCGCTTCTTGAAGAAGAGGATCGACGTGAGCACCGAGCCGATCAGGAGCAGCACCGTCAGGGTCACGATCGCGAGCACGGCGGCGTGCGCCCACGGGCGGTAGGCTTCGTTCGCGAGGCTCGGGAACGAATACCACGTCGCCGCCTCGACCAACGGCGCCCATGCCGCGACCGCCCAGACGGATACCAAGGGCCCCACTGCAGCGCCGATTGCGGGCAGGAGGAGCCAGCCGCCGATGCCGGCCGGCGCTCCTTTGAGCGCCTCGAGCGGCGCCGGATCGTAACGGTACCCCCACCGCACGGCGGCCCAGATGCCGAGCCCGAGCGCCAGAAGAATCGCGAGCAGAGGCCCGGGTGCGAGCGCGAGCCGGCCGGACGCCGACGGCTTGTCGGTGAGCACGTAAGCGAGCGTGTCGAGCACTCGATCGCGATCGGTCTGGTAGCGCACGAGATCGGCCGGCTCGACGTAGTCGGCCAGCGCCACGTATTCGTAGTCGAGCCGAAGGGTCCGGTTCGAATAGGCGGCTTCGCCGCGGAAACGAAACGCCGGGTCGTCGACCTGCCACGTTTCGGGCCGGACGGACCACTCGTGCGGAAGGCGGGCGAGGATCTGCTGATGCACGTTCACGGGATAGGCGACGGCCAGGGGCGCGTTCCGTGAGCCGATCCCGAGAGCGTTGCCGTAAGGATAAAGCTCGTTTGCGTAGATCATGAAGGACGGCCGGCCGTCCTCGTTGTCTTCGAAGCTGCGGTCGAGCCGATAGCTCTCGCGCGTCTCGACGACGTTATTCGTCTGATCGTCATGGATCGAGATCGGTCCGGCCGGTTGCGCGCTCGGATAGTATTGCGTGATGTAGCGCGCATAGTCCGCTCGCCGCTGCTCGGCCGTGCCGCGCGCGAGCACGGGCCGCACGGCGTCGGCGAGCACGCCCGAGTAGCGCGTCGTGATCGTGAGCGTCGCGGCCTTCGCGTCGCGAAGGTCGATCGACGTGGTGACGTATTGCCGCGAGGCGGCGCGCGCGGGACGCGGTATCGCTTCGAGGCCGTCGGAGCCGCCGATGGGCAGCGCGTTCTCGAAATCCGCGGGCGTCGCGGGCGAGAGCGGCGAGTAGCGCTTCGCTTCCGTCGCATCGAGCCAATACAGATTGCCTCCGATGCTGGCCCGCACGATCGCGTGATCGAACGCGTACGGCGTCGGCAGCGCGTCCGGCAAGAGGCGCCCGCGCGACGAATGGACGAGCGCCGGCTCGGCCTCGATGCCGAGACGGTTCAGGAGCGCCGCGAGCAGCAGCGACTTGTCTTTGCAATCGCCGAAGCGCCTTTGCAGAACGGTATCGGGATCGGCGGGCTCGAACGAGCCCCGTCCGATCGCGATGCTCGTGTACCGGATCTCCTCCTGCACGAATTGCAGCGCACGGAGCGCCTGATCGAGTGAGGTGCCGCCCTGCGCGGCGATGGTCTTCGCGAGGGCGCCGACGTCCGCGCGGGCGCGGCCCTGCATCGAGAAGAGCGGGCGCACGAGACGCGACACGTCCTTCCAGCTCTCGAGGTCGCTGATCTCGAGATAGGCCCAGGGGTCGTACCACGACGGGGCCGCCGCCTCGACGGCGACCGGCGCGACGTCGGTCCATTGCATCGCGAGCTCGCGGGTCTTGCCGACCGCGCGGGGCTCGGGAACCGCCGAGCCGTCGGTCATCCGGTAACGCAGGGCGCGGGCCGCCGGCCAGCGGACGCGAATGAATTGCCGATGAAGCGGCATCGTCCATCCCGTGCCGAGACGCGTCGCGAAGTGGCCGGGAAAAATTCTCTCGATGGAACGCACGGTGTACGACATCTCGACGACGTCGCCGACGCGAACGTCGGAGAGCAGGACGTTGACGTTGTAGCGCCCGTTGTAGACGCGGTTGCTGAGCTCGGTCTCCTGCGGCAGGGCGGTGATCCGTGCGAGCCCTCGCTCGTCGATGACGTCGCCGTTGCGCACGACGCGTAGGCGGTGGACGACGAGCGATTGATAGCTCGGATCGACCGTCAGGTTGAATTGCGAGAAGTCGGCGACGGCAGAGGCGTCGGTCGCCTCGACCGCGACGTGCTGATAATAGTCGTCACCCCGGTCCGTCACGTCGATCTGCCGATCGAAGAGCAGGAACCACGCTCCCTGCTTCGAATGAGCGGCCGCGTCGGCTGCGGCGTAGTCCGGCTCTCTGACCTCGATCCAGGATGCAGGGTCGTCGAAAGCGTACAGGGGAGGGTCGCTCTGCGCGGCCGCCCGAACGGCCGTGAGGCCGAGCAGAAGAAAGACGGCTCCTCGGCCGACGTCTGCGATGCGTCGGGCAGCGCGTTGCTTCGGTCCGATCATCTTGCCCCCCGATGATCTCGTGTCCCGGCCGTGTATCGAGCGCGACGCGGCCGCGGACTTCGATCGTCTCTTCGATTCTTTTCTTTGGCGGCAGAGAAGCTTATGTACAGCTTGTGCAGTGAGGCTGCAGCGAGACCGCGAGCTCCGGACCCGGCAGACGCACGTGCAGCCGAAAAGCGCGCGGCGCCGTACCGACGCCGCGGCGCGCGCCGCCGTCTACTCGCCGCCGAGCGTGCGTCGCGCTTCGGCGCGAGCGCGCGCGGCGCCGATCAAAGCTTCGGCTTCGTTCCTGCGTCGGCGAGCCGGTCGGGCACGGCCGGCGACGCGGCCGGCACGGCGGGAACCGTCGGCTCGGTGATCGTCAGCGGCGGCGGCGTGAAACGAGGCACCGCCAACTCCGGGCGCGGCGGCGCGGGCGGCTCGGGAAGTCGCGCCTGAACCACGATCTCTTCGATGGCATCGTGCTTTGCGGCCGGGGCAGGCGCGGCGCCGCTCTTCGGCGCGCTGCCCGGCGGCTCGCCGGCGAGCGCGCTGCCGCAGAGCAGCACTACGAGAAAACCCAGAAGGTTGTAACGCGCATTCATGGTATTGCTCCTCGTCCGTGACGAGCATGCCGATGCCGTGCTAGCGGGTCATCGGGGGATAGATAGCGGGCGCAATCATAGTGTGGGCAGGAGGAGACAGGTGTTAATTGCATCACGAAACGAGGACGAGCAGCCCCGTCCGCGCCGAGCACTCGCACAGTGCGGCTCCCACGCGCCATGCGCAGGTGCCGCGAGCCTATCGTCGTTCGAATTATGTACGTGCGAGCCGAGTACGCACGTTATCGAGCGCGCGCGTTATCGTGAAACGGCGGCGGCGGACGGCCGAGAGCGGGGGCGAGGGCGCGCCGGCGGCCGGCGCGCCGCAGCGGCCGGCTCGACGCCGACCGCGGTAGCGCTAGCGCTAGCGCCGATTCCCGAGGAAGCGCAGCAGAAAGAGGAACAGGTTGATGAAGTCGAGATAGAGCTTCAGCGCGCCCATGATCTCTTTGCGCGCGGAGGCCGTGCCGTCGTCGCCGACGTCGTAGACCTCCTTGATGCGCTGCGTATCCCACGCCGTGAGGCCCGCGAAGATCAGCACGCCGGCCGCGCTGATGACGAAATCGAGTCCAGTGCTCTTCAAGAAGATGTTGACGACGATCGCGAGAATCAGCCCGATAAGGCCGATGACGAGGAACGACCCGATCGGCGAGAGATCGCGCTGCGTCGTATAGCCGTAGAGGCTGAGCCCGCCGAAAGACGCGGCCGAGATGAAGAAGGTGCGCGCGATCGAGGCGTGTGTGTACGTCAGAAACACCGAGGAGAGCATGACGCCGAGCAGGCCCGCGTAGAGCAGAAAGAGCCCGAGCGCGGTGCCGGGCCGGAGGCGCCCGATGCGCATGCTCAGAAAGAACACGAGGCCGAGCGTGCCTAAGAAGAGGGCGATCATGAGCGGGCCGCCGTAGATTGTGCGCCCGAACTGCGTCAGCGCGAGCTGGCCGGACGAGGTCTCCTGCACGGCGGCGCTGAAGGTCAGCCACGCCGTGATGCCCGTCAAGGCGACGCCGACGGCCATGTAGTTGTACACCCGGATCATGTAGGCCCGCAGGCCGGCGGTTGCGACGGCTCCTCGAGCCGTGCCGAAGCCCTGTCGCGCGGGATAATTGCGGTCGAACTCGGACATTGAATTTCCTCCTGTCTCGCGTCCGTCGAATGTAGCGATTACGGGCAGGTTATGCCACCTAGAGCCGCGGAACAAACCGCGTATTGGAATCGCAGCGCGGTTCGCGTTCGCTAGGCGCCGCGCAATCCCTGAAGCGGCGAGCGGAGCGGCCGGAAGGCGATCCAATCGATCTCGCGCCAGCGGAAGACGGCGAACGCCCGGAGCCCCGCCGCGGTCGCGAGCTGGAGCGTACCGACCGCGGCAAGCCAGTCGTAGCGCGGCGGCTGGCCGAGCGCGGCCCACGCGCCTATCGCGACCGTCACGACGAACAGCGCCGCGGCAACGTACTCGAGCAGGTGCCCACGCACAGCCGCGAGGCCGAGGTAGACGCCGTACGGCATTCCCGTCACCCAGAGCAGCAAGACCCTACCGAGCAGCGCAGGCCGCATGTCGTAGGCGAGCAGGAGCAGCATTGCCATTGAGAGTACCACCAAGAGCAGCGCCGGGGCGTGCCGCAGCCAGAGCTCGCGCTCGGTCGCGGCGAATAGCTCGCGGCGCGATCGACCGCTCGCGAGCCACAGCATCTTGGCGCGGCGCGCGAAGCGGCTCGCGAACGGCGCGCTGAAGATCGGCAAGAGCGCGAGGCAGAGGAGAAGGCCGAAGGCGTAGGGCGCTCCGGGTCGGCGGAGCAGTGCGGACAACGCCGCTACGAAGGCGAGCGCCGCCCCGAAGCCCACGGCCCGCCGCCACGCACGCACCGGGAACGTTGCCGTGAGGCTGGCGGCAATCGCCTCGCCGCGTGTGAATTCGCCGCCCGTGTCCGCGAGCCAGCTCGACTCCGCACGTCGGTTCGTCAAGATCGCCGGCGGCCACCGATACGGGCTGATTGCGCGCGCCCGGAGAAACCAGACGGAAAATCCGATCCATCCTGCCGCCCATACCGCCACGACGGCCGTCGGTGCATCTCGAGGAAGATCTCCTCGAGCCCCAGGCTTTCCACCTCGAGGTCGGCATCGAGGCGCGCCGCGAGGTCGGCGCTCTGACCGGCGTCCCAGCTCGCGGCGGCCACGACGGCGTTGGCGCCGTCGACGCGGCTCGACAACGCGTTCGGCACGCGCAAGTCGGCCGGCAGCGAGCGCCGCGCGCGAAGGTGCAGCGAGGCCTACGGGGCGAGCTTCCTCGCGCTCGAGCCGCGTCGGTTGCTCGCGGCCCGCCTCTCGGCGACGGCGCCGCGAAGCCGCTCGAGGAACTCGAGCAGCGCTTCGCTCTCGTCGGCGCCGAGGCCGACGATCGGCGCGACGCCCCACGAGTCGAGGATGCGCTCCCTCGATGTGCCAGGCGAGACGCGCGGTGCGCGCACCGGCCTCGTGGATCGAATCGTCGCGGCGCGAGCCGCGGCCGTCGCCGCGGCCCGAGCCCGCGCGCGTCAACCGACCTTGTCGGCGATGCCCTTGCAGGCCGGCGGGAAGCCGTTCAGCGCCAAAAGCTCGTTCCAGAGCCGCGCGCGCTCTTTCGCGCTCAGCGACCGCGCCCGACTCCAAGCGGCGCGATAGTCGTAACCGCCGTCCCAGCGCGATTCGCGGGCGACGCTGTCCTTCGCGAACCGCTGGCCCCATACGTCGGCCCAGACGAGGTCGAGGACGAGGTCGAGGGTCTCATGGCCGTCCAGCGCGTCGAGGCGCTTCACGAGCTGCCAGAGATGCCGGTGCCCTAGCTCGTGCACGAGCGTGGCCTCCTTGAGGTCGCGCGGATACGTGGCTCGCAGCTGCATCGCGTGCTCGGGTCCGCCCGAGTTGCTGATGTCGTCGTCGACCACGGCCGAGACGGCCGCTTCGGGGAAAGGCAGGCAGGTTCGGTGCTCGAGCGCGTGGACGATGCGTTCGCCGTACTCGTCCCAGATCGCTTCATAGTCGCGCGCCGCCTGTCCGAGCGCCGGCGAGCCCGGAATGAAATGCACTGTGACTCGGGGATGAGCGCCGCCGGAGGTCGCCGAGACGTCCGCGGTCGCCGAGTCGGCGGCGGCCGCCGAGCCGCCGACGGCCGCGGCCTGCGCGGCCGCGGCCAGGAGTAAGACCGTCCCGCGAATCCATCGAATCACGCGAGCCCTTCCTCCTTGAGCGCGTTCTGCACGGCGGGCCGAGCTGCGATGCGGCCTTGAATGGCCTTGAGCTGACTCATGCCCGACAAATCGATCTTCATGTGGTCGGCCCACCTCAGCATGACGAACAGATACGCGTCGGCGGCCGTGAAGCGATCGCCGAGGACGTACGACTTGCCCGCGAGCAGCCGGTCCGCGACCGCGAACCGCTTCTTGAGCGTCTCGATGCGTTCTTGGCGGACGGCGTCCGGCAACGCCGAGCCGAACAGCATGCCGAACGTCTTGTGGATCTCGGAGTTGATGAAGCCGAGCCACTCTTGAAGGCGATACCGCTCGAGCGTGCCGTTCGGCGGAGCCAGGCCGGACGACGGCTCGCGGTCGGCGAGATACTGATCGACGGCCGGGCCTTCGGTCAGCACTTGCCCGTCGTCGAGCTCGAGCGCGGGCACGTAGCCTTTCGGGTTGATCGCGAGGAAATCTTTCCCGCTCTCGGTCTTCTTCGTCTTCAAATCGACCTTCTCGAGGTCGACGCGGATGCCCGCCTCGTTGGCGACGATGTGCGGTGCGAGCGAGCAGGCTCCGGGCGCGTAGTAAAGCTTCATTTCGTGCTCCTTTCGATTCTTCCCTGTGCGTGGCGCGTCGCCGAGCCGGCAATGCCTTTCATTGTCGAACCGGCGATCCTTTGCGAGTCAGTATGCAGGGTGCGCCCCCGGGCACACGGCGACAATCCGCAGCCGCGACAGCGGGACCCCGAGCAGGACGGCGCCGGCCGGGGAGCGGCGCCAAGCGCCGGCCGCCCCTCTGCCGCCCCCCCGCCGCCCATATGCGTGACGACCGCCGTATGGCGCCCCGTATGTTGCGCGGATACACTACCGCTGGCTGAGCGTGGTCCAGCAGCCGAAAAAGGTCGGCGAAACGCGGGCAGCTGTCGCGGTTCGTCGCGTGGTGGGAAACCAACATCGGGAGGTTCCATCGTGTCGGAGCAGATCGGTGTCTCGACTCGTGTCCGTCGCGTGCCTTGGTGTGTTTTTCTGACCCCGTTCATTGCCGGAGCCCCTGCTTACGTTCTTGCACAACAGCAAGCCCCCGGCGGTTCCGCTGAAAGTCCATCCTCGGGACAATCCGGGAATCTGGAAGAAGTCATCGTCACGGCGGAATTTCGCGCGACGAACGTCCAAGACACGCCGCTGGCGATCACGGCCGTAAACTCCCAGATGCTCGAGGCTCGGAGCCAGACGAACCTCGCGCAGATCACGGCGCAGGCGCCGAACGTCTCGCTGCGACCTGCGGGCTCCGCTTTCGGCAGCGCGCTCGTCGCGTACATCCGCGGCATCGGCCAAACCGACTTCAATCCGTCCGTCGAGCCCGGCGTCGCGATCTACGTCGACGACGTCTACTACTCGACGATCACGGGCAACCTGCTCGATCTCTTGGACCTCGATCGCGTCGAGGTCCTGCGCGGTCCGCAGGGAACGCTCGCGGGCCGTAACGCGATCGGCGGCGCGATCAAGCTGTTCACACGGAAGCCCGACGGCACGGACGACGCCGACGTCGCCGTGACGAAGGGCGCGTATAACCGCACCGAGATCAAGGGCGCGGCCGGTTTCACGATCGTTCCCGACAAGCTCTTCGCGCGCGTCGCCGGCATCGCGAGGTCGATGGACGGCTACGTGACGCGCCTCGACTACGCGTGCGCGAACCACACGCCGCCCCCGGGCACCCCGGGCGGCTTGCCGACCTACGCGCAGACGTTCGGGTGCGATCTCGGCACCGAAGGCGGGCAGTCCTACGCTGCGGGCCGCCTGAGTCTGCGCTGGGAGGCGACCGACAAGTTCTCGCTCGATTTCGCGACGAGCATCGTCAACGACAATTCCGAGTCGCAGCCCGGCGTCCTCGTTCAGGCCTTCGACCATTCCGGATCCAATTTCCCCTGGCGCACGCCGAATGGGCCCGTTCCGTTCCCGCCGTTCGCTTCGGACGTGCCGAACAACCCGACGTTCAGCCCCACCGCGAGCACGACGGTGCCCATCTTCTACGACAACAACCGCAACGGCGTTTTCGACGCCGGCGACGTTCCGTACGACAACCGCTTCGCGACCGACGGTAAGCTTTACAACTACGCGACATACATCGACGACGGCACGAGTCTCTCGAGCCCGCTGTTCCAAGGCGGCGTGCCGGGCGAGAACTCGGACGTGTTCAAGCCTTACGTCATCGATCCCGTCAATACGCTCTCGTCGTGGGACGCATCGGTCAATCTGAACTGGCAGATCACCGACAAGATCTCCCTGCTCTCGGTCTCGGCGTACCGCACCTACGACAATTTGTTCGCCGAGGACACCGACGGCTCGCCCCTCGCCGTGCAGCAGCTCCTGCAAAGGCTCAAGCATACGCAGAAGACTCAAGAGCTGCGTGCGAGCATTGCGCTCGATCGCGTCGATCTCACGTTCGGCGCCTTCTACCTCGATCAGGAGACGAACGAGGACGCGCGCGTCGATCTACCCTACGTCGGATTCGACTTCTTTCACGGACCGGACCAGGTGCCTGCGAAGAACAAGGCCGTTTACGGCCAGGCGGCGCTGCATCTGACGGATCGCACCGACCTCTCGCTCGGCGTCCGCTACTCGAAGGACGAGAAGAGCTACACGTTCCACCGCCACAATCCCGACTTCACGGACGTCCAGCCCTGCACGACCTTCTGGTTCTGGGAAGCCGAGAATCCTGCGAACTGCGGCGTGTTCGGCTTGAACGGGCTGTCGGTCAAGTACTCGAGCAACAACACGGACTGGCGCGTCGCGCTCTCGCACAACGTCAGCGACGCGACGATGTTCTACGTCCAAGCGTCGACGGGCTATCGCGCGGGCGGCAACAACGCCCGGCCGTTCTTCCCGTCGCAGAACCACGCCTTCAAGCCCGAGACGCTCGACAGCTACGAGTTCGGCGTGAAGACGACGTTGAGCGGCGCGGCGCGCCTCAACGCGGCGGTCTTCTCGAATACTTACAACGACATTCAGCTGCCGACGACGCTCTGCTACTGGGCGCCTCCGGCGGAGCAGAACCCGTGCGCGAGCCAAGACAACATCGGCGACGCCGACGTCTGGGGCGTCGAGTTCGAGGCCGAGTGGAATCCGACGGCGAGGCTCTCGATCGACGGCACGTACAGTCACCTGAATTTCGACTATACGAACGTGTCCTCGCTCTCGCCGGTCACGAAAGACATGATCACGCCGTACACGCCGGAGAATAAGGCGAGCGTCGGTCTGCAATACGAGTTCGGGCTCGCCGGCGGCGGCAGCGTTACGCCTCGCGTCGACGTGGCCTATACGGATCAGGTGTTCGCGAACGCCGTCAACGCGCCGACGAACCTCATCGACGCGTACACGCTCGTGAACGCACGTCTCACGTGGCGCTCCGCGAGCAATGCGTGGCAGGTCGCG
>DASTSM010000196.1:0-5065 GCA_035760685.1 Gammaproteobacteria bacterium | reverse complement strand
TGCGCCGCCCCCGCCCGTTCCGCCGCGTCGCGCACGAGCTCGGCTCCGACCTCGAGCGCGACGGCGACGTCGGCCGGATCTTCGCGCCGGGCGAAGTCATGGCGCCAGCTCGCGAAGCGATCGATCCACCCGGCGACCGTGTACTCGTAGCGGCCGAGCCGCTCCACGACGAACGCGCCGCGCCATCGATCGTTGCCCACGGGGCGCATCTCGGCCTCGCGCCAGGCGCGCTCGCCGGCGGCACGGTACTTGAGCACGCAAGCGATGCGGTCGTGACCGTCCGCGAAGACGTCCGCCTCGACGTCGACGCGCTCTCCGACGATGCGCTTGACGGGGAACTCGCCGCAATCGACGGACGGCGCAAGCGACTCGATGACGACTCGGCGCCGGCCCTCGGGGCGCCGGTCGTCGCCGGCCGTCACCGCGCGCCCTCCTCGCTTCCGCCTTCGTGGCGGAACACGACGACCGCGAGCGGGGGCAGCGTCAACGACAATGATTGGAAACGCCCGTGCGCGGGCACGGGCGCAGTCTCCGCGCCGCCGAGGTTGCCCTGCCCGCTGCCGCCGTAGAGCGGCGCGTCGCTGTTCAGCACCTCCGTCCAGCGGCCGGGACGCGGCACGCCGACCTGATAGTTCGCGCGCGGCACCGGCGTAAAGTTAACGACGGCGAGCACCACGCGGTTGCCCGACGCGTCCTTGCGCAGGAAGCTGATCACGCTCTCCTCGCTGTCGTTGCAATCGACCCACTCGAAGCCCTGATCGGAGAAATCGAGCTGCGCGATGCCGGGCTCGCTGCGGTAGAAAGTGTTGAGATCGCGGAGCCAGCGTTTCACGCCCGCGTGGAGCGGCTGATCCAAGAGGCGAAAGTCGAGCCCGGCCTCGTGGTTCCACTCGTTCCACTGGCCGAACTCTCCGCCCATGAACAGCAGCTTCTTGCCGGGATGCAGGTACATGTAGCCGAACAGCGTGCGCAGATTCGCGAATTTCTGCCAGTCGTCGCCCGGCATCTTGCGGATCAGCGAGCCCTTGCCGTATACGACCTCGTCGTGCGAGAGCGGCAGCACGAAATTCTCGGTGAACGCGTAGAGGATGCTGAACGTCAGCTGATGATGATGGTACTTGCGATGGATGGGGTCCTCGGCCATGTAGGCCAGCGTGTCGTGCATCCAGCCCATGTTCCACTTCATGCCGAAGCCGAGACCGCCGACGTGCACGGGCCGCGAGACCATGGGCCACGCCGTCGATTCCTCGGCCATGACCTGAGTGTCGGGATAGTGGCCGTAAATCGTCTCGTTGAGCTTGCGCAGGAACGCGATGGCCTCTAGGTTCTCCTTGCCGCCGTATTCGTTCGGTATCCACTCGCCTTCGCGGCGCGCGTAGTCGAGGTAGAGCATCGACGCGACCGCGTCGACGCGAATGCCGTCCGCATGATACTTGTCGAGCCAGAAGAGCGCGCTCGAGAGCAGGAAAGCGCGCACCTCGTTGCGGCCGTAGTTGAAGAGATAGCTGTGCCATTCGGGGTGATAGCCCTTCCGGCGGTCCGCATGCTCGAACACATGGGTGCCGTCGAAATAAGCGAGCCCGTGCTCGTCGCTCGGGAAGTGCGAAGGCACCCAGTCGAGCACGACGCCGATGCCGCGCCCGTGCAGCACGTCGATGAGGTACATGAGATCCTGCGGCGTGCCGTAGCGCGCCGTCGGCGCGAAGTAGCCGACGGTTTGATAGCCCCACGAGCCGTAAAACGGATGCTCCATGAGCGGCAGGAACTCGACGTGCGTGAAGCCCATCTGCGAGACGTAGTCCGCGAGCGGCTCGGCGATCTCGCGATAAGTCAGCGAGCGGCCATCGGCCGCCCTTGTCCAGGAGCCGAGATGCACCTCGTAGATGGCCCACGGCGCGCCGAGCGCGTTCGTTTGCGACCGGCGCTGCATCCAGTCGCGGTCGCCCCACTCGTAGTCGAGCGACCATACGCGCGACGCCGTGCGCGGCGGGATCTCCGAGTAAAACGCGTAGGGATCGGCCTTGTCGACCTCATAGCCGCCGTGATGCGAGCGGATGCGGTACTTGTAGGCGGCGCCGGGCTCGACGCCTTCGACGAAGCCTTCCCAGATCCCCGAGCTGTCGCCGCGCACGAAGAGCGGATGCGCCCTTCGGTCCCAGCCGTTGAAATCGGCGATGACGGAGACGCTCTCCGCGTTCGGCGCCCAGACGGCGAACTGCACGCCGTCGCGCCCGTCGACGACGGCCCGATGGGCGCCGAGGACGCGGTAGAGCCGGCTGTGGCTGCCCTCGCGGAAATAGTAGATGTCCTGCTCCGTGAGCAGGCTGAAGCCCCGCGTTGCGGCGGCGCTGCGGGTCTCGATCGCCACGCGTCAGTCTCCCGTCACGGCGCCTTTTCGGGCGTCGGGGAGCACGCCCCTGCACAATCGGCAGCCGCGCCGCCCGCGGCGCCTCTCCCTCGTTCGCGCCGTTCTCGCTCGAATCATCGCGTCGAAGGAGCAAATTCTATGCCACGGCACGCGGCGATCCCACCCTCGGCCCGCGGCGGCCGCCCTGCTGCCGCGCGCGAGCGATTCGCATCGCCGCGCAACTTCCGCACCCGGATGCATCGAGCGGAGCTTATTCCCCTCTCTCGATGTGATAGAACAAATCCCCGCCCTTCGCCTGCGACGACGACTCCGTCACGAGCCGCCACCTGCTCGAGATCGCATATCGGAGCGTCAGCGTGTTGACGGGCTGAAACAACCCGAACCCGTAGCTCACGTACAAGCTCGGCGACAGATACCTGCCGATCACGAAAGAGGCGCTCGTCGTTCCTTCGCCGGGCTTCGTCTCGATGCCGAACTCCTGAAAGCCGAGATTCTTGTTGAGCCTCTCCGAGACTGCGTTGCCGCCTTTGAGGCCGAGCGCGATGGCCGCGCTCTGGAGCGCCGAGCTCTCGGACGCCGAGGTATCCTCGAGCGACCTACCGAGCACGAGATACGCGAGCTGCTCCTGCTCCGGCAGCGGCGGTTCCGAGAAGATCGAGAGCTCGGGCTGAGCGAGCGTGCCGCGCACGCGCGCGCCGACGAGAATCGTCTCGGTGGCCTGACGGACGGCTTCGATATCGAGGCCGGGACGCGTGATCGGTCCGCCGGCGAACGTGAGGCGGCCCCTGCGGATCTCTAGCCTCTGGCCGTAGGCCTGATAGGTGCCCTGCTCGATGCGCACCTCGCCGGAGGCCGTCGTGGGCTCGCCGGGCGTCTCCCTGATATTGAGCCGTCCGCCGAGACGGCTGGTGAGCCCGTAGCCCGTAAACCTCACGTCGTCGCCGAGCGTGAGCGTGATCGCGGCGTAGAGCGCGCGCGTCATCGCACGGCGCTCGGCCTCGCCGTTCGCGCCGATGATGACCTGATCGGGAGACGGCGTCACGGCGCCGGATTCGATCACTTGGGGCGTGATCGACGCCGACGGCACGGCGACCGTGCCGCCGACCACGAGCCGGCTCGGGGTGGCCGTGAGCGTCAGGTCCGGCGACACGAACACCGTGGCGTCGGACGTGCCGTACAACTGAAAGCGCTCGCCGCTCACGTGCACCTCGCCGACCGGCGCGGCGCCCTCGAGCCGCAAGACGCCGGCCGCCGTGAGGCGGCCGCCGCCCGACTCGGCCTCGGCATCGACGGCGAGGGCGCCGCTGCCGTCCCCCTTCACGACGATACGGACGTCTTGCACCGTGACGCCGGGCCCGATGAGATCCGCGCGCGCGTCCTCGAGCGCGATGCTGCCCGAGAGGCGCGGCGAGGACAGCGTGCCGGACAGCATGACGTCGCCGACGATGCGGCCGGCCGTGTTGGCGACTTCCGGCACGACGTTCGGCAGGAAGGACAGGTCGCGAACCTCGAGGGCGGCGTCGCCCTGCAACGTGCTCGCGGTGAGCGGCCGGCCCGGGCTCCGCTCGACGACCGCATGGACGTCCACGTGACCTTGCCGCTCGAACGGCAACGCGAGATCGAGCGTCGCTTTCTCGCCGTCCGAGACGATGCGGCCATCGGCCGCACCGAAAGCCAGCCCCTGGGGCCGCGCGCTCGCGCCGAAAATCGATGCATCGACGCCGGCCGGCGCGGCCGCGTCGCTCGGCGCAGCCGGGTCTGCAGACTCTTTCACTGCCGGTTCGCTCGACGTGAGCGCGACGGCGGACGACTCCGCCGGCGCGGTGCCGATGCGGCCCGGCGTCGTGCGCAACGTCACATCGATTCGCGGGGGACCGGCTTTCGGCAGATCGATCTCCGCCGTGGCCGTGAGGTCGCCTTCGACGGCGACGGGCTCGGACAGCAACGGCCGGAAGTAGACGAGCGGCAACCCCGTGAGCGTGAGCCCCGCGTGCCGGCCGCCTTGCCGGTCGGTTGCGTCGATACAGAGCCTGGCCTCGCCGCTGTGCCAGCAGCTCCGCTCGAGCTCCGCCGCGCCCGCGCTCCATCGTCCCGTCGCCGTGCCGTCGAGCATCCACGGCGCGAGCGAGGGGTACGCGAGCGTCGCTTTGTCGACCTCGAAGCTCCACGCGGCGTTCGGCTGCCACGGCGCTTCGACGCTCCCGCGCACGGCGACGTCCGCTTTCCCGACGCTCGTGTCCGCGACGAGCGTCAGCGAGTGCGCGCGCGCGTTGCCGGAGCCGTCGACTTTGAGCGCGGTGATCGACGTGCCGGCGAGCGACGCATCCTCGAGCGCGAGCGCGAGATTGGACGCAGCGCTCCCCGAGAGGTCGACGTTCGCGTCGACCAGGAGATCGCCGATCTCGGCTCGCGGCAGACGGATCGCGCCGCCCTTCGCTTCGACCGCGACGCGCGGCCTCGACCGCGGTCCTTTGACGCTCCCGTGCGCAGCGATCTTGCCCGCAAACCCCGGCCACAGATCGCCGAGGTCGGGGCTGTCGACGCTGAACGCGAGATCGGCCGCGTCGGCGAGCGTGCCGGAGGCATGGAGCTCGGAGCGTCCGCTCTTCGCGTCGAGACCGTCGAGCCGCAGCGTCCCGGCCGCATAGTCGCCGGCGCCTTCGAGATGGACCGCCCGGCCTCGCAGCTTGCCGTCGA
>DASTSM010000195.1:0-2568 GCA_035760685.1 Gammaproteobacteria bacterium | reverse complement strand
GAGCCAGCTCGTGTCCGTCGTCAATGTCTTCGGCGTCACGGGCGGGCTGATTCGCGCGACCGCCCGGCACTTCGGTCCGGAGGGAAGCGCGCTCGCCTCGCTGCCCGGAAACCTGCCGATTCTCTCTTACAGCCTCGCGTGGTACGCCTTCGCGATCTTTACGGTCGTGACGACCGTGCTCTTCGGCCGGCTCTACTGCGGCCGGATCTGCGCGTTCGGCGCGCTGACCCAGCTCATCGACGCGGTCGTGCCCGCGCGCTTCCGCGTCGAGATCCCCCAGGCGATCGAGCACAAGGCCGGATACATCAAATACGGCATCCTGTTCGGCGCCGTCGGCTACTACCTGCTCGCGCGCGAGATCGGCTTCTACCGCTACATCGAGCCGTTCTGGATGTTCACGTTCTCGGCCTCGGCGGCGCTCTGGGTCGGGCTCGCCGTGCTGCTCGTCGCGAGCGTGTTCGTGCGCAATCTCTACTGCCGGTTTCTGTGCCCCGTCGGCGCGGCGCTCGGTCTCCTCTCGCTCGCCACGCGGTTCAAGATCAAGCGCTGGTCCGAATGCAGCACTTGCCGGCTCTGCGAGAAGACCTGCGAGTGGGGAGCGATCCGCAACCGCCGCATCATCCTGACGGAGTGCGTGCGGTGCGACGACTGCGAGCGACTCTATGCCGATCGCGGCCGCTGCCCGCACTGGCTGCTCGAGGCGAAGCGCAAGGCGAGGGCCGCGGCCGAGGCGGCGGTCGCGGCGAAGTAGCGCTCGGGAAATCAGCTCCGACCCCGATTCGGGCGGCCGCAGGGAAGAAGGAATGGTTGCACCGGCGGGCTCCCGCGATGCCGTGCGGGAGCCCGCCGGGCGGGTTACTGCTTCAGAGCGGAATCCCAGTGCTCGACGATCTTCCCGTCCTTTATGCGGAACATGTCGAACCACGTCGTCGTATAGGGATTGCCTTCCTTGTCCTTGTAGTTGCGCACGAAGGACATCACGACGAGGTCCCGCTCCGCGACGATCGAGACGAGACCGTCGATCGTATCGGGAACCGCGGTCGCGGGCCGGTTCTGGGCCCTGAAGTACGCCTTCACGCCCTCGAGGCCGGTCTCGGCGTTCGGGTTGTGCTGGTGGTACTCCGGCGCGAGGTACTTGTCGGCCTCGTCGATGTGGCGCGCGACGAGGAACGTGCGCCACATGTCGTAAACGAGCTTCTTGTTCGCCGCGAGGTGCGGATCGTCGCTCTTCAAGAGCGCCGCCTGGTCCGTCGCAGGTACGACGGGCTCCGCGGCGTAGGCGCCGGCCGAGAGCGCGAGCAGTGCAGCGATGCTGGTCAGCATTCTCATCGTGTGGTCCTCCGATCTTTTCGATGGCGGCACCGGTCTTCGACAGTGCCGGTTCTTGTAATGGTCGGTAATGGAAATGCGCTCGGACTATATCACGCGCAAAACGGCCTGCCGCGGAGGCCGACGCATCCCGCTTCCGAACGGATCTATCCGGCGTCTCGACTCGCCCTCGGTATCACGCCTCCTCGGTATCACGCCGCATCTTTTTCCCGACGCCCTCGCTTGAGTAGGATGAGCGGCTCGGAGGGCGATGCCAAGGAAAGCGATCGTGGCGAACAAGGCTGAACTCGCGCCGGCGGACGCGCCTGCAATAGGGGATGCGCCTGTAATAAATTTCGAGCTGGGCCGGTCTGCTCCCATAGGGGCCGGCAGCTCCGAGGAGCGCTCGGCGTTCGACAGGGTTGCACGGGAGCTGCGCGCGGACCTGTACCGCTTCGCTTTTTGGCTCAGCCGCGACGCGGCCGTAGCGGAGGACGTCGTGCAGGAAGCGTTGCTGCGAGGTTGGCGCGCGTTCTCCGGCCTGAAGGAGCGAGGTTCGGCCAAGCAATGGCTGCTCACGATCGTGCGTCGGGAGCACGCGCGCGTGCACGAGAGAAAGAGCGTCGAGGTTGCGGAGCTCGACGGGCTCGGAGAGGCGGAGCACCAGCTCATCGCCGCGGCGGACGACCCGGATCTTCAGGTGGTGCGAGAGGCGATTTTTCGATTGAATGACGAATATCGGGAGCCGCTCGTGCTCCAAGTGCTGTTCGGCTATACGACGGCGGAGATCGCCGAGATCATGGAAATCGAGCAGGGCAACGTGCTGACCCGCCTGTTTCGCGCGCGCAGAAAGCTCAAGGCGGAGCTCGGGATCGACGACGGAGAGTAGCAGGATGGAGTGCTTGGACTTCCGCAGGCTCTGCGATTCGGATCCGAACAGCGGCGAACCGGAATTCGCCGCGCATGCCGAGCAATGCACCGCGTGCGCCCGAGAGCTCGAGCGGGCCCGCCGTTTCGACGCGCGGCTTCTCGCGGCATTGAGGATCGACGTGCCGGAGGCCTCGCGCGACGGGCTCGCGCGAGCCGAGGCCGCGCCGGCCGGCGCCTCGCCGTCGGCGGCCTCGGCGGCCGATGCCTCGCCGTCGGAGTCCTGGCGGGCCGACGCTTCGGCTGCCGGGCGCGGTTTGCCGCTCCGCGTGAAACGCTTGGGTCTCGGCTTGGCCGCGAGTCTCATAGTCGCCGCCGGCGTCGGCACGGCCG
>DASTSM010000194.1:0-20495 GCA_035760685.1 Gammaproteobacteria bacterium | reverse complement strand
TCCTCGACGGCCGTGCGCACCTCGTCGATGCCGGAAACCGTGCCGAACTGCGCGATCTGCCCCAGGAACTCGCCGCTCTCCATGGGCTTGAACGGATCCTGGTTGCGGAGCTGCGTGATCATGAGGCGCAGGAAATCCGCCTGCCCCAGCTTGTCGGGCGACTGCGCGCCCGCGCTTTCGTCGGTGCGGCCGGTGAGACCGAGGCCGCGCAACAGAGTGCCGTCGATTCCGCTCGTCATCCTGAATAGCTCCTAGGGTTAGCGGCCGAGCTGCAGCGTGCGCAGCAGCAGCTGCTTCACGGTGTTCATGATCTCGGCGTTGCCCTGATAGCTCCGCGACGCCGAGATCATGTCCGTCATCTGCTCGACGACGTTGACCGCCGGAAAGAACACGTATCCGTCTTCGTTCGCGAGCGGATGTCCCGGCATGTACTCGGCGCGGGGCGCGGCCGGGCTCTCGACGATGCCCGCGACCCGCACGCCTGCCGTCTGCCCTGCGGAAGCTGCGTCGAGCGCGGCGGCGAAGACGGGATAGCGAGCGCGGTACGCGCCTTCCGGTGTCGAGCTCGCGACGTCCGCGTTCGCCATGTTGCTCGCCACGGTGTTGAGGCGCACGGACTGCGCGCTCAGCGCCGAGCCGGACAAGTCGAAGATCTTGAAGAGGCTCATGCGGCGTCCTCCGTCATTCGCCGCGCAGCGCCTTGCGCAGCGCGTCGATCCTGCCCGCGAGAAAATCGAGGCTCGCCTGGTAGCGAACCGTGGCCTCGGCGAACGCCGACTGCTCGAGCTCGGTGTCGACGGTATTGCCGTCGAGCGACGGATGATTCGGCACGCGGTAGAGCGCCTCGCCGTCGAGGCTCGCGGCGCCTCCCGCCTGATGCCCCGCCTCGGTGGTGCGCAAGGAGAGCGGCTGCAGCCCGGAATCGGTCTCGCCCTGCAGCACCTCGCGAAAGTCGATGTCGCGCGCCTTGAATCCCGGCGTGTCCGAGTTCGCGAGATTGCCCGCGATGAGCTCGAGGCGCTTCGCGCCGACCGCGAGGGCGCGCGTGTGAATTCCGAAGGCGGCGTCGATCCAGTTGCTCATGATCCATCCGTTTTCAAGAGCGTGCCGGCGGTCCGGAGCAAAAGCCGTGCCACGGCCGAGAACGTCTTGAATCGCGCGATGTTGCGCAACAGGAGGCGGCGAAAGACGCGCCGAAGCGGCAAAGGTTTGCCGCAGGCCGGCAGCGGCATGCCGCTTCGCGCGCGCGGCGCCGGCTATTGATGCGGCGCGCGCCGCTGGCATGCGCCTTGCACTTCGCCGCTCGACTCAAGATCGGCCGAGAAGAAGGAAGATCCCATGCAATGGAAGAGAGCCGCCGCCGCATTGCTCGTTTGCGCGGTTCCGGCCGCGTCCGCCTTCGGAGCCGCCGCCGGGCTCGAGAGCCACGACCGCATTCGCACGCTGGCCGAGAGCTATGCACGCGCGCGCGCCGAGGCGGAAGCTCCGAGCGGCGCGACCGTGAGCGCCGAAGCCGCGACGCTCGATCCGCGCTTGGCGCTGCCGGCTTGCGCCGTGACGCCTGAAACCTTCGATCCACCGGGACGCAGCGCGGGCGGACAAACGCTCGTCGGCGTGCGCTGCCCGTCGGGCGCCGCCTGGTCGATCTACGTCCCGGTACGCCTCGACATCGTCGCGGACGTCGTGGTCCTCGCCGCGCCGACCGCGCGCGGACAGCCGCTCGACTCCGCCTCGGTGCGGCTCGAGCCGCGCGACGTCGCGGGTCTCGCCGCCTACATGACCGCGACGGCCGATGCCGAAGGCATGCTGTTACGCCGCGGCGTGCCGCCCGGCACCGTGCTGACGGCCTCGATGCTCGAGCGGCCCCGTATCGTGAAGCGCGGCGAGCGCGTTCGCGTTCGCGCCGGCGGGGGCCTGTTCCAAGTGGTCAGCGAAGCCGAGGCGCTCGCGGACGCCGCCGAGGGCGACCACGTCCGCGTCCGCAATACGCGCTCGGGATTGATCGTCGAGGGCGTCGTCGACGCCGAGGGCAACGTCGTCGCCGACTGGTGAGCGGAGCCCGTTTTTTTGACGTAATGCACTAAAGATCCTGGCCGAGCGGCCGATAATCCCCGTAACGACACAGGCGAGAAGGTCTTTCGGCAGGGGGCTCGAGCATGAACATCAAGGGCTTTTCGGAGATCGGCGCCGCCGACGGCGTCAGATCCATCCGTCCGGAGGGGCTCCGCGGCGGCAAGCGCGGGGGCACACGCGAACGCGAAAGCGCCGAGCAGGTTACGTTGACACAAGCGACGCAGCGGCTCGCCGAGGCTTCTCGGAGCGCGGCGGAAAACGCCCCTGTCGATCGCTCGCGCGTCGACTCGATTCGCGCGGCGATCGCCGAGGGCCGCTACCCGGTCGATCCGAGCCGGGTCGCCGGCAAGCTCCTCGCGGCAGAGATCGCGCTCGGCGGCCGGGACGCCGAGTGAGCGGCCGAACCGTCGACGAAGCCGAAGCCGCCGCTGCGCTCGAGCGCGGCGCTTCGGATCTGCTTCCCATCGTCGTCGAGCTCGAGGAGGTCCTCGCGGCCGAGGCCGACGCGCTTCGCCGCCGAGACCCGGCGGCGCTGCTGTCGGCCGTGGAGGCCAAACGCCGCTGCCTGCGCGAGGCAGACCGCTGCATGGCCGCATCCGCGAGGACACCGGCCGCGCCCGGCGAGGCGCAAACGGAGCTCATGGCGCGGCTCGCCCGCTGCCGGACTCTCAACGAAGCGGCGGGCGCCGCGGTCGCGGCCCTTCAGGCCCATACGGAAGCGAGCCTCGCCCTGCTCGGACTCTCGCCGGGCGCGGGCGCCTACGGCCCGAGCGGCCGCGCGGCGCGCGAGCCGGCCGCGCAGACGCTCGTCGTTTGCTGAGGCCCAAGGCGCGGCGAGCCGCGTCAATGAGCCGTGCGTCAGTCGGCGGCGAGCGGGATCAATCCCTTGACGACGGCTTCGCGCACGAGGTCCGCCTGATTCCGCGCGCCGAGCTTGCACAGAAGACTCGCGCGGTGCGATTCGACGGTGCGCCGCCCGATCCTGAGCCTGTCCGCGATCTCGGTGCTCGTATGCCCTTTGACGACGAGACAGAGCACGTCGAGCTCCCTTCTCGTCAACGCGCTCGATTCGCCGCCGGGCTCCGCGACGCGCCGTAACCAGCTCTCGACCTCGCGCTCGTCGAGCGGCCGGCTCAGGTGCCGCCGCCCGGCATGAACCGCGCGAATGGCGCGCACGATCTCCTCGCTCTCGACGCACTTCGGCACGTAACCGCTCGCGCCGCTCTTGATGGCCTCGGCGACGTAGGGAACACCCGAATGCATCGACAGCACGAGGACGCGCGTGCCGGGGCAGACGGCCGTCACCTCGCGCGCGATCTCGACGCCGCTCTTTCCAGGCATCTCGTAATCGAGAACGAGCACGTCGGGATCGAGGTCGAGGACGGCGTCCACGACCCTGGCGCCGTCGGTCTCGGTGCCGACGATGCAGAGGTCCCGATACGGCGAGAGCAGGTCGCGCAGGCCCCGCAGGATCAGCGGGTGGTCGTCGGCGAGCAGGACGTCGATCATCGCGCCGACGGTTCCTCCGAAGATAGTGAGCATCGGACGATATCCTACACGGCCCTCCGCCGGCTCCGAGTCAAGAATCTCGAAGCGAGGCGGCGAGCCGGCGAGCCCCGCGGCGGAGACCCGCCCCTCGCTACCCGAGTTTGGGTAGACTCAGGCCATGAGCACAGCCAACGTCATCGACGCCCGGCGGGCCGAGTCGCTCG
Source organism: Gammaproteobacteria bacterium (assembly GCA_035760685.1). Lineage (GTDB taxonomy): Bacteria > Pseudomonadota > Gammaproteobacteria > Steroidobacterales > Rariloculaceae > ZC4RG20. The sequence goes on along the minus strand of DASTSM010000194.1, from coordinate 16,710 downwards.
TCGAGCGCCTCTTCGAGGACTCGATCGTCCCGACGCTGATCGAGTACATCAAAATCCCGAACAGGTCCCCTGCCTTCGACCCCGACTGGGAGCGGCACGGGCACATGCGCCGCGCGATGGATCTCATCGTCGAGTGGTGCAAGGCGCACGCCGTCGCCGGCATGAAGCTCGAGGTCGTGCAGCTGCCGGGCCGCACGCCGCTGCTCTTCATCGAGATCCCAGGCCGCGCGGATGAAACCGTCCTGCTCTACGGCCACATGGACAAGCAGCCCGAAATGACGGGCTGGAGCGAGGGGCTCGGCCCGTGGCAGCCGGTCCTGCGCGGCGACCGGCTCTATGGGCGCGGCGGCGCCGACGACGGCTACTCGACGTTCGCGTCGCTCGCGGCGCTCAAGGTCCTCGAGGACCAGGGCGTCGCGCACGCGCGCTGCGTCGTCCTCATCGAAGGCTGCGAGGAGAGCGGCAGCCCCGACCTCCCCTACTACATCGATCATCTGCGCGACCGCATCGGCACGCCGAGCCTCGTGGTCTGCCTCGACTCGGGCGCCGGCAACTACGATCAGCTCTGGTCGACGACGTCGCTGCGCGGGATGATCGGCGGCAACCTGCACGTCGAAGTGCTGCGCGAAGGCGTGCACTCCGGCAGCGCGAGCGGCATCGTGCCGTCGAGCTTCAGGATCGTGAGGTCGCTCCTGAGCCGCCTCGAGGACGAGCGCACGGGGGAGATCCTGCCCGAGTGGCTCTACGCGGAGATTCCCGAGCAGCGCGTCGAGCAGGCGCAGGCCGTCGCCGACGTGCTGGGCCGCGGCGTCTACGATCACTTCCCGTGGGTGCAGGGCATGCGCCCCGTGACCGACGATCCCGTGACGCTGCTGCTGAATCACACCTGGCGACCGCAGCTCGCGATCACGGGCGCCGCCGGGCTCCCCGAGCTCCGCAGCGCGGGCAACGTGCTCCGGCCGGGCACCGCCGTGCGCGTCAGCTTGAGGCTCCCGCCCGGCGTCGCCGGCGAGGAAGCGCGGCGCCGCGTGTCGGATCTGCTGACGCGCGATCCGCCGTACGGCGCGCGGATCCGCTTCGAGTCCTCGGAGGCGAACGACGGCTGGAACGCGCCCGCCCTCGCGCCGTGGCTCGAGGCCGCCCTCATGCAGGCCTCGCAGACGTACTTCGGCCGGCCCGCCATGTACATGGGCGAAGGCGGAACGATTCCGTTCATGGCGATGCTCGGCGAGCGGTTCCCCGACGCGCAGTATCTGATCACGGGCGTGCTCGGGCCCGAGTCGAACGCCCACGGCCCGAACGAGTTCCTGCATCTGCCCACGGCCAAGAAGCTTTGCTGCTGCGTCGCCGAGACGGTCGCGCGCCACGCGCTTGCCGTGTGACAAACAGAGAGCGCTGCAATAGGATTCGCGTCTCTCTATATTTCACTTCTTCTCCAATCGAGCACTGACGGACAGGGAGGTCGATGATGGCATCGGGACCCGCAAGACGCCGCGAGACGGCACGAACGCGCGCGATCGCCGTCGGGCTCGCGCTCGGCCTCTCGCTCGAGCTCGCCGCGGCGATCTCCGCCGCCGACGAGTCGGCGCCGCGCCCCGACGCCGCCGACGCCGTCGAGCGCGGACACTACGTGCTCTATGCGGCCGGCTGCATCGCCTGCCATACGGCCGAAGACGAGAACGCGAAGCCCCTCGCGGGCGGCCGGGCGCTCAAGACGGATTTCGGCACGTTCCGTCCGCCGAACATCACCCCCGACAGCGAAACGGGCATCGGCGGCTGGACCGAGGAGCAGTTCGCGCAGGCGCTGACGCGCGGTCTCTCGCCGAGCGGCGACCCGCTCTATCCCGCGTTCCCGTACACGTCCTACGCCGGCATGCGCAAAGAGGACGTCAGCGACCTCTTCGCGTATCTGCGGTCGATCGAGCCGGTGCACAACGAGGTCCCCGATCACGACCTCAAGTTCCCGTACAGCATCCGCTCGGGCCTTCGCGTCTGGCAGAAGCTCTATTTCGATCCGAAGCCGTTCATGCCCGATGCCTCGAAGCCGGATGCCTGGAATCGCGGCGCCTATCTCGTGAACCACGAGAGCCACTGCGGCGAATGCCATACGCCTCGCAACTTTCTGGGCGCGATGCAGGAGGACAAGCGGCTCATGGGCGGCAAAGGGGCCGAAGGCGACAAGATCCCGAACATCACGCGCGGCAAGGGCGGCATCTCCAACTGGAGCAAGAACGCGCTCCTCGAGTTTCTCAAGACGGGCTTCCTGCCGAACGGCGACGTCGTGGGCGGCAGCATGTACGACGTCATCATGGACTCGACGAGCCATCTGACGGACGCGGATCGAGAGGCCATCGCAACGTATCTCATGGACCTGCCCGCCGCCGACTAGGCGGCGGCGCAGCGGCTGGCCGCTGCCGCCCGTTTCCACGCCCGAGCTCGATACCCGAGCCGCGCGTGATCCCACCGCATTGACAATCCCCGGCCATCGGCGCAAGGCTGGAGCCACTCGGACGGGCGGAGGGGCTCCGAGATGCGCCGACCCTCACGCGGCTTGCTGGTGTCGATCGCGCTCCACGCGACGGTCGCGGTGCTGCTCGGCGTTCGCTTCGTGCAGAAGCCGCGAGACCTGCCCGTCGTCATGACCTTCGAGCTCGTGCGGCTCTCGAATGGGCTCGCGCCGGAGACCGGCGTCGACCCGGACGCGCCCGCCGCCGAGGCCGCGGCCGACAACTCGTTGCCGGGTCACGACGACTCCGTCGCGGACGGCAACTCCGTCGAGAACGACACCGGCACCGACGCCGCGGACTCGGAGGAGCTCCACGCGGCGAACACCGACGCTCGGGCGAGCCGGCTCGAAACCGCGCCGAGCGCACCGCCGCCGCGCGAAGAGCACGCGCAAGATCGAGCGCCCTCGCCGACGCCGACGGCGCCTCCGAGGCCGACGAGGCCGCCGGCGCCGCCCCGAGAGAGTCCGCCGCCGACGAAGCCCGAGCAGCCCGCCGCGCCGAGCCCCGTCGAGCTCGCGAACGCCGTGCCCGACGCGCCGCGGCTCGCGCCGCCTCCGCCCGCCGAGACGCCGGAAGCGGCGCCTCCCCTCGAGGCGGCCGCGTCCGAGCCCGTGAGCGAGACGCAGCGCCGCGAGCTCGACGAGCGCATCGAGGACTTGGCCGAAATGCAGCAGCAGACCGCGCCGGAGCCTTCCGATCCCTCGGAGCCTGCCCGCCGCAGCACCGAATGGATGCACAAGGGGCAGCGCTACGTGGCGACGTTCGAGGAGCTTCCGGCCGAGGACAGCATGCACCTCGATCGCGTCGTCATGTCCGTCAGCACCGAGCAGGACGGACAGAAGCTCTCGACGAAGCTCGAGCTCAAGCGGCTCGCGTTCTCGAACTTCGCGCAGTTCGTCGACCGATGGGACCCCCAGGTCCAGATCCACAACGATCGCATCGACGGCCGCTTCCATTCGAACTCGGAGATCGTGATCACGAAGTTCAACGGCGTCGAGCCCCAGTTCCTCGGCAAGGTCACGACGTCCGAAGGCATCGACACCTCGTATTCGACCGGTCACATCTCGCGCAAGAACGTTTTCCTCGGCGGCCTCGAGACCCGCGTGCGGCGTATCGCGCTGCCGCGGCGTTTCCTGCCGTTCGACGCCGACGACCCGGCCGAGCGCGAGCGCGTGCAGAAATTCGATCGCGATGCGAGCATCACGTTCTACGCCGACGGCAGCTTCGGCTGGCGGTATCGCGGCTCGGCGGCGCCGGAGCGGCGCCGACGGCTTCCGGACGCGCCGTTCTATCTGACCGCGGCCGAGAAGGCCGATCTCTACGTGAGCGGAGTCGTGAACGGCAAGGTGCTCGTCTACTCGCCCGACAAGATCGTGATCGCCGACGACCTGACCTACGCCTCGGACCCGGAGTCGAATCCCGCCTCGGACGATTACCTCGGCCTCGTCTCGGACGACGACGTCGAGATCGGCGTTCCCGCGCTCACGGGACCCGGCGACCTCCGCATCCAGGCGTCGATCTACGCCCGGCACCGGTTCGCCGTGCGCGATTTCATGCGCGGCGAGCGCGCGACGCTTCGGCTCTATGGGAGCCTCACGGCGGGCTCGTTGACCGCGACCGAGCCGCGCTATCGGACGGAGCTCCAGTACGACCGCCGGTTCGAGCAGACTCGCCCGCCGGGATTCCCGATAACCGACCGCTACGAAATCGCGAGCTGGAACGGCCGGTGGACCGTCGAAGGGGACGTTCGCTCCGCGGACGCCGCTACGCCTTCGCCTCCGCCGTCGGCGGCGCCGGGGCCGTGAAGGTCTGAAGGTCGAAGAGGTCGAGCGACTGCTCGACGCGCGCGATGCGCTGCGCGGCGTCCTTGAAGCCGTCCTCGCCGAACACGCGATGCTCGATCTCCTCGAACCTTTCGCCCATTTCGTGGTAGTCGTCCGCGGACAGCGCGTTCTTCCAGGCAGGGAAGAGCACCGTGTCCTCGCGCGCGGTGTGAGCCTCGTACATGCGCGCGAGATTCTCCATGGCCGTCGCGAGCGGCTGCGCGTCCGCGGGCGCGATGCTGCCGCCGTGGGTAACCCCGAGAATGTAGTCCGTGATCTCGCGCCCCCGCATGTGCTGGCGCAACAGCACGTCGACGAGGCGCGACAGATCGCCGCCGCCCTCGATCTTGATCACCGCGGGGAAAATGTACTGCTCCTCGAGCATGCGCTCGTGGTACTCCTCGCCGAAGCGCCGGAAGAGCTGGGCGCCGTTCCGGAGCGCGGCCGCGTCGACTCGGCCCCGCTCGGACCGCAAGCGCTCGGCCGCCTCGCGGTAGACGATCAGCGTCCGGCGCAGGACGCCGTGCTCGCGCATGAGATCCTCGCTCGCCGTGACCTCCTTCTCGCCCTCGCCCTCGCCCGCCTCGGCGACCCGGCGTCTCGAATCGCCTTGCCTCTCCCTCTCCTGCTGCGCCGCCGCGCCGCCGGCGAGGACCGATCCGCAAACGACGAGTCCGCCCGTCGCGGCAAACCGCACGAGATCCCTGCGCGAAAGCTCGTTGTGCATCGTCATCTCCTCCTCGCGAGAAGGAATCACGATAAGCGGAGCGAAGGGACCGCCGCGATTCGCACGGCTGCCCAGGCCCTCGCGGCAGCTAGGGCTCGAGCTCGACCCCGAGCGCCGCAAGCTGGCCTTCGATGATCTCGGCCCAGCCGCGGTTCGCGAGCGGATTCGCGGGGCTCGGATGCAGGATGGCGCCGACGGCGCAGCCGAGTCCCGCGAGCGACTCGCGCGCGCGGCGCTCGGCGAATCCGCCGACGCCGACGACGAGCCGAGGGGAGAAATAGTCGACGACTTCGCGCAGCGCGGCGTCGCAGATCGCGAAGAGCGCCTCGCGCTCCGCGGCGGGAAGCTTGTCGGGCGTGCGATTTCTGCCGGTGTCCTCGACGAACGCGAGGGGACAGTAGTTCGCGACGAAGAATCGCGCGAAGAACTTCTCGGGCGTGCCGAATCGCGCGCGTGCCCAGCCCCAGAGCCGGCTGCCGCTGACCTCGCTGCGCTCGCAGGCGAAGCCGCGCACTGGACGTTTCGGATGCTCGTTGCGAGGACGAAGCACGGTGCCCTCGATGCCGAGCCAATCGCGCACCATGGCGACGTCGCCGAACGGCACGCCGGTCTGAACCATGCCGAAGGGACCTGGATTCATGCCGACGAGCAAGACTTCCTTCGGCGCCGCTCCGTAGCGCATCAGGTAGCGCTCGTGGGGCTCCCTCGCATAGACGAGCGGGTTGTAAGTGCAGCAGACGGGCGGCGCGAAGCGAAGCCGCTCGACGCGCTCCGCCAGCCGGCGGCTGATCGCGACGAGCGCGGCGGTGTCGCGCTCGCTCCTGACCCGAACGTTGCTCTTCCGTTCCATGTCTCGCTCGCTGTCGCGGGCGCATGTTAAGCGGCCGCGTCATAGACTGTCACGCTAGATGAGCAGCGAACGCACGGGTGCGCCTTCGCTCGATCGCATGATCGAGAGCGGGCGCATCTTGATTACGGGCGCCCCCGGCGCCGGCAAGTCGACGCTCGCGGCCGAGCTCGGTGCGCAGCTCGCCGCCGCGGGGCGGGACGCCGCTTGCCTCGGTTGCGATCCCGGCTCGCCGGCCTTCGGCATCCCGGGGGCCGCCTGCCTCGCGCGCTGGCGCAACGGCGCGTGGCGGCTCGAGGACTTCGAGCCGATCTGCACCCTCGACGCGGCGCGCTTCAGGCTGCCGCTCGTGCAAGCTGCGCAGAAGGTCCTCGCGCGCTCGCGAGACGACCTCGTGCTCATCGATGCTCCCGGCGCGACGCGCGGAATCGCCGCCGCCGAGCTCCTGACCGCGCTCGCCGAAACGCTCGGCGCCGAGCTCGTGCTCGCGGTCGGCCGCCCGGAGGAACGGCTCGAGATCGAGGACGAGCTTTCGGCGCTCGGCGCGCGCGTGCATCGCGTGCCGGCGGCCGACGCGGCGGCGCGTCCCGGCAAGCGCGTGAGGGCGCGGCAGCGGACGGCGCTCTGGGATGCGTATCTCGGCGAGGCCGAGGAAGTCCGCATGGATCTCGAAACGCTCGCGCACATCGGCACGCCGCCGCCGCTCGACGCGAGTCGGGCATGGCGAGGCCGCCAAGTGGCGCTGCTCGAGAACACGGCGTGCATAGGCTTCGGCGAAGTGCTCGCGCTCGACGGGCGCGTTGCGACGCTGCGGTTGCGAGGCCGGAGCCGCGGAGCCGACGCGCTGCTCGTGCGCGACGCGGCGCGCGGCGCGGACGCTCTGCTCGGCACCGTCGAGCCTGCGCCGCCCGCGGCCGCAACGGCGCGACATGGAGCGGGCCGGCCGGCGCACGACGAGCTCTCCGGTGCCGGGCCGCTCGCGGCTCGCGCGGGCCCTTTTGCCGCTACGCTGCTGAACGGCGTATTCGGCGATCCGCTGCTGCTCGTGCGCCTGCTGCATACGCGGCGCAGCGTGCTCTTCGATCTCGGCGATGCCGCGCGTTTGTCCGCGCGCGTCGCCCATCACGTGACGGACGTCTTCCTGAGCCACGCCCATGCCGATCACATCGCGGGCTTCCTTTCGTTCGTACGCGCCCGTATCGGCGACTTTCCCCCGTGCCGCGTGTTCGGGCCGCCCGGCGTTGCCGAGAACGTGGCGGGGCTCGTCTCGGGCTTTCACTGGGACCGCGCCGCGGAGCGCGGACCGCGCTTCGAGGTCGCCGAGCTCCGCGCGGACGGGCGCGTCGCGCGCTTCGCGGTCTCGATCGAGACTTCGAAGCCCGTACCGCTCGGCGAACAGCCCGCGAGCGGCGGCATCCTACGAGCCGATCCACTCTTCACCGTGCGGGCGGCAACGCTCGATCACCGCACTCCCGTGCTCGCGTACGCGCTCGAAGCGCCGCTCGACGTCAAGGTCCGCAAGGAGCGCCTCGCCGCGCTCGGCGTCGACCCGGGCCCATGGCTCACCGAGCTCAGGCTAAAGGTCCTCGAGGGGCGCTATGACGACCGCATCGCATTGCCCGGCGCCGAGCCGAGAACCGTGGGCATGATCGCCGCCGACCTGCTAGTGATCCGTCCCGGTCCGAAGCTCGCCTACGCGACCGATCTCGCCGATACGGCCGAGAACCGCGCGGCGCTCGCGGAGCTCGCCCGCGGCGGCGACGTCTTCTTCTGCGAGGCGACGTTCTGCAGCGAGAACGCCGACAAGGCCGAGCGCACGGGACATCTGACGGCCGGCGCGTGCGGCGAGATCGCCGCCGCGGCACGTGTCCTGCGCCTCGCCCCGTTTCACTTCTCGAAGCGCTACGAAGGCGACGCGAGCGCCGTCTATCGAGAGATAGGCGCGGCGTTCGGCGGAACCGTCCTCCGCCCGGCCTGACGCGCGCGTTTCGGCGGCCGCGAAATTTGCGGCCGAGGGACTCAGACGGCGACGTCGACGTCCGTCGTCTGCAAGGCGTCGATGAAGCGCTGCGCCCAGGTCTTGATGTCGTTGCGGCGCACGACGTCGTACATCGAGCGATGCCGCTCGCGGCGCTCCTCGAGCGGCATCTCGATGGCCTTCTGGAGGCCGTCGGCAACGCCTTCCTTGTCGTACGGATTGATGAGCACGGCGCCCGACGAAAGCTCGTCGGCGGCGCCGCAGAGGGACGACAGCACGAGGACGCCGGGGTCGTCCGGATCCTGGCTCGCGACGTACTCCTTCGCGACGAGATTCATGCCGTCCCGGAGCGGGGTCACGAGCCCGACGCGAGCGAGGCGGAGCAGCGTCATGAGCACGGGCGGGTCGTAGGCCCGATTCAAATAGCGGATGGGCACCCAGTCCATCTCCGCGAAGCGGCCGTTGATGTTGCCGGCGGCTTGCTCGAGATCGTTGCGTATCGTCTCGTACGCACGAAGGCCGGGCCGGGTCGGCGGCGCGATCTGCATGTAGGCGACCTCGCCGCGCGTCGCGGGATAGCTCGTGAGCAGCGACTCGTACGCGCGAAAGCGCAGCTCGAGCCCCTTGCTGTAGTCGAGCCGGTCGACGCCGATGATGAGCTTGCGCGTGCCGAGGCTTTTCCTGAGGCGAGTCACTTGGGGCCGGTCGAGATTCTCGCTCGAGAGCGCGCGGCATCGCTCCGCGTCGATACCGATCGGAAAGGCGCCGACCCTGAGCTCCCTGCCGAAGGCGCGAAGGCGGCCGTCGCCGACCGTCTCGGCGCCGATCTCGGGTTGGCTCATGCACGACTGGAACGCGTTGAGGTCGCGCTGCGTTTGCAGCCCGACGACGTCGTACGCGGACAGCGCCCGCAGAATGTCCTCGTATCGCGGAAGCACGCGCAGCACATCGAAGCTCGGAAACGGCACGTGCAGGAAGAAGCCGATCGGCTGACGCACGCCCGCGACGCGCAGCTCCTCGGCCAGTGGGATCAGGTGATAGTCGTGCACCCAGATCATGTCGTCCGCACGCAGGAGCGGGAGCAGGCACCGTGCAAAGAGCTGGTTGACCCGCCGATAGGCTTCGTAGTCCGTCCTGCTGTACGAGAAGAAGCCGAGCAGGAAGTGAAAGAGCGGCCACAGCGTGTTGTTGCTGAACCCGTTGTAGTAGCCGTCGTAGTCCCGCTCGTCGAGGTCGATGGTTGCGAACCGGATATTGCCGGTCGTGGAAGTCTTGACCTCGCAGGAGGATGCCGCGGCCGTTTTGCCGCTCCACCCGAACCAGATGCCGCCCCACTTCTGGAGCGCGCCCATGACGCCGACCGTGAGCCCGCCGGGCGTGCGGCCGCTGCGCGGCAGCGCGACGCGATTCGACACCGCGACGAGACGACTCATGGATCGGCTTGCATCACGGCGAGCACTGATAAGCGGTAGGGCCGGCTCTCATCGGTTCACCTTCTTATATTCCGCTCCTAACAGCAAATGCCGTGCCCGTTTCGCGCTGCACGCGCGCGGTGCAGCCGATGCACCACCACGGCGCAAGCTCACGCCGGCCGCCTCGGCGAGTTTCTCATAAGGCATTGACCCACAAAGCTTTCGTGTCATGGCATAGATGCTGCAAAGGGCCTGCCGCGAGTCATGCCGTCACACCTCTCCATGGACGGCGGACTCGGGAGTCCTAACTCATGGGGGTCAAGCGATGAAACTCATCACGGCGATCATCAAGCCGTTCAAGCTCGAGGATGTCCGGCAGGCGCTCGGCGAGGCCGGCGTCCAAGGCATGACCGTGACCGAGGTCAAAGGCTTCGGCCGGCAGAAAGGCCACACGGAGCTGTATCGGGGGGCCGAGTATTCGGTCGACTTCGTGCCGAAGGCGAAGGTCGAGGCGGCCGTCCCGGACGCTCTCGTGGAGCAGGTGGTCGAGGCGATCGTCACCGCGGCGGCGACGGGCTCCATCGGCGACGGCAAGGTTTTCGTCTCCGACCTCGAGTCCGCTATCAGAATCAGAACCGGCGAGACCGGCGATCAGGCGCTCTGATCGGCAGGAGGAAGAATGCAAATGCAAACACGATACGCAATCGGCGCCGGCGCCCTCGCGCTCCTCGCCGCGGGCTCCGCGCTCGCGGGCGAGCCTGCGGCGATCGACACCGGCAATACGGCTTGGATGCTGACGTCGACGGCGCTCGTGCTGTTCATGACGATCCCGGGCCTCTCGCTGTTCTACGCCGGCATGGTCCGGTCGAAGAACGCGCTCTCCGTCATGATGCAGTGCTTCACGATCACGTGCCTCGTGACGCTGATCTGGGCGCTCTACGGCTACAGCCTCGCGTTCGGCACGGACGTCGGGAGCTTCATCGGCGACATCAAGGCCAAGTCGTTCATGAGCGGCGTGTCGACGGCATCGATCCAGGGCACGATACCCGAGACGGTCTTCTCGATGTTCCAGCTCACGTTCGCGATCATCACGCCCGCACTCATCGTCGGCGCCTTTGCCGAGCGCATGAAGTTCTCGGCGCTGCTCTGGTTCATGGGCCTCTGGGTCACGCTCGTCTATGCCCCGATCGCGCACTGGGTCTGGGGCGGCGGCTGGCTCGGCACGCTCGGCGTCAAGGACTTCGCGGGCGGGACGGTCGTCCACATCAACGCGGGCGTCGCGGGCCTGGTCGCGGCGCTCGTCATGGGCAAGCGGCGCGGCTTCCCCCAGACCCCGATGAAGCCGAGCAACCTCGTGCTGACCCTCGTCGGGGCCGGCATGCTCTGGGTCGGCTGGTTCGGCTTCAACGCGGGCAGCGAGCTCGCGGCCGACGGCACGGCCGGCATGGCCATGGCCGTCACGCAGATCGCGACGGCATCGGCGGCTCTCACCTGGATGTTCTCGGAGTGGTGGATGCACGGCAAGCCGAGCGCGCTCGGCCTCGCGTCGGGCGCCGTCGCCGGCCTCGTCGCGATCACGCCGGCGTCCGGCTTCGTGGGCCCGATGGGGTCGATCGCGATCGGCGTCGCGGCGGGCCTCCTCTGTTACCTCGCCGTCGTCAAGGTCAAGGTCGCGCTCGGTTACGACGATTCGCTCGACGCGTTCGGCGTGCACGGCGTCGGCGGCATCGTCGGCGCGCTCTTGACGGGCGTCTTCGTCGACGCGGGCCTCGGCGGCGCGGGCCTCGCGGACGGCGTCACGATCCTGCACCAGGTCGGGCTCCAGGCCCTCGGCGTCGCGACCACGATCGTCTACTGCGGCGTCGTGAGCTTCGTGATCCTCAAGGTGCTCGATGCGGCCATCGGGCTCAGGGTCGGGCCCGAAGGCGAACAGGAGGGCCTCGATCTCGCGCTGCACGACGAGAAGGGCTACAACCTGACCTAGCGGGAGACCCGTTTCCACCGCTGACCTCGAGGGCCGCCGGCCGTGTGCCGGCGGCCCCAACCTCTGTTCCGCATTCGCGAATTTGCTCAGGCCGGCCGAGCCGTCCGGCCCAGCGCCGGCCGTTCGGCGCGTGGCACCATCCTTGCAGCGCCGTCGGCCCGGAATCGAACCCCGAGTTCCCATGTCGGACGAAGCGTTGGCGGCGCTGGCCGTCTATTTCGGCGCCGTGCTGGCCCTGGTCGCCGTCGTGCTCGGCGCGTCGGCCGCGCTCGGCGAGCGCCATCGCGACCTCGCGACGGGCGAACCGTTCGAGTCCGGCATCGTGCCGGTTCAGCCCGCGCGCATCCGCCTGCGCGCGAAGTTCTACATCGTCGCCATGCTGTTCGTGATCTTCGACGTCGAAGCGGTCTACGTCATCACGTGGGCGCTCGTCGCGCGCGAGGGCGGCTGGCCCGCGTACATCGAGGTCGTCGTCTTCGTCGGACTGCTGCTCGCGGCGCTGGCCTACTTGTGGCGGCTCGGCGCGCTCGAGTGGGGGACTGGCTCGCAGCGGGCGGCGGCCGACCTGGCCAGGGACCGCGCCGCGCGCCGGGAGACGGCAGCGTCTTCCGCCGGCGCGGCCGGCGCGCGCGCCGCCGCGCTCGAGCGCGCCGCGGGCGAGCCGGGCTGAGCCCATGCGCTGGTGGCTCAGCAGGGCCGACGCTTCGCCGCGCGAGCCGCGGCTCGAGCACACGGAGCACGCCGACGAGCACGCCATGCAGCGCAACGTCTTTCTCTCGACGCTCCAGGACCTCGCCGCGTGGTCGCGCAAGTATTCGATCTGGCCGTTCAACTTCGGCCTCTCGTGCTGCTACGTCGAGATGGCGACCGCATTCACGAGCAAGTACGACATCGCGCGTTTCGGCGCCGAGGTCATTCGCGCGACGCCGCGCGAGGCCGACCTCATCGTGATCTCGGGCACGGTGTTCACGAAAATGGCGCCCGTGATCCGCCTGCTCTACGAGCAGATGATGGAGCCGCGCTGGGTCATCTCCATGGGCTCCTGCGCAAACTCGGGCGGCATGTACGACGTGTACAGCGTCGTACAGGGCGTCGACAGCTTCATGCCCGTCGACGTCTACGTGCCGGGCTGCCCGCCGCGCCCGGACGCGCTGCTCGAGGGCCTCACGCTGCTGCAGGCGCAGATCGGCACGGAGAAGCGCCCGCTGTCGTGGGTCGTCGGACCGCAGGGCGTGACGTCGGCGCCGCGGCCGAGCATGCGCGATGCGAAGCGGGAGGCGCGAACGAGCGTGAGGGACTTGAGAACGCCGGATTCGGTTTAGCTTTTTTTCGAACGAGGAGACGCGTTGCGGCCAGGATCCGTAGTTCGCGGCGACGAGCGGAGAGACGGCGCACGGACCGCCGCCGCCATCGGTCCGCCCGGCTCCGGGACGGAGATCGCGGAGACCCTCGCGCGCCGCCTCGGCGACGAGATCTGGCAGCGCGGCGACGCGCCAGGCGGCTCGCATCAGCCGACGGCGGACGGCATACCCACCTTCTGGATCCGCAAGGAGCACCTCCCGCACGTGCTGCGCTGCCTCAAGACGGAGATCGAGCGTCCCTACGAGATGCTCTACGACTTGACGGCGATCGACGAGCGCATTCGCGATCATCGCGAGCGGCAGCCGCCCGCCGATTTCTCGGTCGTCTACCAGCTCTTGTCCTACTCGCGCAACGAGGACCTGAGGCTCAAGGTCGCGCTGCACGAAGGCGATCTCGCGGTGCCGAGCATCACGGGGATCTGGCCCTCCGCGAACTGGTACGAGCGGGAGGTCTGGGACATGTTCGGCATCGTCTTCGAGGGCCACCCGCACCTCGTGAGAATCCTGACGCCGCCGCTCTGGCAAGGCCATCCGCTGCGCAAGGATCAGCCCGCCCGCGCGACCGAGCTCGGGCCGTTCTCGCTGCCCGACTCGCGCTACGTCGCGCAGACCGAGGCGCTGCGCTTCGTGCCCGAGGAGTGGGGCATGCAGCGGCGCTCGGAGTCGACGGACTTCATGTTCCTGAACTTGGGACCGAACCATCCGAGCGTGCACGGCGTGTTTCGGATCCTGCTCCAGCTCGACGGCGAGGAGATCGTCGACGCCGTGCCCGACATCGGCTGGCATCACCGCGCGGCCGAGAAGATGGGCGAGCGCCAGTCCTGGCACACCTACATCCCGTACACGGACCGCGTCGATTACCTCGGCGGCGTCATGAACAACCTGCCCTACGTGCTCGCCGTCGAGCAGCTCGCGGGCATCGAGGTGCCCGAGCGCGCCGTCGTGATCCGCGTCATGCTCGCCGAGCTCTTCCGCATCGCGAGCCATCTCGTGTTCTACGGGACGTTCACGCAGGACGTCGGCGCGCTCTCGCCCGTGTTCTACATGTTCACGGACCGCGAGCGCGTCTTCGAGATCATCGAGGCCGTCTGCGGCGGCCGCATGCACCCGAGCTGGTTCCGCATCGGCGGCGTCGCGGCGGATCTGCCGGAAGGCTGGGACGCCAAGGTCCGCGACTTTCTCGCGTGGATGCGGCCGCGCCTGCGCGAGTACGAGCGCATGGCGCTCGACAACCGGATCTTGAAGGCGCGCACGGTCGGCGTCGGCAGCTACACGACCGAGGAGGCCATCGAATGGGGCGTCACGGGCCCCGGGCTCCGGGCGACGGGCTTCGACTGGGACTTCCGCAAGAAGCGGCCGTACTCCGGCTACGAGCACTTCGAATTCGACGTGCCGCTCGGACGCAACGGCGACTGCTACGACCGCTGCGCGGTGCGCGCCGAGGAGATCCGCCAGAGCCTGCGCATCATCGAGCAGTGCGTCGACAACATGCCGGCCGGAGACTACAAGTCCCGTCACCGGCTCGCGACGCCGCCGCTCAAGGATCGCACGATGCACGACATCGAGACGCTGATCCATCATTTCTTAGGCGTGAGCTGGGGCCCCGTGATCCCGCCCGGCGAAGGGGTCTTCAACATCGAAGGCACGAAGGGCGCGTACGGCTACTACCTCGTCAGCGACGGCGGCACGATCCCGTACCGCGTCCGGATCCGCACGGCGTCCTTCCCTCATCTGCAGATGATCCCCGTCTTCTCTCGCGGGCTCATGATCGCGGATCTCATCGCGATCCTCGGCAGCATCGATTTCGTCATGGCGGACGTCGACCGGTGAGCGCGAAAGCATGTTGAGCCACCAGGAAATCCACGAGATCGAGCACGAGCTCTCCGGCTACGATTCCACGCGCGCCGCGTGCATCGAGGCCCTCAAGGTCGTGCAGCGCCATCGAGGCTGGGTCTCCGACGAGCACCTCGAGGACGTCGCGGCGCTGCTCGGCATGTCGCCGACCGAGCTCGACGGCGTCGCGACGTTCTACAACCTGATCTACCGCCGCCCCGTCGGCCGGCACGTGCTTCACTTCTGCGACAGCGTGAGCTGCTGGCTCCTCGGCGCCGAGGGCCTCGCCGCGCACTTGCGCGAGCGCTACGGCGCGCCGAGCGGACACACGACGGGCGACGGCCGCCTCACGGTGCTGCCGATCCCGTGTCTCGGCGCATGCGACCGCGCGCCCGCGATCCTCGTCGACGGCGAGCTGCACACCGACCTCGACGCGCCGCGGCTCGACGAGGTCTTGGAGCACTACCCCTGATGGACCGCCCGCTGACGTCGCACATCGAGCCCGATCGCGAGCCGCTCGATTTTGCGGGCTACGAGCGCGCCGGCGGCTACCGCGGCGCGCGCAAGGCACTGACCGAGATGACGCCGAAGGACGTGCTCGACGCCGTCACGGAGTCGGGTCTCCGCGGCCGCGGCGGCGCGGGCTTTCCGACGGGCCAGAAGTGGAGCTTCATGCCGAGCCCCGAGAAAGCCCCGCCCCCTCGCTATCTCATCGTGAACGCCGACGAGATGGAGCCCGGCACGTTCAAGGACCGGCTGCTGCTCGAAGGCGATCCGCACTCGCTCATCGAGGGCGTCGTCGTGAGCGCCTACGCGCTCGGCGCGAACGTCGCCTACATCTTCCTCCGCGAGGAGTACCGGCTCGCGGCCGAGCGCCTGCGCCGTGCGATCGCCGAGGCCGCGGACCGCGGATGGCTCGGCGACCACTTGCTCGGAACCGACTTCAGCCTCGCGCTTCACCTTCACACGAGCGCGGGCCGCTACATCTGCGGGGAGGAAACGGCGCTGATCAGCTCGCTCGAGGGCCGGCGCGCGATCCCGCGGGCGAAGCCGCCGTTCCCGCAATCGGTGGGCCTCTGGGGCCGGCCGACCGTCGTGAACAACGTCGAGACGCTGTGCAACGTTCCGCACATCGTCGAGCGCGGCGCCGACTGGTTCAAGGCTCTCTCTCTCTGCAACGACGCGGGCACGAAGATCTACGGGGTCAGCGGCAAGGTCCGCCGCCCGGGCGCGTGGGAGCTGCCGATGGGCACGCCGATGCGCGAGCTGCTCGAGGAGCACGCGGGCGGAATGCGCGACGGCTACCGCTTCCGCGGCGTCCTGCCGGGCGGCGCGTCGACGGATTTCCTCGTCGAGGAGCACCTCGATTCGCCGATGGACTTCGAGTCCTTGCAAAAGGCCGGCAGCCGGCTCGGCACGGGCACGATGATCGTGCTCGACGACAAGACATGCCCGGTCGCGATGGTGCGCAACCTCGAGCACTTCTTCGCGCAGGAGTCCTGCGGCTGGTGCACGCCGTGCCGCGACGGCTTGCCGTTCGTCGAGTCGCTGCTCGACGGAATCGAGCGCGGCACGGGACGCCCGGGCGACCTCGACCTGCTCGAGATGCACACGCGTTTCCTCGGCCCGGGCAAGACGTACTGCGCACACGCCCCGGGCGCGATGGAGCCGCTGCAAAGCGCGCTCAAATACTTCCGCGACGACTTCGAGCGCCACATCAGGGAGGGCCGATGTCCTTATCAGTAGCCCGCTGCCGCCCGCATACTGGCTGCCGCCCACATGAAGCACGCGTCGACCGGTGTTTGATCGATGCTCGCCCCACCGTCTTCATCGAAGATCGGCTAACGAAGACCAAGACGCACTTCCTTCGCGGACAGTGGCGTCGCGCAGCGCCGTGCCTAGGCCCCGGCCAGGACCGCTGTGAATACGTCCCTGTACGCTCGCTCGCGCGCATCGGCCACCCCAGCGCTCACTACGTTCGCGCCGGGGACCCCGACCGGCGCGCGAGCGTCCCGAAAGCGCCCTGACACGCAAGCCTCCGGCTGAAACGTCGCAGCGGCGAAAAGGGACGGAGACCTCTTCGCGAGACCGAGACCGTAAGCCTCGTCGCTAGCCTCGACTTCCTGCTGGCAGTGCTAGCCACGTGCCCGGTGGTCGGCCGCGTGATCGTCGTCGACAACTGCTGCCAGGGCGTCGGAAGCTGCTCTTTTGCCGTGCGCGGACGTGTCAGCGGCGGCT
>DASTSM010000193.1:0-15407 GCA_035760685.1 Gammaproteobacteria bacterium | reverse complement strand
GCTCGGCGGGTCGTCCCGCGCGGCGAGCAGCGGGCCGTCCTCGGCGGCGCTCCGCGTGCGGTCCCGCGCGGCGATCGGCGCGCCGTCCGCCGCGCCGCCGTCGTCCGCGGCGTCCGCGCCTGTCGCGGCGGCCAGCGTCGGCGCGGTGTCCTCGCAGACCGGAAGCTTCTTGAGGTACTCGGGGCGGAGCGGAGATGCCGAGTAGGGACCGGTCGTATCACGGGCGCACACGCTCATGAGACCCATGACGCTGAAGCCGCCGGTCAGCGCGTTGCAGAGATTGCTGAAGAAACGGCCTACCTTCGTGCGCGCCTGTCCGACGCCGAGCACCGAGGGTCCTGAAGAGCCTCCGCCGCCTCCGCCGTCATAGAGGTGCGCGTACGGGTCGGGATCTTTCGGAGGCGGCTTGTGAACGAGA
Source organism: Gammaproteobacteria bacterium (assembly GCA_035760685.1). Classification (GTDB taxonomy): domain Bacteria; phylum Pseudomonadota; class Gammaproteobacteria; order Steroidobacterales; family Rariloculaceae; genus ZC4RG20. The sequence goes on along the minus strand of DASTSM010000193.1, from coordinate 14,989 downwards.
TCGTCGAAGGAGACCGCGAAGCGCTCTTCGCGCTCCTGCTCGTGCCGGAGCTGCTCGAATGCGAGCCGGCGCTCCGCGTCGAAGTCGACGTGCCCCGGAATCGGCGGCGGGGCCTGTCCTTCGGAGGGCTGCTCGCGGCCGCTCTTCGGTGCAGCCCGCTCTCGAGGTGCGGCCCGCTCTCGAGGTGCGATGCGCGGTGTCTGCTCCGTGCGCGCTTGGCGCTCGGCCGCTGCTTCAGGCGTTGCCGGCGGCTGCTCGGGTATCGCGGGCTGCTCGGGTAATGTCGGCTCGGCGGGTGGTGCCGGCTCGGCGGGTGGTGCTGGCGGCGTGCGCCGCCATTCGCGGACCCAGACGACGTCCATGTGTGGGGAGGGCTCCCATTGGCGAGACCACGGCACGAGCGCGACCGCTGCGAGCAAGGCCGCATGCACGGCAACCGACCACGCCGCCGCGGCGCGATCGGATGAGCGGAAGGTCTTGCGCGGACCGAGGCGCTCGGCCGCGTCGCCTGAAGCCATGCTGGGCTCGCACGATTCTTATGATGTACGGGACCACCCATTCTCGCCCAAGTTCAGCTCCGAGCCGAGGAATGCGGAACGGAGCGCCGGCGAAGTCTCTCGGAGGCCGCGCTCTGCGTACGGTGTCGTGCACCGCCGAGCACAAGGCCGTTCGCGTCTTCGCTCCGCCCAAACGCCCTATTCGCGCACCGTCCACGAAGGCGTCTTCACTGCTCCAATACGAATCTGATGATCGACTGCACGCCAGGCCGCTCCACGCCGGCGCCGTCGACGATCTTCGGCGCATAGAGCCAATGGGATACCGCTTCGACGGCGCTGGCGTCGAACGCGTCGTCGCTAGAGCTGACCGCAGTGACGTCCTTCGTCTTGCCTTCAGCGGTGATCGTGAACTTGAGCTGCACATAACCCTCGCGGTGCTCCTTGAGGGCCACCGGCGGGTAGACGGGCGGGACGCGGTAGAGAGGAATCACGTCCTTGTCGTCCTTGTAGGTGATGGTCGCGTTCGGATTCAGCACCCGTTTGACGATGTCGTCGCGTTGCCCGATTTTTGCGTTGAGCGAGTCGATCGCCCTCTTCACGGCCTCGGATTGATACAAGCTCGAGGACGAGTCGTCGTACAGATGCTGGGCGAGCTCCTTGGCTTGTCCGTCCCATCCCCTCGAGCTCAAGAACCAGATCGCCGAGAAGTTGGATGCCTCGCTGAGCCCGCCGAGGCGGAATCCTTCGATGAGGTAATACGTGCCTTTGCCGATCGCGTTCGCATTTCGACTCGCTTCCGCAATCGTGGCGAGGCGGATCAGCAGATCGCCGTCGTTGGCTTTGCGCGCGCGGGCCTCGACCTCGTCGAACGCGGCCGACAGGGCTTCGAGCTCCTCCTTGGTCGCCGCGCTGCTCGTACCGCCCAGCGTTCCTTGGGCTCCCAAGATGTCCGAGCAGTACCCGCAGCCCGGAGCTCGCAACGCCCAGAACGCGGCTTGCGCCGGCGTCGGCACGTCGCGCGAGATAAAGTCCGCCAACACGCCGACGGCATCGGCTTGCCTGCCGTTTGCGATGAAGGTCTCGACGATGAGCTTCAGCTCCTCGTCGTTCGCGGGCCCCCTCTGCACGAGCGCGAGGAAAGCGGCGTCGTTGGGATCCGCGGGAACGGCGGGGGTCTCGCCGGCAGGGGCCGCCGCCTCTTGCGACTTCAGCGAGGCGACGGGCAAGAGCACGGCCGCCGTCAGGATCGACACGAGGCATACGTATTTCTTACCCATGGCTCTTCTCCGGGTGTTTGGATCGAGAATCGATGCGATGCGCCGCGCCACGGCGGACGATCGCGCCATCGCGCTCGCGGCGGCGGGACGGTGCATGCGGCCGGCGCTGCGAATGGCGCGGGCCGTTTCCAGCAGCTGCTCGGCGTAGCTCGCGTTTGCGCCGCCCGCGAGCAGCACGCGGTCGTCGCAGGCCTGCTCGCTCTCGCGCGCCATGCGGCGCAGCGCGAGCCAGGCGAGCGGCTGGAACCAGTAGAGCGAGCAGACCGCGCAGCCGAGCAGCATCGTGACGAAATCGAGACGCGCGACGTGCGCGAGCTCGTGCAGGAGCGCATCGCGCTGCGCCGCCGCCGGCAGCGCCGCAAAATCGCGCGGCACGACCACGACCGGGCGCACGACGCCCCAGGCCCAGGGCGTCGCGTCGACGTCGGAGACTTTGAGCCGGACGCGGCGTCTCACGCGCTGCGTCGCGCGCGCGTGCTCGAGCGCGGCGAGAGCGCGCGGGTCCGTCAGCGGCTCGAGCCGGCGCAGCGACACGGCGACGCGCGCAGCCGCCGCCGCGAAGTAGGCGAGCAGGGCGGCGGCGACGGCGAGGTAAGCGGTTCCGGCAGCGACGGCGAGGCGACGGGCTCCGGCGGCGCCGTAGATCGCGGTGCGCGCCGCGGAAACGCCGCGCGCGAGATCGGTGCCGCTCGGTCCCGCGGCGCCCGCGCGGCCCGCGCCGCCGGTGCGTGCGCCTCGGCCCGCCTCGGGGTTTGGAGCACGGCGTGCGCCGTCCGCGCTCGCCCCTTGCGAATCGGAGTGCGCGCCCGTCCACAGCGATGCGACGGCCGACGCGATCGCCCGCTCGCCGGGCACGCGGAGCTGCGGACCCGACACGGACAGGACCGGCATCACGAGCAGGCACGCGAGCGCGACGGCCCAGACGACGTGGCGCTCCTCGGCCGCGAGCCGGCGCGCGAACGCCATGGATGCGAACGCGCACGCGAGCACGGCTGTGCTCTTGAAGGCAAGCTCGACCACGAAAGCCGACGGCAGTGCGTTCATTTGCTCTTCTCCCGGGCCTGCTCGATGGCCTTCGCGAGCTCGTCGAGCTCTTCCTTCGTGAGCTCGTCGGCGGAGAGGCCGAGCAGCGCATTCATCGTGCGGAGCGGCGAGCCTTCGAAGAACGTATCGACGAGCTTGCGGAGCGCGGCCTGACCGACGCGCTTCCTGCCGGCCGCCGCGGTATAGACGTAGCGGGGCCCGGCCTCGCGGTACTTGAGGTGACCCTGATCCACGAGACGCGTGAGCACGGCGCGCACGGCGGAATAGCTCGGCGGATCCGGCAGGCGCTGCTGCACGTCCTTCGCCGTCGCCTCTCCGAGCGCATAGACGGCGTCCATGACCTGGCGTTCGCGGCGAGACAGCGTTTCGGGTTTCGACATGCTCTTGCTCTCACTATGCTAAAAAAACAGCATACTGCTAATAAAATAGCACTCATTGAGAGAATGTCAACAGCGGCAAGAACGGCATGAGAATCAGGACGTTGCGATGTGCAGCAGCGCGCCGCTCCGGCTCAGCGCGGCGCCTGCTCGAGCCCGGCTTGCGGGCGGTCGGCGCCGGCATAGAATGGGCTCCTGCGCCGCCGCCCCGGCGTGCGCGCCGGGAGGCCTGCCATGTCTGCCAAGACGCTGCTCGTCGCCGCTTGTCTCATCGCCCCTGCCGCTCTCGCGGCAGACAATCTCGACGTCAAGACGGGGCTGTGGGAGCTCAAGACGTCGTCTGAGTCCACGGGTCTGCCGGCGCTGCCGCCGCAGATCGCTTCGCAATTGACTCCAGAACAGCGCGCGAAGCTCGAGGAGAACGTCAAGAAGCAATTGCAGGCCGCGCAAAACCGCACGCAGAAGATCTGCGTCACGAAGGACGACTTAGGCCGTCCCTTCGCGTCGCTCGACTTCAAGGAGTGCACGCAGACGATCGTTGCGCAGACTTCGACGAGCCAAGAGGTCAAGCTCGCGTGCACCGGCACGCCGAGCGGCTCGGGAACGCTGCGCATCGCCGTGAAGAGCGCCGAGGCGGTCACGGGCACGATAGACCTTACCCTCGGCACCGGTCAGACGCCGATGACGTCGAAGACGCAGTTCCAGGCGCACTGGCTCGGCAACGACTGCGCCGGCGCGCCGCGGCTCGTCGATCAGTAAGACGCCGTCAGGGAGCCGCGCGGGCGGCGCCCGGCTCCGCCAAGTAGGCCTTGGATGCGGCCTCGTCCCGGAGCGGCGTGACCTCGTCGGGATCGATCCTGATCATGAGATATTCGATGTGGTCGTCGATCTTCGTGAACCAATGGCCCGTGCCCGCGGGAATGATCACGACGTCGCCGGTCTTGAGCTCGTAGGTCTTGCCGTTCCGGATCGAGGAGCCGTTGTGGCCCGGCCCGTTGAACTCGCGCACGGTCTGTAGCGTCGCCGGGCGCCGCTGCCTGTCCACGATGTCGGGTCCGAGCACGAGCGTGCCCGAGCCGCTCACGACGTGATAGACCTCGCTGACGAGATCGTGCTCGGCGGCCGAATTCGGCGCCGGGGCATCGAGCTTGCCGCGATGCACCACGCCGACCGCGACGTGCCCCTTGCCGATGTCGACGTCGCGGATCTGCTGATCGGTCAGCTTCTCGGCGACCGCCTTCCTCGCATAGGCGTCGATCTCCGCGGCCGGAATGTAGTCGCCGGGGCAACGGTCGCAGGTCGGTTGCGGGTCCGTCGGATTGACTCTCGCTTGCCCGAAGGCCGGGGCCGTCAGCGACGCGGCGACGATTGCGATTGCGATTGTTCTCAAGGGACGCCCTCCCGCCGAAGTGGATGCGTATCGATGCTATGCGCGCGCGGCCTCGGTCGCGCGAGGCGGCGCGCTCAGGGCCTCTCGGGCCAAGGCACGCCCCGGTCCGTCTCCGTGACGGGCCGCAGTCCTTTGTAGATGAACCTCTGCACGCGCGCGCCCGTGTAGGTTTCCGTCGCGTACAGGTTCCCCTTCGAGTCCGTGTCGAGATTGTGCACGCCGAAGAACTGGCCCGGCTGGCGGCCGCCGTCCCCGAACGACGTCAGCACCTCGAGCGTGCTGCGCAGCACGACGTGGATCTTCTCGTCGACGCCGTTCGCCATGTAGATGTACGTCTGCCCCGGGTCGCGCGAGAACGTCATGTCCCAGACCGAGCCCGAGCGCAGCGTGCCTGTGTCGAAGAACGCCTCGCGGATGAACGTGCCGTCCTTGCGGAACACCTGCACGCGGTCGTTCTGCCGATCGCAGACGTAGACGTAGCCGTCGTTCGAGACGATGACGCAGTGCACGATGCTGAACTGCTGCGACGCGGGCGCCGAGGGATCGTACGCGGGCAACGGGCCGTCGTCCGGCTTCTTGCCGTACGCGCCCCAATGCCGCTTGTAGGCGCCCGTGCTCGCGTCGAAGACGATGACGCGCCGATTGCCGTAGCCGTCGGCGACGTAAATCTCGTTCGCCGCCGCGTCCTCGAAGATCTTCGCGGCGCGCCAGAGGTTCGCCGTGTCGTTGCTGCCGCCGTGCCGTCCGTGCTTGCCGATCTGGAGCAGGAACTTGCCCGCGCCCGAGAACTTCAAGATCTGCGTGTCGTCGTCGCCGTTGCCGCCGAGCCAGACGTTGCCCGCGTGGTCGACCGTGATGCCGTGATTGCTGTCGGGCCACTCGTAGCCCGGTCCCGGGCCACCCCACGAGGCCAGCAGGTTGCCGTCTTGGTCGAACTCGAGCACGGGCGGCGCGACCTTGCAGCAGATGCCGACGCGCGGGCTCGTGTCCGCGGCCTTGAAGTTGTCCTCGACCGATTGCGGTCGATGGATGATCCAGACGTGATCCTCCGCGTCGACGGAGACGCCGATCGTAGAGCCCAGCACCCAGTGATTCGGAAGCGGCTTCGGCCAGAACGGATCGACCTCGAAGGCCGGGGCTTGGACGGGCTCGGCCGCCGACGCGGCGGCGGCCCCGATCAGCGCAGAGCCGAAGGCGAGGGCGACAGCGAAGTCGACCGGTCGTCCGCTCACGGCAGCATGGCCGTGATGTTGCGCTTCGGCACTTGGCCCACCGGAATGCGGGTCACCTCGTCGAGGCCGACGAGGTCGACGACGGAGACGTCGTTCGAGCCCGCGTTCGCGACGTAGGCCCTCTCGCCGTCCGGCGTCAGCGTGACCCAGTCGGGCGCCGTGCCGACGTCGACGGACCCGAGGAGCTCGAGCTTCGGCAGCGAGTAGACGTAGACCGCGCTGTTGAGCCGGCTGTTCACGACGAGGCGCGTGTTGTCCTTCGAGACCGCCATGCCGTGCGACGTGTTCCCGCCCTCGAGCACCGGCTTCTTGCCGGGCCCGAGCTTCGGCAGCTCGACGCGCGCGACCTCCTTGTGCGACGCGAAATCGACGACCGCGAAGCCGTTGAACCCGGTCAGCTGCACGAAGACGCGCTTCGTCGAGCCGTCAGGGCCCGCCTCGAACGCCATCGGGCGCACGCCGAGATCGAAGCTCATGCTCCACGCCGGCTTCTCGGTCGCGGCGTCGATAACGGTCAGGCTCTTGCCGGCGACGGACCCCGCGATGACGTAGCGGCCGTCGGGCGTTACGTACGTGTTGTGCACGCCGCCCGCGACGGGAATGCTCTTCACCCGCTCGAGCGCGGCCGTGTCGATGACGTCGACGGCGCCCGGCGCCTGGATGATCGCGACGTAGACGCGCCTGCCGTCGCGGCTCGCGGCGATGTTGTTCGGATGGCCCGAGAGCGGGATCTTCGTCGCGACGCGCAAGGTCCGCCCGTCGACGACGTCGAGCGTGCTGTTCGCTTCGTTGCTCACGTAAATCCAGCGCCCGTCGGGCGAGGCCGCGACGCCGTGACCGACCTCGATGCCGAGGATCCGGCCGACGACCTTGTTCGTCGCGGGATCGATGACGTCGACGTCGTCGCCCGCGCTGTTCGTCTGGATGATGCGGGGCTTTAAGTTCGCAGGCTTCGGCTCGTCGGCGAGCGTCGCGCCGCGCGCCCAGGCGGCGAGCGTTTGCCACTCCGGATCTTGCTTCGACGTCCAGTGCTTGCCGCCGTCGTGATGCGGGTCGCCGCCGGCGCTCTCGGCGAGCGGATGGCGCAGGAGGCGGCTCTCGTCGGGATTTCCGGGAACGACGCGCGCGCTCAGGATCTCGAAATTCTTGCGCGCGTCCTCGTCGCTCCAGGTCGCGCGCCCTTCGGGCAGCGGCTGAAGACGCATCGGCGTGCCCGAGCCATGGCAGGAGATGCAGCGCGCATGCCCCTCGCGCTTCGTCGTCAGGATCGGCTGGACGCGCGCCTTGAAGAAGTCGAAATCGAGCGAGCGCGCGCCGTTCGAGGCGGAGAGCGCGATCCCGCTTCCGGAAGGAGCGCTGCCGCCAGGCGGGGGCGCGGAGCCGGTTTGAGCCATGGCGGGCGCGGTCGAGAACAGGAAGGTCCAAAGCGCGAGTCGGCAAGGCTGCATGTCGTTCTCCTCGTTCTAATCGAGCCCGTGCAACCGACGCTCCTAACATACTGCACGGCGGAGAACGCGAACAAGCGGAGACCGGCGACCGGCGCGAGATCCCTTCCATGGCATGCCGCTTGCACTCCAACGGGCTGCGGGCCGTGCGCGTGTCTTCGACGGCGACACCCGCGGAGGTGTTCCCTGATGGCGCAAAGCGCGCGAGCCGCAAAAGAGCCGAAGAACCTCGAGCAGCTGCTCGACAAGCTCGGACAGGCGCCGGACGAAGCCGACGAGAAAGTCACCGTCGACGACATCTTGAAGGCGGTGGGCCGGCGCTCGTTCGGCCCCCTGCTGCTCGTCACGGGCTTGCTCGCGGCGTCGCCGATCAGCGCGATTCCCGGCATGCCGACGACGCTCGGCGTGCTCGTCGCGCTCATCGCCGTGCAGATGCTGCTGCGCCGCGATCGCTTCTGGCTCCCGCAATGGATCGTGCGCCGCAAGGTTTCGCGCGAGAAGTTCTGCAAAGGGCTCGGCTGGATGCGCAAGCCCGCGCTGTTCATCGATCGCTTCCTGCGGCCTCGTCTCGAGGTCGTGACGAATCAGGGCGGCCTCTACACGATCGCGCTGCTCTGCAGCCTCATCGGCGTCGCGATGCCTTCGCTCGAGATCGTGCCGTTCTCGGCGCACATCGCGGGTCTTGCGCTGACCGCGTTCGGCCTCTCGCTGATCGCGCACGACGGCCTCGTGGGCCTCATCGCCCTCTCGATCACGGCGGGCGCCGTCGCGTTCGTCGTCGTGACGGTCTTGCTGTAGCTCGCAGCCCGACGCCGTGCGCGGCGCGGCGCCGGTAGTACGCGGCCACGTCCGGCCCCGGCACGCCGCCCGGGGATCGGTTCCGCGTCATTGGTGCCATGACGAACCGGTTCGGCAGAGTCAGGGCGCCGAGGCGCGCGGCCGTGAAGAGCGTCGCGAGCGTCACGAGCCGCTGTCGTTCGATCGAGGACGGAATCCGTCAGCGCGCGCTGACCTTCTCGTCCTGCCGAGCCTCGACGTGCTTGTCGATCCAGTCGATGACGAGATCCGCCAGCTGATCGCTGTTCCTGTCCTGCATGAGCATGTGGCTGTTGCCGCGGATGCCGAGCTCGGGCAAGTGGATCATCGTCGCGTCGCCGCCGGCCTTTCTGAGCTGGTCGAGGAAGGTGTTGCACGTTTCGAAAGCGTTCTGCCAGCTCACGGGTCCGCCGCTCGGCACGTCGGCGAGATGATCGCCGAACATCACGAGTGTCGGGATCTTAGCGAGGGTCGCGATCTGCGCGGCCGTCAGGTTCGTCGCGCACGGCATCTCGATCGAGACGATGCCCCTGACGCCGGACGGATCGATGAGCGCCGCCTGCTCCGGAAAGAATCCGGACTCGGAGTGCCCCATGAGGACGGCGCCCTTGAGCTGCACCGCGAGCGCGGCCATCTGGGTCCAGGTCGGGTTCGGGTTCTGCGGCAGCGTCGAGTTGAGGTCCGGAATCATCTGCTTGTAGAGCTCGCCGACGGCCTCGATCGGAAACTGCGTGTCGGCGAACGGTTCCGGGTATCGCGCGCCGAAGCGGAAGATCGTCCACGCGCTCTCGTGCGTCGCGTCGAGGATGGAGGGCATCTTGTCGGGCGCCGTCTTGCCGAGCCGCACGTCGGCGAACGCCGTCGGGTCGAAGCCCGAGCGCGCGCGCGAGACCTGGTCGGCGAGATAAACGGGCCGATCCTTGCGAACGAAGTACTCGCTCCAGCCCATGCGGCCGTCCGGCGTCGTCTCCCAGGTCTTGCTGCTCAAGCAGCAGCCGTGAACCATGACGACGGGCACGTGGCGGTCGCCCTTCGTCGGAATCTGGTACTGGACGTACATCTGATTCACGGTGATCTCGCCGCTCTGGGGCGAGCCGCCGCCGAAGGCCGGCTGCGTGACCTTCTTGTTCTCGCCGCCGACGAAGAAGCTGCCCTGGCTCTTGAGCACGAGCGGGCCGGGATCTCTCCTGCTCTTCGTGGCTGCGGACGAAGGGCTCGCGATCGCGAGGACGGCGAGCAACGCGAGCATCGAGCGCACGGCTCTCATGGGTGCCTCCGCGTGGTCTTGGGATTGTTAGAGGGCGGCGAGGCCAGTATACGCGGGCGCGCGAGGGAGGAGCCAGCAGCCCGTGTACCTCGGCAGGGCACGGCCGCACGGAAGCGCGAGGGCGGCACGCCGGCGCGCGCGCCGAGTGCGGCTAGCCTGGCGCGCGAAGCAGCAGCCAGCCGCGCGCGGCGCCCGTCGCCGGATCCGCGGCCTGCATTGCGCCAAAGAGCCGCTCGACCGGCACCCAATGCGGCGGATACTTGAATCGCGCGGTATCGAGCACGAGGGCTCGATCCTCTCCCGCGTGGTATCCGGCGATCGGAGAGAAATGGCCGTCGCCGGTTTGCTCGAGCGCGCGCCGCGAGTAGTTGACCAGAAGCACGGGGCCGTCCTCGGCGAACGCGCTGCCGCGCAAATGCTCCCGGAACGCCTGCTGCGCCGCAGGCGCGGCCGTGTGCACGGAGACGTCGGCCCCGGCGCACCGCGCGAGGCACGCGACCTCCTCGAGCGTGAGCCCCGAGTGCTTGACGTCGTCGAGCGGCTTGCAGCAGTCGAGCATCTCCTCCGTGAACCAGCGCCAAGGCCCCTTCCACGAACGGGCAGGATCGATGCCGAGCGCGTTGAGCGCGCACACGAGGGAGCCGAGCCCGCAGTACGCGGGGTCGGCCTGCGTGTGAAATTGCTGCGCCAGCCTGAAGTAGCCGGCCATGCCGCCGTCGGCGAGGGCTTCGGCGAAGAGCCGCTTGCCCGCGGGCGAGCTCAGGGCCGGCAACGCCTCGGGCAGCGCACGCATGTACATGCTGCTTGCGTCGAGCGGCGTTCTGGAGGGGATCGTTTTGCAGGTGGCCATAGGAGTTTCATCATAGGGCGGAAATTGGGGTCAGACCCCATTTTTTTGTCCTGGACCGCGCCGCGAAGAAAAATGGGGTCAGACCCCATTTTCTCCGGTTACGCCGCCGCTCCGGCTCCGGCGCCGGAGCGCGGGCCCGGGGCCAGCAGGCTCTCGAGCACCTTTCGGCCGACGGGCTTGACGAGATGGGCGTCGAACCCCGCCTCGGCCGTTCGCGCGAGATCCTCTTTGCGGCCCCAGCCCGTGAGCGCGACGATCCGGGGGCGCTCGCGCGGAAATTGATCGCGCAGCCGACGGCACACCTCGAAGCCGTCCATGCCGGGCATGCCGAGATCGAGCAGGATGATGTCGGCTGGGAACTCGGCGGCGCGCCGCAGGGCGGACTGCCCGTCGTATTCGGTCACCGTCTCGTGCCCCATGACGGCGAGCAGACGGCCGAGCGCATCCGCGCCGTCGACGTTGTCGTCGACGATCATGACGCGCACGCCGCGCGGCGCGCGGCGCTGCTCGGCCGCCGGCGCTTCCGACGCCGGCGCTTGCGCGTCGGCGGGCGCTTTCGCGGGAAGCGCTTCCGAGACGCCCGGCGCGAGCGGCAGGCGCACGATGAATTCGCTGCCATGGCCGAGCCCGGCGCTGCGGGCTTCGACGCTGCCGCCGTGCAGCTCGACGAGCCGCTGCACGAGCGAGAGCCCGATGCCGAGGCCGCCGAGAAATCGCTTGCCGCGCCGCGGGCTCTGGTAGAACTTGTCGAAGACGCGCGAAAGCTCGTCGCTCGCGATGCCGACTCCTTCGTCGACGACGCCGATCACGACGTCGCCGCCGTCGACGCGCGCCACGAGCTCGATCGATCCCGGAGCGTCCGTGAACTTCGCCGCGTTCGTCAGCAGGTTCGTCAGCACCTGTGTCAACCGCACGACGTCGCCGTGGAGGGAAACGGGCTCCTCGGGCAGTCGGGTCGTCAGCGTCTGCTCGCAGCGGTCGAGCGTCGGCCGGCTCGCTTCGATCGCGCCCGTCACGATGTCCTCGAGCTCGACGCGCTCCTTGCGAAGCTCGAGCTTGTCGCGCGTGATCCGAGAGACGTCGAGAAGGTCGTCGATGAGGCGCGTCAAGTGCGTGACCTGGCGATCGATGACGGTTCGGCACCAATCGCTCTCGCGCGCGTCCGCGCTTCGCAGCAGCTCCGCGGCGCTCTTGAGCGGCGCCAGCGGGTTGCGCAGCTCGTGAGCGAGCGTCGCGAGGAACTCGTCCTTGAGCCTGTCGGCCTCGTGCAGAGCCTGCTCGGCGCGCTTGCGCTCGCTGATGTCGAGGCAGACGGCGACGGTCTGGATCGGCCGCTGCATCTGGTCGCGGAGGAAATTCGCCGCGACGTGCACCCAGCGGACCATGCCGTCCTTGCGCACGTAGCGCTTCTCGGTCTGGTAAATGGCGGAGGGGTCGGCAAGCGCCGTGAGGACGCACTCGAGGTCGCGATCCTTGTCGTCGGGATGATCGAGCTGGAACGGGCTCATCGTGACGAGCTCGTCGCGGCTGTAGCCTGTGATCTCGCAGTAGCGGTCGTTGACGCTGACGAAACGGCCCTCTTTGTTCACGAGCGCGGCGCCGACGGCGACGCTTTCGAAGAAGCCGCGAAAGTTCGCCTCGCTGTTCTCGAGCGCCGCGCGGGCCGCGCGCTGCTCCTCCTCGCGGTCCGTGATGTCGATCATCAAGGCGGTCGCGCCCGTGAGCGTCGCGCACCCGTCGTGCGTCGGGACCGCATAGTAGAGCACCGTGCGGCGGGTCCCGTCCGGGCGCACGATGACGGCCTCGGCGCCTTCGCAATTGCGCACCGTCGAGAGGGCCCGGGCCATCGGCGAGGATTCCCGCGGCAGGAGCGACCCGTTCGGCGCGAGCAGGGTCTCGGCCCCCGAGAAGCGCTCGGCGCCGTCGTTGAGCTTCGGCCGACGTCCCCAGAGCGCCGCCGCCTTCTCATTGAAGGCCACGATGCGGCCGTCGAGGTCGCAAGCGTACGCAGGCGCCGGCACGCTTTCGAGCGGCAGTGCGGGAATCAGGGCGCCGCCTGTGGGCGCCAAACCGTCCGGGAGCTGTGGGGACATCGCCGTTCTCGCTCGATGATAGTTATCGAGTCAAAGCGAGTTATCGAGTCAAAGCGAGGCGAACGAAGATACCAACAACCTCGTAGGATTGTCACGGCTGTGGAGCGCCGCCTGTCGCTTTGTGCCGACAGCGCGTCGTAGAGCATCGAGAATCGGAGGCCGCGTGCGCGTATTGCTGACTCCCATCGGATCCCTCGGCGACAACCTGCCGTTCCTCGGGCTCGGCGCCGAGCTCGCCCGTCGAGGACACGACGTGACGGTCGCGACGAGCGAGCACTACGAGAGCCTCGTGCGCCGCTGCGGGCTCGCCTTCATCGGGACCGTCACCGAGGCCGAGTATCGTTTGGCGACCGGCGACCCCGAGCTTTTCGATGCGCGCAAGGGGTTTGCGGCCGTCATGTCGCGCGTGGTCGAGTACAACCGCCGTCTTTTCGGCGTCGTCGAGGAGCAAATGCGCCGCGGGCCGCTGACCGTGGTCGCGCACACGCTCGATTTCGCGTCGCGCGCGGTCGCCGACAAGACGGGCCTGCCCGTCGTCCGCGTGCATCTTCAGCCGTCGGTCGTGCGCACGAGCCATGCGGTTCCCGTGACGCGCGGCACGATCGACTACTCGTTCCTGCCGCATTGGACGAAGCGCGGGCTGTGGTCGCTAGTCGATCGGATCATGATCGATCCCGCGCTCGCGCCCGGGGTCAACGAGATCAGAGCGCGCTTGGATCTTCCGCCGGTGCGGCGCGTGTTCGTGAGCCAGATCGACTCGCCGCTGCTCACGCTCGCGATGTTCCCCGAATGGTTTGCGCCGCGGCAGCCGGATTGGCCCTCGAAGCTGAGGCAATGCGGGTTTCCGCTGTTCGACGCTCCGGGCTCGCTCGAGATGCCCGCGGAGGCCGAGCGCTTTCTCGCGGACGGCCCGGCGCCGATCGTGTTCACGCCGGGATCGGCCATGCGCTTCGCGCAGGCGTTCTTCGCGGCCGCCGTCGGCGCGTGCGAGACGCTCGGCCGGCGCGGCATCTTGCTGACGAGCCACGCCGAGCAGGTTCCGGAGCGGCTGCCGGGCTTCGCCGCCCGTTTCGACTACCTGCCCCTCAGCGCCGCGCTGCCGCGCTGCGCCGCGCTCGTTCATCACGGCGGGATCGGCACGACGGCCGCGGCGCTCGCCGCCGGAGTGCCGCAGGTCGTCGTGCCGTTCAGCCACGATCAGCCGGACCACGCCCATCGCGTGCTCCGGCTCGGCGTCGGCCGGCGCATCATGCCGAGCGCGCTCGCGAAACTGGGGTCAGACCCCATTTTCCGGCAAAAATGGGGTCAGACCCCATTTTCCGGTGCTTCGCGGCTCGCGGCCGAGCTCGAGGCGCTGCTTCGCTCCGCCGACGTTGCACGCCGATGCCGCGACGTCGCCGCTCTTTGCGCGGCGGAGGACGGCATCGGCCGCGCTTGCGATCTCATCGAGGCTGCGGTCGCGGCGCGGGGCGAGGAAACGACCGCGCCGGCGCTCGCGCCCTAGCCGCCCGCGATCGCGCCGATGATCAGGAACGGCTGCGCGCCCGCCGCGACGGCCTCGGGCAGCGCGGCGTCCGGCGATTCGTGCGAGACGTCCTCGTCGCACGCGAAGAAGCGCACGAGCGGCCGGCGCTTTTGCGTTGCGTGGTCGCGCACGGTGCCGCGCAGCATCGGATAGCGGGCCTCGAGCGCGTCGAGGAGGGTCCGCTGCGTGACGGGCCGCGGCACCTCGAGCCGGACCTCCTCGCCGGCGCCCGAGAGCGTGCGAAGATGTTGCGGCAGCACGACGCGGACCGACGCCGCGCCGCCGCGCGCGCTTGCGCCGATGCCGGCGGCGTCGTCCGCGCGCTCCGAGCCCTCGCTCACGGCAACGTCTGCGCTTCGACGGACAGCACGGCGGGAAGGTCGCGCACGATCGGCGCCCAGTGATCGCCGCCGTCCGCGGACGCGTAGACCTGGCCCCCCGTCGTCCCGAAGTAGATGCCGCAAGGATCGAGCGAGTCGACGGCCATCGAATCGCGCAGCACGTTCACGTAGCAGTCCTTTTGCGGCAGGCCTTTCTCGAGCGGCTCCCATTCGTGGCCGCCGGTCCGGCTCCGATAGACGCGCAGCCGCCCGTCGGGCGGGTAGTGCTCGGAGTCGCTCTTGATGGGCACCACGTAGATCGTGTCGGGCTCGTGCGCGTGCACGTCGATCGGGAAGCCGAAATCGGTCGGCAGGTTGCCGCTGATCTCCTGCCACGACTCGCCGCCGTCGTCGCTGCGCATGACGTCCCAGTGCTTCTGCATGAAGAGCACGTTCGGGCGGGAGCGATGCATCGCGATGCGGTGCACGCAGTGTCCGACGTCGGCCGTCGGGTTGGGGATGTACTTCGAATGAAGCCCGCGGTTGACCGGCTTCCAGGTGTTGCCCCCGTCGTCGGTGCGGAAGGCGCCCGCCGCCGAGATCGCGACGTAAATACGGCGCGGGTCGGCCGGGTCGAGCAGGATGGTGTGTAGGCACATGCCGCCCGCGCCGGGCTGCCAGCGCGGCCCCGACTCGTGGCCGCGCAAGCCCGCGAGCTCGTGCCAGGAGATGCCGCCGTCCGTCGAGCGGAACAGCGCCGCGTCCTCCGCGCCGGCATAAACGGTGTCGGGATCGGTCAGCGAAGGCTCGAGGTGCCAGACGCGCGCGAACTCCCATGGGTGCTGAGTGCCGTCGT
>DASTSM010000192.1:0-18371 GCA_035760685.1 Gammaproteobacteria bacterium | reverse complement strand
CGCGCGAGCGAGCGTACAGGGACGTATTCACAGCGGTCCTGGACGCGGCCTCGGCGCGTCGCTGCGCCCCGCCGCCGTTGCCCGGGGAAGTACGTCTTTACGCCTTTACGCCTTCGGTCGAAGAGCGCGCTTGACGTTAAGATAGCGGCAGAACTGCGAGGGCGAAGCGCCGGAAGCGCCGGAAGCGCCGGAAGCGCCGAGGAGAGGAGCATCGAGATGAGCAGAAGACCGCTGCGCAGCAACTTCGAGCCGGGCACGACGCGCGAAGCCGTGCGCCGCGCGCAGTGGAAGGCGCTCGGTCTCACCGACAAGGATCTCGAGAAGCCCAAGATCGCCGTCGTCAACAGCTCGTCCGAGCTCGCGATCTGCTTCAGCCATCTCGACGCCGTCGCGAAAATCGTCAAGGACGCGGTCTGGGCCGCCGGCGGCGTGCCGTTCGAGATCCGGACGGCCGCGCCGAGCGACTTCATCATCTCCGCGGGCGGAGGCGGCGGCTACATCCTGGCGAGCCGCGACCTCGTGGTGAACGACATGGAGATCGCGGTGCAGGGCGCGCAGCTCGACGGCATGATCTGTCTTTCGTCTTGCGACAAGACGCCGCCTGCGCACCTCATGGCGGCGGGCCGCTTCAACATCCCGACGATCCTCGTCGTGTGCGGCTATCAGCCGAGCGGCGAGGTGCGCGGCAAGCACGTCGACATCGAGGACGTCTTCATGGGCTCCGTGCAAGCGTCCTTCGGCAAGCTCACGCGCGAGGAGCTGCGCGAGATGAGCGATCGCGCGATCCGCGGCCCCGGCGTCTGCTCCGGCATGGCGACGGCGAACTCGATGCACGTCGTCTGCGAGGCGCTCGGCATGGCGCTGCCGGGCAGCGCGCCCGTGCGCGCGATGAGCCCGAAGATGATCGACGCGGCGCGCCGCTCGGGCGAGCGCATCGTGCAGATGGTCTGGGACGACTTGAAGCCGCGCGACGTCATGACCGAAGGCGCATTCCGCAACGCGGTGCGCGCCGTGCTCGCCGTCAGCGGCTCGATCAACTGCATCAAGCACCTGCAGGCGACCGCCGTCGAGGCCGGCCTCGAGATCGACGTGTTCGGGCTCTTCAACGAGCTCGGCCGCGACACGCCCGTTCTCAGCGCCGTGCGGCCGAACGGCGACGACAGCATCGAGGCGTTCGAGGAGGCCGGCGGCGCCGAGGCGCTGCTGAAGCAGCTCGAAACTCGGCTCGATCTCGACGTGCTGACGGTGTCGGGCAAGACGCTGGGCGAGAACCTGGCCGGCGTCGACGTGGGAGACTCGGACGTGATCCGTCCGCTCGATCGGCCGTTCTCCTCGAAGCCGCCGATCGTGATCCTGCACGGCAGCCTCGCGCCCGAAAGCGCCGTCGTGAAGCTCGGCTTGCGCGACAAGGCGCGCAAGGACCGTTTCTCGGGGCGCGCGATCGTATACGAGGACGGGCCGTCGGCGATCGAGGGGATCCGGCGCGGCGACGTGAAGCCCGGTCACGCCCTCGTCGTGCGGGGCATGGGCCCGAAGGGCGGGCCCGGCATGGCGGGCCCCGCGTCGCACGTCGTCTTCGCCCTCTACTCGGCCGGGCTCGAGAACGAGGTTGCGTTCATCACGGACGGGCAGCTCTCGGGGCTCTGCAACAAAGGCCTGACCGTCGCCGAGGTCTCGCCCGAGGCCGCGGGCGGCGGCCCCCTTGCGCTCGTGCGGAACGGCGACCCGATCTCGATCGACGTCGACGCCTGCTCGATCGAGCTCGAGGTGCCGGACGGCGAGCTCGAGCGGCGCCGCGCCGCGCTCGGCACGCCGCCGCAGAAGCAGGCGACGGGGTGGCTCTCGATCTATCGCCGGACCGTGCAGCCGATGTCGAAGGGCGCGGTGCTGATCCGCGATCTCTGACTATCGAGGACGGGCGTCGGGCACGAGGCTTCGGACGTCCTGCTCGAAATCGTCGGTCTCGCGCTTCATGTCCTCGAGCAGAGCGCGCAGCCGGTCGTCCGGGCCCGCCGCGAGCGCCTCCTCGATCTCGGCGCGGAGCGTCGCCGCGGCGTCGAGTATCGATTCCGCGTAGCTTGCCGCGGCGCGGCCGGGCAGCACGCTCGCGCGCAAGCGGGCCGCGGCGGCGCGGAGGTGCGCGCGCTCGGGGTCGCCGGCCTCCGGCAGCTCGCCTCGCCGCCGGCGATGCTCGCTGATTTCGTCGACAAGGCGTCGCAGCGTCTTGCTCTGCCGGTCGAGAAGACGCGCGAGCTCGGGCGGCTCCACGCCCGCGGCGAGGTCCGCGAAGAGCTCGAGCGTCTCTGACGCGACGCGCGTCACGTCGTCGAGTTGCGCCGACAGCTCGTTTTTAATGAGGCTCATCGGGCACGAAGACCTCGAGTGCGCGCGGGAGAACTCGGAACTCGGCCGGCGTCGCGGTGCTTTCCTCTCCGTCCGTCGAGACCGCGTGCCGGCGCCGCGTCTCGATCGAGCAGCGCGCGGCTCGATAGGCGACCGCGGGCGAGCCCTCGTAGCGGCCGCGCCGAAGCCGCGGCAGCTTGAGCAGGAAGTCGGGCAAGGGGCGGGGTCTGATCAGCACGACGTCGAGCAGCGCGTCGTCGATGCGCGCGTCCTCGTGCGCCGTCGCGCCGCCTCCGTAGAAGCGGCCGTTCGCGATCGTGACTTGAATGACACGATGCAGTTGCACCGCGTTTTCGATACGGACGGCGACCGTGAACGGACGTTGCGACCGCCAATGGCGAACGACGCCGACGGGATAGGCGAGGGGGCCGAGCAAGCGTTTCGTCTCGGGCGTGAGCTCGCGGTGCAGCGTCGTGCTGAAACCGATGCCGGCCGCGTTCACGAAGTACCGCCCGTTGACCGACCCGACGTCGATGCGCCGCGTACGGCCGGCGGCGATGACCTTCGCGGCTTCGAGCGGATCGGCCGGCAAGCCGAGCGTGCGCGCGAGGTCGTTGGCGGTGCCGAGCGGCAAGATGCCGAGCGGCGCGCCCTTCTCTAGCAGCAGCGGCAGAACGGAATTGATCGTGCCGTCGCCGCCTCCGACGATGATCGATCCGACGTCGTCCGTATACGCGGCCCTGAGCTTCGCGACCATTTCCGATGCGTCGTCGACGTCGATGATCTCGAGCTCGAGGTCCGCGCCGAGAAGCTCGAGGGCCGGCATGAGATCGACGCGCGCCTGGCGCGCACGGCGGTTAATCGCGACGAGCGCGGCGGCGACCGACGAGTGCGTCCTCCCTTGGGCTTCCATCGCGGAAGGGAGAGCAAGTTTTGTGCCGCCGTCAGTCGGGCTCGATTCGGGATCGCGTGCGCTTGACTTGACCGCGTTTCGACTTGCGCTCGAGCCGGCGCTGCTCGGCGGCCTTGCTCGGCCGCGTCGGCTTGCGCGGCTTCCTGCGCACGAGCGCCCGCTCGATGAGCTCGGCGAGGCGCTCGAGGGCGTCGTTCTTGTTGCGCTCGAGGCTGCGATGCTCCTGCGCCTTGATGACGACGACGCCTTCGCTCGAGATGCGCTGGTCCCGCAAGGCGCGGACGCGCCGCTTGATCTCGTCGGACAACGCGCTCGAGGCCTCGACGTCGAAGCGCAGGTGCACGGCGTTCGCGACCTTGTTGACGTTCTGCCCGCCCGCGCCCTGCGCGCGGATCGCCGTGATCTCGAGCTCCTCGTCTGGAATCACAATGCCGTTCGAGAGCCGCAGCACGTTCTTTCGCCTCGACTTACGACGGTGGGCGGCGCGCTAAGCGCGCGTGCTCAGCGGCGCTTGCGGACCTCGACCGTGCCCGCGTCGCCGTCGACCCTGACCCAGTCTCCGGTCTCGATGACGTCGAGTGGATCCCGATCGAGATCGGTCACGGCCGGCACGCGCATGACGACGGCGCCGAGCGCGACCTTCGTCGTCATCTCGTTGAACACGAGCGCGATCGGGGCGGCGCCCGCGAGCCGCGCCGTATGAAAGGCGACCGACCAGCCCGACGATCCCTTGGCGCCCTGGAAGACGAGCACCTTGCCCGCGAAGCTCACGCCGTTCAGCTCGTGGCGCGTCTCGATGATCGTGCCCGTCATCGCATTCACGCCGCCCCAGCCCGAGATCGTCTGCCGCGTGACGAGCGCCTCGCCCTCGGCGGTGCCGCCGACGACCTTGCGGCCGTGCAGCACGATCTTCTCGGCCGCGCCTTCTCGCGCTTCGGCCGCGCCTTTGCGGGCTTCGCCGCTCGCCCGCTCGTCGGTCTTCGTGATCGCGCTCATCGGAGCTCTCCCGTCCAGCGGCCCGTGAGCGCCGCGCGGATGCAGTCCTCGGTCGTGCCGTACCACGCCTCTATGCCCATGATCGCGGGAAGGTAGTGGACCTGCTTCGCGGAGTCGAGGGCGACGACCTTCGTGCCGGGCGGCAGCGCGCGCCCGATGGCGGAGCACGTATCCGTCAGCACCTGGCCGCCCGCGTCGCGGATGATCTTCGTGTAGCCGGCCGCGTCGGCCTTCTGCCGAATCGACCGCGACGTGAAGATCCAGAGACGGGCCTTGTCGCTGATCCTGCGCCCGTCGAGCAGGCGGCAGGCCTCCGCGATCTGCTCGAGCGCTGCGTGCGGGCAGCCGAGCATGACGTAATCGACGTCGCGGCTCTTGGCCGTCGAGTTCAGCGTCTCGTAGACGCGGCGCCGCTCCGCCGGCCCGTAACGGAACGTCTCGAGCGGTCGGTTCGGGCCGAACGCGGCCTCGAGCGTCGGCGCCTCGGGCGTCACGCCGGCGATGTGATAGAGCTCGACCCCGCCCGACGACGCCGCCGCGGCGCCGAAGTGCTTGTAGCGGATCAAGTCGGGCGCCGACGGGATTCCGCAGATCACGGGAATGCGCTCGCCGACGGCTTCGCCGGCGAAGTAGCCGAGCATGCCCCAATCCATGAGGCTCTCGACGGGGACCTCGACGTCGATGCGGTGCGTGCCGTAGCGGTACGCGTCCTGGTGAAAGCCCCAATCCGGAATCTTGCCCGTCAGCATCGCGGCGCTCGTGCTCTCGCGGCCTTCGGTGTTCGTGCGCGCGCCGAGCACGGAGTTGCAGTAGATGACCGCGGAAGACTCCATCCACGCGCAATGCTCGCCGCGCTTCGGCACGTTGCCGACGAGGTACGGCGTGCACGTCTTCAAGATCTCGATGCCGTGCTCGGCGGCGTAGCCTTCGCTCTCGCGGCTGATGCGCGCGGCGTCGGCGGTCGCGCCGAGCAGCTCCCAGTTCTCGGGGTCGTAGCCGCCCTGGAGGTGGCAGGAGTGGGTCGCGACCCGCGGCATCTCGACGAGCTCGTCGCTGTCGAGATCGAAATACGAGAAGATCGCGTCTCGGCCGCCCGGCTTTCCCTTGTAGTGGCTCTCGAGGAATACGCTCGATTGACCCGGCACGCCCGCGACGTTCGTCGTGTCGACGAAGCGCTCGGCGCCGAGCGCCTCGCCATAGCGCACGAGGAGCTCCATGGCCTTCTGTTTGGCCTTGCCCTCGCGGCCGTCGAGCATGGCTTTCTCGCCGTCGGTCAGTTGCATCTCGAGCTCGAAAATGGGGTCAGACCCCATTTTTCCCCGCGCGCCGCGCGCCGTCCAGCTCCGTGTGCCGTACGGCGGTCCGCGGCTTAGGTTACGCTAGGCGGCGGAATCGGCCCATCTCTGGTTGATGAAGGGAGTATCGGATGATCGAGTTGTTCACGGCGTCGACGCCGAACGGGTGGAAGGCGTCCATCATGCTCGAGGAGACCGGCCTCGAGTACACCGTGAGGCCCATCGCGCTCGACAAGGCGGAGCAGAAGGAAGCCTGGTACGTCAAGCTGAATCCGAACGGCCGCATCCCGACGATCGTCGATCACGACAACGGCGATTTCGCCGTGTTCGAGTCCGGAGCGATCCTGATCTATCTCGCCGAGAAGACGGGCAAGCTGCTGCCCGCCGACGTCAAGGGCCGCTCGCGCGTGATCCAATGGCTCATGTTCCAGATGGGCGGCATCGGCCCGATGATGGGCCAGGCCAACGTGTTCTATCGCTATGCGCCCGAGCGCATCCCGTACGCCATCGCGCGCTATCAGCGCGAGGTCCGGCGGCTCTTCGAGATTCTCGATCGGCAGCTCGCCGGGCACGAGTACATCGCCGGCGACTATTCGATTGCGGACGTCGCGACGTGGCCGTGGGTCAGCGGCTACACGTGGTCCGGAGTCGAGATCGAGGGCCTGCCGCATCTCGAGCGCTGGCTCGGCGTCGTCGGCGCGCGCCCGGCCGTGCAGCGGGGCAAGGCCGTGCCCGAGAAGGTCGACTTCGACGAGATGGCCAAGAAGCCCGACGCGGCCGTCGCCAAAGTTCAGAACATCCTGGCGTAGCCCGCATGCCGATGAATGTCGATTCGCTCGTCGCCATCGACGTGCACACGCATGCCGAGGTTTCGAGCCGGGACCGCGAGGATGCGACGGCGCGCGCGTTTCAGGACGCCGCGCAGAAGTATTTCAAGCACGACAAGCCGCGGCCGACGATCCCCGAGATCGCCGCGTACTACCGCGAGCGCAAGATCGGCTGCGTGATCTTCTCGGTCGACGGGCAGCGCGCGCGCGGCCTCAAGGCCGTCTCGAACGAGGAGGTCGCCGAGCTCGCGGCCGAGAACGACGACATCATGATCCCGTTCGCGAGCATCGATCCCGGGCGCGGGCACGACGGCGTGCGCGAGGCGCGCCGGCTCATCGAGCACTACGGCGTGCGCGGCTTCAAGTTCCATCCGCAGTTCCAGGAGTTCACGCCGAACGATCGCATGGCGTATCCGCTCTACGAGGTCATCGCCGAGGCGAAGCTGCCGGCGATCTTTCATACGGGACACTCGGGCATGGGCACGGGCATGCCGGGCGGAGGCGGCATCCGGCTCAAGTACGGCGACCCGATGCTCATCGACGACGTCGCCGTCGATTTCCCCGACATGCCGATCGTCCTCGCGCACCCGTCGTGGCCCTGGCAGGACCAGGCGCTCTCGATGTGCCTGCACAAGCCGCAGGTCTACATCGATCTCTCGGGCTGGTCGCCGAAGTATTTCCCGCCGCAGCTCGTGCACTACGCGAATACGCTGCTGAAGCGCAAGGTGCTGTTCGGCACGGACTATCCGCTGCTGACGCCCGAGCGCTGGCTCGCGGACTTCGAGCAGATCGACGTGCGGCCCGAGGTGCGCCCGTTGATCTTGAAGCAAAACGCGGTCGAGCTCTTGGAGCTCGGCGCGGCTTGACGGTGAGCCGGCACTGGCCGATCGGGGACGCGGGTCGTACACGGCCGCCCGGACGAGGATTCTTGCCCGCGCCGTGAGCCGCTTTTACACTCGATCCGACCCGAAAAACTCGTTGCGCAAGGGGTGAGCCATGAGCGTTGCCATTGCTGAGCAGCCGTCGCCTTCGCCGGCCGTCGCGTCGTTCTTGAAGCGCCCGCCGCGCCTCTTCATCGGCGGCGAGTGGGTCGAATCGAGGTCGGATTCGGTAGTGCCCGTCTACGACCCGGCCACGGGCCGGCAGATCGCGACGGTCCCGGACGCGAACGCCGCGGACGTCGATCGAGCCGTCGCCGCGGCACGCGCGGCGTTCGAGGGAGGCGCGTGGCCCGGGATGCTGCCGTCCGAGCGCCAGAGGCTGATCTGGCGGCTCTCGGATCTCATCGAAGCGCACGCCGACGAGCTCGCCGAGCTCGAGAGCATCGACAACGGCAAGACGAAGTTCATGGCCGGTATCGTCGACATCGCGGGCACCCGCGACTATTTCCGCTACATGGCGGGGTGGGCGACGAAGATCGAGGGCTCGACGATCGACGTCTCGATCGGCGGCCGCCACGGCGCGCCGAGCATGAACGCGTACACGCGCCGCCAGCCCGTCGGCGTCGTCGGCCAGATCATCCCGTGGAATTTCCCGCTCGCGATGGCCGCGTGGAAGCTCGGTCCCGCGCTCGCCGCCGGGTGCACCTGCATCCTGAAGCCGGCCGAGCAGACGCCGCTTACGGCGCTTCGGCTCGGGGAGCTCATCGCGGAGGCGGGGTTCCCGGCCGGCGTCGTGAACATTCTCACGGGCAACGGGGAGACGACGGGGGCGGCGATCGTCGCGCATCCCGGCGTCGACAAGATCGCGTTCACGGGCTCGACGGCCGTCGGCAAGATCATCAACAAGTCCGCGACCGACACGATGAAGCGCGTCTCGCTCGAGCTCGGCGGCAAATCGCCCGTCATCGTGCTGCCGGACATGGACGTCGAGACCGCGGCGGGCGGCGCGGCGCAGGCGATCTTCTTCAACGCGGGTCAAGTCTGCGCAGCGGGCTCGCGCCTTTACGTGCACCGCAATCTATTCGACAAGGTCGTCGACGCGATCGGCGCCGCGGCCGAGGCGATCAAGCTGGGTCCCGGCCTGCACCCGGAAACGCAGATGGGGCCGCTCGTGTCGAGCGAGCAGCAGCAGCGCGTGCTCGACTACATCGAGTCGGGACGTGCGTCGGGCGCGTCGATCGTCGCCGGCGGCGAACGCGTGGATCACTCCGGCTACTACGTGAAGCCGACCGTGATGGCGAACGTGAAGCCCGACGCTCGCGTCGTGCAGGAGGAGATCTTCGGGCCCGTGCTCGTCGCCAACCGCTTCGACGATCTCGACGAGGTCGCGAAACAAGCGAACGACACGCCTTACGGGTTGAGCGCGAGCATCTGGTCGAACGACCTGAAGGCCGTGCATCGGCTGATCCCGAAGCTCCGCGCGGGCACGGTCTGGGTCAATTGCCACGGGCCTGTCGATCCGAACATGCCGTTCGGCGGCTTCAAGCAGTCGGGGCAAGGACGCGAGCACGGCCGCGTCGGCGTCGAGATGTACACGGAGCTCAAGTCCGTCTGCATGGCCGTGTGACCGGCCGCGAAAATGGGGTCAGACCCCATTTTTGGCATCGGGTGCGCCGCTCGGGGACGGGGCGAAAAATGGGGTCTGACCCCATTTTTCGCCATTCTTCGTCAGATGTAGCGGTTGAAGCCGCCGCAGACCTCGACCGTCGTGCCGGTCATGTAGCTGTTGCGCTCGGAGACGAGGAACGCGGCGACGTTGCCGATCTCCTCGGGCTCGGCCCAGCGGCCGAGCAAAGTCTGCCCCGCGATGCCGGCCCGCACCTGCTCGGCCGTCGTGCCGCGCACCTTCGCCATCGCTTCCGCCCGCGGACCCCAGGACTCGGTGTTCGTGAAGCCCGGGCAGATGTTGTTGACCGTGATGCCGGCCGCGCCGAGGTCTCCGGCCATGATCTTCGAGAACGCGATGATGCCGGCGTTCGGAATCGTCGTCGTCAGCGTGCCCGGCAGCAGCTGCTTGCCGGTCACACCCGACACGTTGAGGACGCGGCCGCTGCGAGCTTTGCGCAAATGGGGCAGGGCGTACTTCGTCGTGTAGACGGCCGCGTTGAGCTTCACGTTCAGGACCCGTTCCCATTGCTCGGACGTCAGGGTCTCGAGCGTCGCGGGAATCATGCCGCCGACGTTGTTGACGAGAATGTCGATGCCGCCGAGCTGCTCGGCCGCGCGCTCCACGAATTGCCGGCAGCCGTGCTCGGTCGAGAGGTCCGCGATCACGCCTACGGCCTTGACGCCGTGGGCCTCGATCTCGCCGGCGGCGCGCTCGAGTCGCTCCTTGCCGCGCGCGGACAGCGCGACGTTGCACCCCTCCTTGGCAAGGGCCGTCGCGATCGCGAAGCCGATGCCTTGGCTCGATCCCGTGATCGCCGCGTTCTTGCCTTTCAAGCCTAGATCCATGACTTCGTTCTCCTTCTTATCGCATGCCTGTCCGCGATTATCGCGCGGAAGCTCCCCGCAGCACGGTCTCGAGCTGCTCGACGAGCCAGTCGAGCTGCTCCTTCTGGACGACGAGCGGCGGGGCGAGGCGGATGACCTGCGCGTGCGTGTCTTTCGCGAGCACGCCGCGCTCGAGCAGCCGCTCGCAGAACTCGCGGGCGGTCCCCGACGCGGGCTCGATCTCGATGCCGAGCAGCAGGCCGCGGCCCCGCACTTCGCGCACGTGCGGCGAGGCGAGCGCGTCGAGCCGCCCCCGCAGGTGCCGCCCGAGCTCTTCGGCCCGCGCCGCGAGCCGCGAGTCGATGATGACGTCCAGCGAGGCTTCCGCGACGGCCGAGGCGAGCGGATTCCCGCCGAACGTGCTGCCGTGATCGCCGGGACGCAGCAGGCCCATGATCGCCGACGGCCCGACGACCGCCGAGACCGGATAGACGCCGCCGCCGAGCGCCTTGCCGACGATCAGAAGATCCGGTTTTGCGTCGGCCTCGTGCTGATAGTCGAAGAGGCGTCCCGTGCGGCCGAGCCCGGTTTGGATCTCGTCGAGCACGAACAGCACGCCGCGCTCGCTGCAAATCTTACGGGCCGCGGAGAGATACCCCGGCGGCGGCACGACGATGCCTGCCTCGGCCTGGATCGGCTCGACGAGGAACGCGACCGTGTTCGCGTTGATCGCCGCTTCGAGCGCGCCCGCGTCGCCGTAGTCGATGAGCGGAAAGCCGGGCGCGAAGGGACCGAACTCCTCCCGGTACTGCGGCTCGGACGAGAAGCCGACGATCGTCGTCGTGCGGCCGTGAAAGTTGCCGCGGCACACGACGATCTCCGCGCGATCGCGCTCGACGCCCTTCGTGCGATAGCCCCATTTGCGCGCGAGCTTGACGGCCGTCTCGACGGCTTCGGCGCCCGTGTTCATCGGCAGCGCCATCTCCATCTCGGCCGCCGCGCAGAGCTTCTCGAGGAAAGTGCCCATGCGGTCGTTGTGCACGGCGCGCGAGGTCAGCGTGAGCCTTCCCGCCTGCACGAGCAGCGCTTGAAGGATCCGCGGATGGCGGTGGCCTTGATTCAGCGACGAGTAGGCGCTGATGCAATCGAGATAGCGCCGGCCCTCGATGTCCCAGGCCCAAACGCCCTCCGCGCGCGTGATGACGACCGGGAGCGGCGCGTAGTTCGGCGCAGTGACGCGCTCGGTCTGCGCGATGATTTGTTCCGTTCGGCTCACAGCCTGTACCTCTCGCCGCCGCCGCCCGCGCGCGCCAGGATCTGGAGCCCGAACAAGCTTTCGACGAGCTCGACGGCGAGCTCCGCCGTCCGATTGCGATCGTCGAAAGCCGGGTTCAGCTCCATGACGTCGAGAGAGCGCAGCAGTCCCGAGTCGTGGATCATCTCCATGCAGAGCTGGGCCTCGCGGTAAGTCGGGCCGCCGGGCACCGTCGTCGGCACGCCCGGCGCGATCGCTGGGTCGAGGAAGTCGACGTCGAACGTGACGTGCAGATGTCCGCCGCGCCGAGAGAGATATTCGAGCGCTCGCTCGACGACGACGCGCATCGTGAGCTCGTCGATGCGCCGCATGTCCCAGACGATCAGGCCACGCTCGACGACGAGCTGCTTCTCGATCTCGTCGACGGAGCGGACGCCGACCTGCACGATGCGGTCGGCCGGAATGATCGGGATGCTCGGACCGAGCCCCGTCAACGACGGCGGGCCGAGGCCCGTGAGGATGCTGACGGGCATGCCGTGCAGATTGCCCGTGGGCGAGGATTCCGCGACGTTGAAGTCGGCGTGGGCGTCGAGCCAGAGCAGCGTCGCCGAAACGTCGCGCTCGGCGCAGTAGTGCGCGACCGCGGCGACGGAGCCGATGGTCAAGCTGTGATCGCCGCCCATGAGAATCGGAATGTCGCCGTCGCGAAGGGCTCCGAGCACGGCGTCCCGCGCGGCCCTGCACCAGACCTCGACCTCGCTCAAGTGGCGGTAGCCCGCGACGCGCGGCCCTTCGGGATTGATGGGCCCCGAAATGTTGCCGCGATCGACGACCTCGAGCCTGAGCCGCTCGAGCGACTGCCGGATGCCCGCGACTCGGAGCGCCTCGGGCCCCATCGACGCGCCGCGCCGCCCCGCGCCGACGTCGGTCGGCGCCCCGATCAGAGAGATGCGTTGTGGTGCTGCCGGCGACATGGTGTACTCACGCCCCGAGCCTTCCGTCGGCGTCGAATGACGGAGGCTCGATCACGAAATCAGTTTGGCATGGCCGTACCGGGAATTAAACGGCCGTCCATGCACGCGACGAGGAATCGAATCTACGATGGCGGCGCTCGCACGGCTCGTGGTCAAGCAGGGCCGGGAGAAATCATTGCGGCGGCGTCACCCGTGGGTGTTCTCGGGCGCCGTCGCTCGCGTCGAGGGCCGGGCGGCGGCGGGGGAGACCGTCGACGTCGTGGACACGAGCGGCGCGTTTCTCGCGAGGGCGGCCTTCTCGCCCTCGTCGCAGATCCGGGCGCGGGTTTGGACGTTCGATCGCGACGAGACCGTGGACGCTAAGTTTTTCGCGAGGCGGCTCGAGCGCGGGATCGCGACGCGCCGCCGCCTCGGCCTGCTCGCGCCCGACGGCGCCTGTCGGCTCGTGTTCTCCGAGTCGGACGGCTTGCCCGGCCTCGTCGTCGATCGCTATGCGGACCATCTCGTTTGCCAGTTTCTCTCCGCGGGCGCCGAGGCATGGCGCGAGACCATCGTCGCCGAGCTCGGCCGCTTGCTCGCCCCCGCAGGCATTTACGAGCGCTCCGAGGGCGGCGCGAGGCACAAGGAAGGGCTCGCCTCGCGCAGAGGGAGCCTCGGCGGCGAGGAGCCTCCGCCGCGTCTCGAGTACCGCTCGGGCGCCCTGCGCCGCGTCGTCGACATCGCACAGGGCCAGAAGACGGGCGCATACCTCGACCAGCAATGGAATCGCGAGCGCGTCGCTCACTATGCGCCCGGAGCCCGCGTGCTCGACGCCTTCGCCTACACGGGCGGCTTCGCCTTGGCGTGCCTCGCCGCGGGCGCCGAGCAGGCGACCTTAGTCGAAAGCTCCGCCGAAGCGCTGCGGCACGCGGTCGAGGAGGCGGAGCGGAACGGCCGCGCGGGCGAGTGCCGCATGGTTCACGCCGACGTCTTCGAGGAGCTTCGCGCGCTGCGCGCACGCGGCGAGCGGTTCGGCCTCGTCGTGCTCGACCCGCCGAAGTTCGTTCATTCGGCCGAGCAGGTCCGCTCGGGGAGCCGCGGGTACAAGGACATCAATCTGCTCGCGTTCGAGCTTCTCGAGCCGGGCGGCATCCTCGCGACCTTCTCTTGCTCGGGCCATGTGGATGCGGCCTTGTTCCAGAAGATCGTGGCAGGGGCGGCCGTGGACGCCGGGCGTTCGGCCCGCATTCTCGAGCGTCTCGGCCAGCCGCCCGATCATCCGGTCGCCCTCGAGTTTCCCGAGGGCGAATACCTCAAGGGACTCATCGTCGAGGCGGACTGAGCGAGACCTAAGTCGGCGCGTTCCGTATACTATTCGCGTGCACGAGAGCGAGCTGAATCGCTGGCGTCATTCCCACTCTTTCGGCCAGGACCGCAAGCGTCCGGGCGAGCGAAAGACGTTCATCGTCATCGCGCTGACCGGGACGATGATGGTCGTCGAGGTCGGTGCGGGCATCGCCTTCGGCTCGATGGCGTTGCTCGCCGACGGGCTGCACATGGCGTCGCACGCCGTCGCATTGGGCATCAACGCGTTCGCCTACGTTTATGCGCGCCGTCACGCCGAGGATCCGGGCTACACGTTCGGCACGGGCAAGGCGAATACGCTCGGCGGCTTCACGGGCGCAGTGCTTCTCGCGGGCTTCGCGCTGGTCATGGCCGGCGAGAGCGTCGTCCGCCTGACTCGGCCGGTCGCGATCGCCTTCGATCAGGCGATCTTCGTGGCCGTGATCGGGCTCCTGGTCAACGGTCTCTCCGTGCTCGTGCTCGAGCACCGTCGCAGCCGCCCTCACGCCCTTCGCCGAGCGGTGGGGCGGGGCCAAGAACATGACCATGACCCCACCCATGCCCATGACCACGGCGACGACCATGCTCACGGCCACGGCCACGATCACGGCCACGATCACGATCATGATCACGACCACAACCTCGTGTCCGCCTATCTGCACGTGCTTGCCGATGCGCTGACGTCGGTGCTCGCGATCTTCGCGTTGCTCGCCGCGAAGTACTGGGGTTTCGCGTGGATGGATCCGGTCATGGGCATCGTCGGCGCCGTGCTCGTCGCGCGCTGGTCGATCGGACTGCTCCGCGCGACGACGGCCGTGCTGCTCGACAAGTCGGCGCCGGAGAGCGTTTGTGCCGCGATCCGCGCGAGCATCGAGGGCCAGGCCGACAACCGCATCGCCGACCTTCACGTCTGGTCCGTGGGGCCGGGCATGTACAGCGCGCTCATATCCGTCGTGACGCACGCGCCGCGTTCGCCCGAGAGCTACAAGCGCCTCATTCCGCCCGGCCTCGGCGTCGTGCATGCCGCGATCGAGGTCCACGCGTGCGGAGCGGAAGAGGGCGCGCCCGCCAAGGGGCTCGCGGCGTCGTCGGCCCTCTGAGCGATTCGGCGCACATCCGGGAGCGGCTGCGGCCGTCCGAACCATCCGCGCGAGATCCAGGAGCACGGCGTCTCGGAGCCCGTTCGGCGAGCCGCGACGGCACCGCGGCTCGAGGCGTCTCGCCCGACTTCAGACACACCTGTCTGAAAACAGATGCCGGTGTATGCTAGACGCATGAGCCAGGCCCAAGACATGAGGCCCGCCCGGCGCGCCCCGCGCAGTCCGCGGATTGCGCGGCGTCGGGAGCGCATGCGCGACGCGTTGCTCGCCGCCGCCGTCAAGCAGTTCGCCGCGCGGGGCGTCGCGACCGTCAGCGTCGCCGAGCTCATCGCCGAAGCCGACGTGAGCCGCGCGACGTTTTACCAGTTCTTCTCTAGCAAATACAGTCTATTAGAATACATACTTAATCCGATCTTCGATTACGCCGTCGCGCGCATCGAGGCCCTCGCCGAGGAGACTCCGCGGCGAGCGCTCGACGGCATCGCCGACGTCTACTGCGCGCTGTGGCGGGAGCACCGCGACGGCCTGCTGCTGATTCCCGACATCGATCCGCCCACCTTTCGGCGCTTCGAGCCGCGCCATCGGGCGCTCAACGCAGCGCTGCTCGCCGTGCTCACCGCCGCCGAAGGCGAGGGCCTCTTGCGTAACGGCAGCGCTCATTTCTCGCTGAAGGTCATCGCGCGAACCGCGATCCCGCTCCTGCGCGTCTATGACGGCCATCCCGCCGCGGAGACGCTGTTCCGCGACGCGCTCACGGCCCTGCTCGTCGCAGCGCCGCAGCGAGAGGCCCCGCGGCGGGAGAATGCGGCGCACGTCTCGTCGACGAGAGCGCGGGATCGATGAGCGCGAGCGCGGGATCCGCGAGCGCGAGCGGCCGAATCCTCGGCGTGCTTTTCGCGGGCGTGCTGATCGGCGCGCTCGACATCGCGATCGTCGGGCCGGCGTTGCCGGCGATCCAGCAAGACTTCGGCGTCGGCGACCGCAGCCTCGCATGGGTGCTCGGGATCTACATCCTGTTCAACCTCGTCGGCGCGCCGCTCGTCGCGAAGCTGTCCGATCGCTACGGCCGCCGCGAGCTTTACGCGGCGAGCCTCGTGATCTTCGGCGCGGGATCCTTGCTCGTCGCGCTCGCGCCCGCCTTCCCCGTGCTGCTGACCGGCCGGGCCGTGCAGGCATTCGGCGCGGGCGGCATCTTTCCCGTCGCGAGTGCGGTCGTGGCGGATACCTTTCCGCTCGAGCGCCGCGGCCGCGCGCTCGGGCTCATCGGCGCCGTGTTCGGGATGGCTTTCCTTGTCGGCCCCCTGCTCGGCGGCCTGCTGTTGCGGTGGGGTTGGCAGTGGCTATTCCTCATGAACCTGCCGATCGTGGTCGCTGTCGTCGCGCTCGCGCTGCGCGTGCTTCCCGCGAGCAGCCGGGCTTCGGAGCGTAAGAGCTTCGATTTCGTCGGTGCGCTGCTGCTCAGCGCGTCCCTGGCCTCGTTCGCGTGGGGCGTGAATCGGCTCGACGCGCGCGCGCTCGGCGCGAGTCTCTCGTCGCCGAGCGTCTGGCCGTTCCTGCTCGGCGCCGTCGTCGCATGGCCCGCGCTCTTCATCGTCGAGCGGCGGGCCGCGGATCCCGTGATGCCGCCCGCGCTGTTCCGCTCGTTGCAGCTTCGCCTCGTCGGCCTCATCGCTTTCGCGGCCGGGCTCGTCGAGGCCGGCATGGTATTTCTGCCGGAGATGGCCGTGGATGCGTTCCGAGTGCCGGCCTCGACGGCGAGCTTCATGCTGCTGCCGCTCGTGCTGACTCTCATCGTCGGCGCGCCGACCGCCGGCAGGCTGCTCGATCGTGTCGGTCCGCGGCCCGTGATCCAGACCGGCCTCGTCTTCACGGCGCTCGGTCTCTCGGCGTTCGGGCTCCTGCCCCTGACCTACACCACGTTCTATGCCGGAGGCGCGCTCGTCGGACTCGGCCTTTCGTCGTTGCTCGGAGCGCCGCTGCGCTACGTCGTGCTGCAGGAGGCCGGCGACGAGCGGCGAGGCGCCGGGCAGGGGCTGCTGACGCTCTTTCTCAGCATCGGTCAGCTCGTCGGCTCCGCGGCCATCGGCGGAATCGCGGCTTCCGCGGCGAACGCGACACACGGCTACGCGACGGCGCTCCTCGTGCTCGCGGGCGTCAGCGCCGTCGTGCTTCCCGCCACGCTCGTCCTGAGGCCCAAGGCGCCCCTCGCCGGGCAGGCGCGCCGCGGAGGAGCCCCGGATGAGGCGGGGGCGAAGACGTGAAATAATCGGCTGCTCCGCCCGTGGACGAGGGCAGGGCCGCCGCCCCTCATCAGGATCGACCGCTATGGCTGAAGGATCGACCGCAAAGAATCACGTCTTGCCCTTCGCGCCGTGGATCGCGCCGTCGATCCTGTCGGCGGATTTCGCGCGGCTCGGCGAGGAAGTGGCGGACGTCGCCGCCGCGGGCGCCGACCTGATCCACTTCGACGTGATGGACAACCATTACGTGCCCAACCTCACGGTCGGTCCTCTCGTCTGCAAGGCGCTGCGCGACTACGGCATCGAGAAGCCGATCGACGTTCATCTCATGGTCAAGCCCGTCGACCGGATCATTCCGGATTTCGCGGCGGCAGGAGCGACGTACATCTCGTTTCATCCGGAGGCCACGGAGCACGTCGACCGTTCGCTCGAGATCATCCGAGAGCACGGCTGCAAGAGCGGTCTCGTCTTCAATCCCGCGACGCCGCTCGATTGGCTCGACCACGTTCTCGACAAGCTCGACATGGTGCTCATCATGTCCGTGAACCCGGGCTTCGCAGGCCAGCATTTCATCGACTCGGCGCTGCCGAAGCTTGCGACGGTCAGGGGCATCATCGACCGCTCCCGGTTGCCGATCCGCCTCGAGGTCGACGGCGGCGTGAAGGTCGACAACATTCGGCGCATCGCCGCCGCGGGAGCGGATACGTTCGTCGCCGGCTCGGCGATCTTCAGCACCGAGGACTATGCGGCGACGATCGCGGCCATGCGCCGCGAGATCGCGGGGGTTGCCGGCTGACGCGCTGCCGCGCGAGAGCGCCGTCACTCGATTCCGCCCGCGGTTCTGCTATCCTCGCGACCGCCATCACGCCTGCGGCCGCTAGCTCGTCCACGTAAAAGCCGTTTCGCCGGCCGGGGCCGACGGCCGAAGTGTCCTCAACGCGCCAAAGAGTGTTTTCGATGGGCTGGATCGTCCATAAGTTCGGAGGCACGAGCCTCGCTGACGCGGCGTGCTTTCGCCGCGTCGCCGACATCGTCACGCGGCCGGCGGCGCAGAACGTCGCCGTCGTCGTCTCGGCCATGCGCGGGACGACGGATCACCTCTTAGGCCTCATCGATCGCGCCGCGAGGCGGGAGCCCGTCGAGGAGATGATCGCCGCGATGCGCGACCGCTACGTCGGCACCGCACGCGAGCTGCTCGGCGCGGACGCCGCGCACGTGACCGACCCCTTCGAGAAGGACGTCGCCGACATCGAGAGCGTGCTCAAGGCGCTGGCCCTCGTGCGCGCCGCCTCCGAGCGGAGCCGCGCGCTGGTCTCGGGGTTCGGAGAGGTCTGGTCCGCCCGATTGCTCGCGCGGCTGCTCGCGAGCGGCCCCTACGCGGGACGCGAGGTGCGCTTCGTCGACGCGCGGGAAGTCCTCGTCATCGAGCCCGGCGAGATGGGCCCCATCGTCGCGTGGGACGAGAGCCGACCCCGGCTCGAGCGCGTGCTGCCGCCGAGCTTCTCGGGGCTGGCGGTCATCACGGGCTTCATCGCCGTGGACCGCGAAGGCTTGCCCGCGACGCTCGGCCGCAACGGCAGCGACTACTCGGCGTCGATCTTCGGCGCGCTGCTCGGCGCGAGCGCGGTCGACATTTGGACGGACGTCGACGGCGTCATGAGCGCCGATCCGCGGCGCGTGCCGGAGGCGGCGGTCATCGAGCAGATCTCCTACAACGAGGCGATGGAGCTC
>DASTSM010000191.1:0-14020 GCA_035760685.1 Gammaproteobacteria bacterium | reverse complement strand
CGCGCAGGACGCGCGCGAGCGAGCCTCCAGGGACGGATTCACGGCGGTCCCGAAAATCGGGACATCGAGCTGTCGCCGGCCCCGGCTCCAGGGAAGCTCTTCTTCAGAAACGGAAAGTCTTAGGTGCCCGGCCTGAGCTAGGGCAACGTCGCGATCAAGAAAATCGGCTCTGACCCCGATTTCGATCGCTACTCCCCGGCGGCGGGCCGGTCGAGGAGCTGGACGATGGCCATGGGGGCCGAGTCGCCGGGGCGGTGGCCCATCTTGAGGATGCGCAAGTATCCGCCCGGCCGCGCCTTGAACCTCGGGCCGAGCTCGCCGAAGAGCTTGCCGACGGCCGCCTCGTCGCGCAGACGCGAGAACGCGAGCCTGCGCCGCGACACGCCGTCTTCCTTGGCCAGCGTGATGAGCGGCTCGACGACGCGCCGGAGCTCCTTGGCCTTCGGCAGCGTCGTCTTGATCGTCTCGTGATGCACGAGCGAGGCCGCCATGTTGCGGTACATCGCTTTTCGGTGCGAGGAGTTGCGGCCGAGCCGGCGGCCCGATTTTCGATGGCGCATGAGTCGATCCTTCTCAGTAGGCCATCGACGAGGCCGGTTCCTCGCTGCGCAGGCCCGGGGGCGGCCAATTCTCGAGACGCATGCCGAGCGCGAGCCCGTGAGCCTCGAGGACTTCCTTGATCTCGGTCAGCGACTTCTTGCCGAGGTTCGGCGTCCGGAGCAGCTCCACCTCGGTGCGCTGCACGAGATCGCCGATGTAGTTGATGTTCTCGGCCTTGAGGCAGTTCGCCGAGCGGACGGTGAGCTCGAGCTCGTCGACGGGGCGGAGCAGAATGGGATCGACCTGCGTCTCGGCGCGGCCGTACCCCGTCTCCTCCTCGCCCTGCAGATCGACGAATACGTCGAGCTGATTCTTGAGGATTTGACCCGCGCGCCGGATGGCCTCCTCCGCGTCGATCGTTCCGTTCGTCTCGATGTCGAGAATCAGCTTGTCGAGGTCCGTGCGCTGCTCGACGCGCGCGCGCTCGACCGTGTACGTGACGCGGCGAATCGGGCTGAACGATGCATCGAGCTGCAGCCTGCCGATCGGCCGCGTGGGCTGATCGAAGGCCGCGAGCTGCGTCGCCGGCCGGTAGCCGCGCCCGCGCGCGATCTTGAGGAACGCCTTGAGCTCGCCCGACTGCGTGAGATTCGCGATCACGAGATCCGGGTTCACGATCTCGATGTCGTGGTCCGCTTGAATGTCGCCGGCCTTCACGGGGCCGGGGCCCTTCTTAGAGAGCGTGAGCTCGGCCTCGTCGCGCGAGTGCATCTTGATCGCGACGCCTTTGAGGTTCAGCAGGATGTCGACGACGTCCTCCTGAACTCCCTCGATGCTCGTGTATTCGTGCAGCACGCCTTCGATCTCGGCCTCGACGACGGCCGCGCCCGGCATCGAAGACAGCAAGACGCGGCGCAGGGCGTTGCCGAGCGTATGACCGAAGCCGCGCTCGAAAGGCTCCACCGTGACCCGAGCGCGGTTGGCGCTGAGCGGTTGAACCTTTACGGCTCTCGGCCTCAAGAACTCCGTTGCTGATTCCTGCATCTGGCTTAACCTCGCGTTACTTGGAGTACAGCTCGACGACGAGATTCTCGTTGATGTCCGGCAGAATCTCGTCCCGCTCAGGCAGCGCCTTGAGTACTCCCTGCATGTTCTTGTCGTCGACCTCGACCCATTCCGGGAAGCCGACTTGGCCGGCGATGTCGAGCGCGGCCTTGACGCGCGTCTGGGACTTCGCCCTCTCGCGCACCGCGATGCGGTCGCCCGCCTTGACCTGATACGAAGGGATATTCACGACCTTGTCGTTGACCGAGATCGCGCGATGGCTCACGAGCTGGCTCGCCTCGGCGCGCGTCGCCGCGAAGCCCATCCGATAGACGAAGTTGTCGAGCCGGGACTCGAGCATCTTGAGCAAGATCTCGCCCGTCGAGCCCTTCACGGCCGACGCCTTTTTGTAGTAGTTCCGGAATTGCCGCTCCAGCACGCCGTACATGCGGCGGAGCTTCTGCTTTTCGCGGAGCTGCACGCCGTAGTCGGACAGGCGCGTGCGGCGCTGCCCCGGACCGCCCGGCGGCGTCTCGAGCTTGCACTTGCTCTCGAGCGGTTTGACCCCGCTCTTGAGAAATAGGTCCGTGCCCTCTCGGCGGGCCAGCTTGCAAGTAGGTCCTCTGTATCTCGCCATATTCGCTTCCGCCTACACTCGCCGTCGCTTCGGGGGCCTGCAGCCGTTGTGCGGGATCGGCGTCACGTCCTCGATCTGCGTGATCCTGAAGCCGACCGCATTGAGCGCACGCACGGCCGATTCGCGGCCCGGTCCCGGTCCCTTGACGCGGACCTCGACGTTCTTGACCCCGTAGTCTTTCGCGATCGTTCCGGCCCGCTCGGCAGCGACCTGCGCGGCGAACGGCGTGCTCTTGCGGGAGCCCTTGAATCCGCATCCGCCCGCCGTCGCCCACGCGAGCGCGTTGCCTTGGCGGTCGGTGATCGTCACGATCGTGTTGTTGAAAGAGGCATGGATGTGCGCCACGGCGTCGAGAATCTGACGCTTGACCTTCTTTCTGACCCTAGTCGTGGTCGAAGTCGGCTGTTTAGCCATTCGAGCTCCCTACTACTTCTTGATCGGCCGGCGGGGACCCTTCCGAGTCCTCGCGTTCGTGCGGGTGCGCTGTCCGCGCAGGGGCAGGCCGCGCCGGTGACGTATGCCGCGGTAGCACCCCAAATCCATGAGACGCTTGATGTTCATCGCGACTTCGCGCCGCAGGTCGCCCTCGACGGTGTACTTCGCGACCGCGTCGCGGAGCTGCGCGATCTCGGGCTCCGTGAGGTCCTTGACGCGCGTCGTCGGGTCGACGCCCGCCGTCTTGCAGGCCGTCAAAGCCCGGCTGCGGCCGATGCCGTGGATGTGCGTCAGCGCGATCCCGATGTGCTTGTTGACCGGAATATTGATGCCGGCGATACGTGCCATAACGGCAGCTCCTTAAGCCGATTCGTTCCTAGAAAATGGGGTCTGACCCCATTTTTCGAGCGAGAGAAAAATGGGGTCTGACCCCATTTTCCGAGTTGTGCGGGCGCCCATCTTCAACCTTGCCGCTGCTTGTGGCGCGGATCCGTGCAAATCACGCGCACCACGCGCTTGCGGCGAATGATCTTGCAGTTGCGGCAAATCTTTCGCACCGAAGCCCTGACTTTCACGACCGTCCTCCGTATCCCCTCAAGTTCGCCTTCTTCATGAGCCCTTCGTACTGATGGGTCATCATGTGGGCTTGCAGCTGCGCCATGAAGTCCATCGTGACGACCACGATGATCAGGAGCGACGTGCCGCCGAAATAGAACGACACGTTGAACTCGAGAATCAGGAACTGCGGCAGCAAGCACACGGCGGTGATGTAGAGCGCGCCCCAGAAGGTCAGCCGGGTCAGCACCTTGTCGATGTATTCGGCGGTTTGCTGGCCGGGACGAATCCCGGGAATGAACGCGCCCGAGCGCTTCAGGTTGTCCGCGGTCTCTCGCGCGTTGAACACGAGCGCCGTATAGAAGAAGCAGAAAAAGATGATCAGCGCCGAGTAGATCAAGATGTAGATCGGCTGCCCCGGCGACAGGCTCGCCGCGATCCTCGAGAGCCACGACACGGACGCGTTCGTGCCGAGCATGCTCGCGAGCGTGGCCGGAAACAGGATCAAGCTCGAGGCGAAGATCGGCGGAATCACGCCCGACATGTTGATCTTGAACGGCAGATGGCTCGTCTGCCCCGCGTAGAGCCGGCGCCCCTGCTGCCGCTTCGCGTAGTTCACGGCGATGCGGCGCTGCGCCCTCTCCATGTAGACGACGAATCCCGTCACGGCGAGCACGACGATCGCGAGCAAGAACGGCGCGGCCTGATTCATGCCCCCCGTGTTCACGGCCTCGAGCACGCCGCCGACGGCCGAAGGCAGGCCCGAGAGAATGCTCGACAGGATGATCATCGAGATGCCGTTGCCGACGCCTCTCTCGGTGATCTGCTCGCCGAGCCACGTGAGGAACATCGTGCCCGTGACGAGCGTCACCGACGCTACCAGGATGAACTGCGGGCCCGGATTCAAAACGACCTGCTGATTCTCGAGGGCCGTCGCGGCGGCAATGGCCTGGAACGCCGAGAGCACGACCGTCCCGTAGCGCGTGTACTGCGTGATCTTGCGCCGGCCGCTCTCTCCCTCCTTGCGCAGCTGCGCGAGCTGCGGCACGAGGTGCGTCGCCATCTGCAGGATGATCGAGGCCGAGATGTACGGCATGATGCCGAGCGCGAAGATCGAGAGCCGGCTCAGGGCGCCGCCCGAGAACATGTTGAACATGCTCAAGATCGTGCCCGACTGATTCTGGAAGAACTGCTCGAGCGCGGCCGAGTCGATGCCCGGCACCGGAATGAACGTCCCGATCCGATAGACGATCAAGGCGCCCATCAGGAACAAGAGCCGCTGCCGGAGCTCCGCGAAACGCGTCGCGTCGCCCAGCATCGCAGCCGCATTCCGGGTTGTGCTCGACTTGGCCATGATTCCGTTACTCTGTACTGCCGCCGGTTACTCTATGCTGCCGCCCGCGGCCTCGATGATGGCTCGCGCGCCCGGCGTGACCTTGAGCCCTTTGACCGCGACGCGTTCCGTGAGCTTGCCGGAGGCGATGACCTTCGCTCGCTCCGCGCGCCTCGAGACGATGCCGGCGGCCTTGAGCGCCTCGAGATCGACGGCGCCGCCAGCAAACCGAGCGAGCTCGTGAACGCGGACCTCTGCACTCAGCGGGGCCTGCCTCGAGGTGAAGCCGATCTTCGGCAGACGGCGCTGGAGCGGCATCTGGCCGCCCTCGAAGCCCACCTTGTGGTAACCGCCCGCGCGCGCATGCTGGCCCTTCGTGCCGCGGCCGGCCGTCTTGCCCTGGCCCGCGCTCGCGCCTCGGCCGAGCCGTTTCTTGGGCCGCTTGCTGCCCGGCGCCGGGCGGAGCGAATTCAAGCGCACGTCAAACCTCCTCGACCCGAAGCAGGTAGCGAACTTTGTCGATCATGCCGAGGTTCTCCGGCGTCGCCGCGACGACGACGCTCTGGTGCCGGCGCTTCAGGCCCAGCCCCAAGAGGCTCTCGGCATGACCGGGCTTCCTGCCGAACTTGCTCTTCAGCAGCGTCAACTTGAGCTTCTGGTTGTCCTTCGCCACGGCGACCTCAGCCCACGATCTCTTCGATGGTTTTGCCGCGCTTTGCGGCGATCGATTGCGGAGACCGCATGTGCGTCAGCGCCGCGAGCGTCGCCCGCACGACGTTGATCGGGTTCCGCGACCCATAGCTCTTCGCGAGGACGTTACGCACGCCCGCGCACTCGAGGACGGCGCGCATGGCGCCGCCCGCGATGATCCCGGTGCCCTCGGAGGCCGGCTGCATGAACACGCGCGTCGCGCCGTGCCGGCCGAGCAGCTCGTAGTGCAGCGTGTCCTTCTTGAGGTGCACGGTCTTCAGGTTCTTGCGGGCGGCTTGCATGGCCTTCTGGATCGCGAGCGGCAGCTCCCGGGCCTTGCCGTAGCCGTAGCCGACGCGCCCGGCGCCGTCGCCGACGACCGTGAGCGCCGTGAAGCCGAATTGCCGGCCGCCCTTGACGACCTTGGCGACGCGGTTCACCGCGACGAGCTTTTCCTGAAATTCTTCGATGTTGGCCATAAGGTTCGACTCAAATCGTGAGGCCGGCCTCGCGGGCCGCGTCGGCCAGGGCCTTGACCCGGCCGTGGAACTTGAAACCGGAGCGATCGAACGCCACGCGCTCGATGCCCTGCGCCTTCGCGCGCTCCGCCACGAGCTTGCCGACGGCGCGGGCGGCATCGGCGTTGCCCGTCGTCTTGAGCTGCTCGCGCAGCTCCTTGACGAGCGTCGAGGCGCTCACGACCACGCGGTCGCCCGCGGGCGCGATGATCTGCGCGTAGATGTGCCTCGGCGTTCGATGCACGCAGAGCCGGTGCACGTCCTTGAGGCCGATCTTCGCCCGCGCGCGCCGCGCTCTTCGCTGCCGACGTTCCTTCTTGTTCATGCTACTTCTTCTTCGCTTCCTTCAAGACGATGCGCTCGTCCGAGTAGCGCACGCCCTTGCCCTTGTACGGCTCCGGCGGACGGAACCGCCTGAGCTCCGCCGCGACCTGGCCGACGCGCTGGCGGTCGATGCCCTTGACGACGATCTCGGACTGGCTCGGCGTCTCGATGTTGATGCCTTCCGGGATCCGATACTCGACCGGATGCGAAAAGCCGAGCGTCAAGTTCAGCTTCTTGCCCTGCGCCTGGGCGCGGTAGCCGACCCCGACGAGCTCGAGCTTGCGCTCGTACCCGGCCGTGACGCCCCTCACCATGTTGTTGATGAGCGCGCGCGTCGTGCCCGCCATCGCGTTCGCGAACCGGCTGCCCGAGCGCGGCGCCACCGCGATCTCGGAGTCCTGCTGCGAGACCTCGACCTCGCGATTGACGCTGAGCGTCAGCGAGCCCTTCGGCCCCTTGACGGTCACGGCGCCTTCCTTGATCTCCGCCGTCACGCCCTTGCCGAGCGGGACGGGACGTTTTGCTACTCTCGACACGGCTGCACCTCTACCGCGCGGCTACGAGACGACGCACAGCACTTCGCCGCCGTGCCCGCCTGCGCGCGCCTGCCGATCCGTCATGACGCCCGCCGAGGTCGAGACGATGGCGATGCCGAGCCCGCCCTGAACCTGGGGGATGTCCGACGCCCGCTTGTACACCCGCAGACCCGGACGGCTGACCCGCACGATGCGCTCGATGACGGGCTGATCCTGGTAGTACTTGAGCTCCACGGTCATGGTTCGCTTGCCGCCGTCCTCTTGGCTCGAGACGGCGCCGACATAGCCCTCGGCCTCGAGCACGCGCGCGACCGCGAGCTTCTGCTTCGAGGCAGGCATCGACACGGAAGGCTTGCGCGCGGTTTGCGCGTTGCGGATCCGCGTCAGCATGTCGGAAATCGGATCGGTCATGCTCATTGGACTCGTCCTCGGAAAGCTACCAGCTGGCCTTCGAGAGGCCCGGAATCTCGCCGCGCATGGCCGCCTCGCGCAGCTTGTTCCTCGCGAGGCCGAACTTCCGGTAAAAGCCGTGCGGCCGTCCCGTGATCGCGCAGCGGTTGCGTATGCGGCTCGGGCTCGCATCGCGCGGAAGGGCCTGCAGGCGCATCTGCGCGTCGAGCTTCTGCTCGTCCGACGCGCGGGGGTCGCGGATGATCTTGCGGTACTGCTCGCGCTTCGCCTTGTAGCGTTCGACCGTCTTGGCGCGCTTCGCGTTCCGGGCCAGCATGGATTTCTTCGCCATCGTCTATGACTCCAACTCTTCAGGACCGCAGCGGGAAGTGGAAGGCTTCGAGCAAGGCGCGGCCCGCCTCGTCGTTGCTCGCCGTGGTCGTAATCGCGATGTCCATGCCCCTGATCGCGTCGATCTGGTCGTAGTTGATCTCGGGGAAAATGATCTGTTCGCGAACGCCGAGGTTGTAATTGCCGCGGCCGTCGAAGCCGCGCGCCGAGAATCCGCGGAAGTCGCGAATTCGAGGGATCGCCACGCTGACGAGGCGGTCCAGGAACTCATACATGCGCTCGCGGCGCAGCGTGACCTTGCAGCCGATGGGCACGCCCTCGCGCACCTTGAAGCTCGCCACCGAGATCCGCGCCTTGCACGGTATGGCCTTCTGCCCCGTGATCTTCGCGAGATCGCCCATCGCGCTCTCGAGGATCTTGCGGTCCGCGAGCGCCTCGCCGACGCCCATGTTGACCGTGATCTTGACGAGGCGCGGCACCGCCATCGGGTTCTTCACGCCGAGGCGCTGCATGAGGCCCGGCACGACCTCTTTCTTGTAATACTCCTGCAACCTGCTCATCTCAGGCGTCCAGCACTTCGTTGTTCGACTTGAAGTAGCGCACCTTGCGTCCGTCCCCGAGCGTGCGGACGCCGACGCGGTCGCCCTTCTCGGCGTCCGGGTTGTAAAGCATCACGTTCGAGGCATGCAGCGGCGCCTCTTTCTCGACGATGCCGCCGGGCACGCCCTTGTTCGGATTCGGCCGCTGGTGCTTCTTCACGACGTTGACGTTCTCGACGAGGACCCGTTCGTCGTCGTAGACGCGCAGCACGGTGCCCCGCCTGCCCTTGTCCTTGCCGGCGATGACGATGACCTCGTCGCCTTTCTTCAAGCGTTTCATGCGTGCCTCTTCAGAGGACCTCTGGGGCGAGGGAGATGATCTTCATGAATTGGCTCGTCCTGAGCTCCCTCGTGACGGGGCCGAAGATGCGCGTGCCGATCGGCTCGAGGCGGTTGTTGAGCAGCACGGCGGCGTTCCCGTCGAAGCGAATCGCGGAGCCGTCGGGCCTGCGCAGGCCGTGCCGCGTGCGCACGACGACCGCGTCGTAGACCTCGCCTTTCTTGACGCGGCCGCGCGGGATCGCGTCCTTGATCGTGACCTTGATGACGTCCCCGATCTGCGCATAGCGGCGCTTCGAGCCGCCGAGCACCTTGATGCACATGAGGCGCTTTGCGCCGCTGTTGTCGGCCGCGTCCAACATCGTTTGAGTCTGAATCATGGCTCGGTCCTCAAGCTTCGGAGCCTTGCGTCTCCGCGGCCTCCGCGGATCCGGCCGGCTCGGCCGCGCTCTGCACGACCTCGACGACCCGCCAAGACTTGCGCTTCGAGATCGGCCGGCACTCGGTGATCGCGACGGTGTCGCCCTCGCGGCAGGCGTTCTGCTCGTCGTGCGCGACGACCTTCGTCGTCCTGCGGATGAACTTGCCGTAGACCGGATGCCGAACGAGCCGCTCGACAGCGACCGTCACGCTCTTGTCCATCTTGTTGCTGACGACGCGCCCCACGACGGTCCTCGAGGCCTTTCGGCCGGTTGCCTCTGCGCCCTCTGCGCCGCTCATTTCTGCGCTTCCTTCTGGTTGGCCCGCTCGCGGAGCACGGTCTTGATCCGCGCGATGTCCTTGCGCACCTTGCCATGCTGGTCCGGGCGCGCGCCCTGGCCCGTCACCGATTGGATGCGCAGGTTGAACTGCTCGCGCCGCAGCTTCAGGAGCTCCTCGCCGAGCGCGGCGGCGTCCATCGCCCTTAGTTCCTTCGCGTTCATGTCGACGCCTGCCGTTCTACGAATTGCGTGCGGATCGGAAGCTTGGCCGCGGCGAGCTTGAAGGCCTCGCGCGCGATCTCCTCGGGGACGCCGGCCATCTCGTACAGCAGCTTGCCGGGTTGAATGCGTGCGACCCAGAACTCGACGTTGCCCTTGCCCTTGCCTTGGCGCACCTCGAGCGGCTTCTTCGTGATGGGCTTGTCCGGGAAGATGCGGATCCAGATCTTGCCGCCGCGCTTCACGTGGCGCGTCATCGCGCGCCGCGCGGCCTCGATCTGCCTCGCCGTGAGCTGTCCTCGCTCGAGCGCTTTAAGGCCGTACTCGCCGAAGCTCACGGAGCTGCCGCGGTACGCGAGCCCCGTGTTGCGGCCCTTGAACTGCTTTCTGAATTTGGTTCGCTTGGGTTGCAGCATGACTGCCTACTCTCGGGTCTTGCTCGAGCTCAGGCCGCGGGCGGCTGCTGCCGCGCCGGCTCCGCCGCCTCGGGCTTCTGCTCCTGGAAATCGAAGACCTCGCCGCGGAAGACCCAGACCTTGACGCCGATGACGCCGTACGTCGTCTTCGCCTCGGCGAGCCCGTAGTCGATGTCGGCCCGCAGCGTGTGGAGCGGCACGCGGCCTTCGCGATACCACTCCGAGCGCGCGATCTCGGCGCCGTTGAGCCTTCCCGAGACCCTGACCTTCACGCCTTCCGCGCCGAGGCGCATCGTGTTCGTCACGGCGCGGCGCATCGCGCGGCGGAACTGCACGCGGCGCTCGAGCTGCTGCGCGATGCCTTCCGCCACGAGCTGAGCGTCGAGCTCGGGCTTCCTGATCTCGGCGATGTTGAGCCGCACGTCGTGGAGCGGCATGCCGAGCAGGCGCGCGACGTCGGCGCGCAGCTTCTCGATGTCCTCGCCCTTCTTGCCGATCACGATGCCCGGCCTCGCCGTGTGAATCGTGATATTCGCCTTCTTGGCGGGCCGCTCGATGTGGATGCGGCTCACGGAGGCGTCCTTGAGCTTCTCCCGGAGAAACTCGCGCACGCGGTGATCCTGCTCGACGTAGCTCGGGAAGGTCTGCGTGTCCGCAAACCACTTCGACGCCCACTCCTTCGTGATGCCGAGGCGGATTCCGATCGGATGTACCTTTTGACCCATGGTTACTCGTCCGCCACCCGGATGGTGATATGGCTGTTGCGTTTGAGAATCCGGTTTCCCCGGCCCTTGGCTCGCGCCGCATAGCGCGTGAAGAACGGCGCCCCATTGACCTCGACGACGGCCACCTTGAGCTCGTCGATGTCGGCGCCGTGATTGTGCTCGGCGTTCGCGATGGCGGACTCGAGCACCTTGTGCACGAAGCGGGCGGCCTTCTTCGTGCTGAAACGCAGAATGTCGATGGCCTGAGCCACCGGCTTTCCCCTGATCTGGTCCGCGACGAGCCGGCATTTCTGCGGCGAAATGCGCGCGTATCGCAATGTGGCGGCAACCTGCATGAGTCCTCGCTCCAAATCTCGCTCAGGCCTTGACCTTGCGGTCGCCCGAATGGCCGCGGAACGTCCTCGTGACCGCGAACTCGCCGAGCTTGTGGCCGACCATGTTCTCGGAGATCAGCACCGGGATGTGCTGACGGCCGTTGTGCACCGCGATCGTGAGCCCGACCATGTCGGGCAAAAC
This sequence comes from Gammaproteobacteria bacterium, assembly GCA_035760685.1. Lineage (GTDB taxonomy): Bacteria > Pseudomonadota > Gammaproteobacteria > Steroidobacterales > Rariloculaceae > ZC4RG20. The sequence goes on along the minus strand of DASTSM010000191.1, from coordinate 3,212 downwards.
CATCGAGCGCCGCGACCAGGTCTTGATGGGGCGGCGATCGTTCGAGGCCGCGGCCTTCTCGACCTTCTTGAGCAGGTGCAGATCGACGAACGGACCCTTCTTGATCGAACGTGGCATAGCGACAAACCTACTTCTGCTTCCGGCCGCGGACGATCATGGCTTTCGTCCGCTTGTTGCGCCGGGTCTTGAATCCCTTGGTCGGCACGCCCCAGGGCGAGACCGGGTGCGGGTTGCCCTGGCCCGACTTGCCCTCGCCACCGCCATGCGGGTGGTCGACGGGGTTCATGGCGACGCCGCGCACGGTCGGGCGGATACCGCGCCAGCGCTGTGCTCCGGCTTTGCCGATCTTGCGCAGGTTGTGCTCGTCGTTGCCGACCTCGCCGATCGTCGCGCGGCACGCGACGTGCACGCGGCGTATCTCGCCCGAGCGCAGCCGCACGGTGACGTAGGCGCCTTCGCGGGCCACGATCTGGACCGAGGACCCGGCGCTTCGTGCGAGCTGGCCGCCCTTGCCGGGCTTGAGCTCGACGCAATGCACCTGCGTGCCGACGGGAATGTTCTTCAGCGGGAGCGCGTTGCCGGGCTTGATCGGCGCGTCGGTCCCCGAGTGAATGGGATCGCCGACCTTGAGGCGCTTAGGGGCCAGGATGTAGCGGCGCTCGCCGTCGTGATACAGCACGAGGGCGAGATGAGCGCTGCGATTCGGATCGTACTCGAGGCGCTCCACGCGGCCCGAGACGCCGTCCTTGTCCCGCTTGAAGTCGACGAGACGGTAGTGGCGCTTGTGCCCGCCGCCCTGATGGCGCGTCGTGACCCGGCCCTGATTGTTCCGGCCGCCGTTCCTCGCGAGCGGCGCGATGAGCGACTCGTGCGGACGGCCCTTGTGGAGGCCGTCGCCGACGACTCGAACCACGAACCGCTGGCCGGCGGACATGGGTCTCAGCTTTTTCAGAGACACTTCCGTTCCCTCTCGCTTATTCGGGGCTCAGGAACTCGAGGTCGTAGCCCGGGGCGAGCCGGACGTAGGCCTTCTTCCAATCGGAGCGCTTGCCGCTGCGCGTCCCGAACCGCTTGCTCTTGCCGCTGACGCGCGACGAGGTGACGCCGTCGACCTTGACCTCGAACAGCAGCTCGACGGCCTGCTTGATCTCGCTCTTCGTCGCGTCGGGACGGACCCTGAAGACGACCTGGCGCAGCCCCTCGGCCGCGGCCGTCGACTTCTCCGAAACGTGCGGTCCGAGCAGGACGCTCATGAGCCGCTCTTGGCGGGCGATCGTGGTCATGCCAAACGTCCCTCGAGGATCTTCGCCGCGCCGGCCGTCATGACGACCTTCTCGGCCGCTACGAGGCTCACGGGGTCGACCTGGCTCGCCTCGGCCACGTCGACGAACGGCAGGTTGCGGGCCCCGAGCCAAAGGTTCGCGTCGAACGCCTCGACGACGACGAGCCCCGCGCTCACGCCGAGCGCCTCGAGCTTCTGGCGCACCTCCTTGGTCTTCGGCTCGCCTATCGCGAACTCGCCGATCAGGAGCAGCCGCCCCTGGCGCAGCAGCTCGGACAGCACGGAGCGCAGGGCGCCGCGGTACATCTTGCGGTTGACCTTCTGATCGAAGCTTCGCGGCCGGGCCGCGAAGGCTCTGCCGCCTCCGACCCAGATCGGGCTCCGCGAGGACCCGGCCCGCGCGCGGCCCGTGCCCTTCTGCCGCCACGGCTTGATGCCGCCGCCGCTGACCTCCGAGCGGGTCTTCTGCGCCTTCGTGCCCGCTCGAGCGCCCGCGAGATACGCCGTGATCACTTGATGCACGAGCGGCTCGTTGAACGGCGCGCCGAACGACGCGTCCGCGAGCTCGAGCGACTCGCCGTTACCTTGCAGATTGACCTTCATGCTCCCGACTCGCCGCCTTCTCACGCGCCTTTCGCGGCGCCTTTCGCCGCCGGGCGGATCAACACCCGGCCCGTGGCCGCGCCCGGTACGGCGCCTTTGACCAACAACAAATTGCGCTCGGCGTCGACCCGCACGACCTCGAGGCCCGTGGCGGTCCGCCGCGCGTTGCCCATTTGGCCCGCCATGCGCTTGCCCGGGAAGACCCGGCCCGGCGTCTGACGTTGGCCGATCGAGCCCGGCGCGCGATGCGAGACCGAGTTGCCGTGCGTCGCGTCCTGCGTACTGAAGTTGTGCCGCTTGATCACGCCCGCGTAGCCCTTGCCCTTCGACGTGCCCGTGACGTCGACGCGCTCGCCCGCCGCAAACCGATCCACCTTGATCTCGGCGCCGGGTGCGAGATCCTCGCCCTCGCCCGCCGCGAGCTTGAACTCCCAGAGCCCCTCGCCCGGGATGACGCTCTGCGCCTTGAAGTGGCCCGCCTCAGGCTTCGTGAGCCGATGCGGCCGAACTTCGCCGACGGTGACCTGCACGGCGCGGTAGCCGTCCCGCTCCGGCGTCTTCAGCATCGTGACGCGGTTCGGGAGAGCCTCGATGACGGTGACCGGGATCGTGTCACCCGCGTCGGTGAAAACGCGGGTCATGCCGCATTTGCGGCCGACAAGACCGATTGGCATTTTGTGTTCCTCTGTATCCGCGCCGGCCGCTCGGTTGGTGACGGTTGGCGCTTAAGCCAGCACGTCGTCTCGCGCGCTGGCACCTGGAAATGAGGGCCCGGCGAGCAACCCGGGCCGCAAGTAGCCCGTCATTATAGCAGTCGGCAGTTAGCGTTCAACAGCTACTGCAGCTTGATCTGCACATCGACGCCCGCGGGTAGCTCGAGCTTCATGAGCGCGTCGACCGTCTTGTCGGTCGGGTCGACGATATCCATGAGGCGCTTGTGCGTGAGCAGCTCGTATTGATCCCGCGCGTCCTTGTTCGCGTGCGGCGAGATCAAAACCGTGTACCGCTCGACCTTGGTCGGCAGCGGCACGGGACCCTTGACGGTGGCGCCCGTGCGCTTCGCGGTCTCGACGATCTCGCGGGCGGACTTGTCGATCAGCCGATGATCGAACGCCTTGAGCCTAATCCTGATGTTCTGATTCGTCGCCATGTTCCGCCCCGCCGCCGCTCTTACTCGATGATCTTCGACACTACGCCGGCGCCGACGGTGCGGCCGCCCTCGCGAATCGCGAACCGAAGCCCCTCTTCCATCGCGATCGGCGAGATCAGGTCCACCTTCATCTGGATGTTGTCCCCCGGCATCACCATCTCCGTCGACTCCGGCAGC
>DASTSM010000190.1:0-12855 GCA_035760685.1 Gammaproteobacteria bacterium | reverse complement strand
AGAAGTAAGCGACGTCGAAGCGGACGAGAGTCGTGAACAGGCGCCAGTCGGCTTCGGTCTGGCGCTCCCCGAGCAGGAAGCGCCGGCGCGCGAGGCGCCGCTCGAGGTCGTCGAGCGCCGAGAAGAGCGCGTCGTAGGCCGATTCGTATGCTTCCTGGCTCGTCGCGAAGCCCGTCCTGTAGACGCCGTTGTTGACGTTCTCGTAGACGAAGGCGTTGACGGCATCGATCTCCTCGCGGAGCTCCGCGGGATAGTAGTCGCGATCGTTGCCTGCTAGACCCACGAACTCGCAGTTCAGCATCCGGATGATCTCGGAAGACTCGTTGCTCACGATCGTGCGCGTCTTCTTGTCCCACAGCGTCGGGATCGTGACTTTGCCCGTATACGCCGGGTCGGCGGCCGCGTAGGCCTCGTAGAGGTAGTGGAAGCCGTTGACCTCGTCCGCCGTGCAGTCCGGATACTCCGCGCGCTTCTCGAAGATCCAGCCGTTCTCGCGGTACTGCGGCAGGCAATAGGAGATCGAGATCGCGTCCTCGAGCCCTTTGAGCACGCGGAAGAGGATCGTGCGGTGCGCCCACGGGCAATGCCAGCCGACGTAAAGATGATAGCGGCCGGGCTCCGGCGCGAACGGCGTCGAGCCGTCGCGAGCGATGCGGCTCCGGAAGCTGCTCGCCATGCGCTTGAACTCGCCTTTCTCGCCGATCTCGGCGGGGCGCTCCTCGGTCCAGCGTCCGTTCACGAGCATTCCCATCGCGCTTCCGTCCTCCGCGCCGCGTTCGATTGCCGCCAGTATGCCATTCGCGGGCCCGGCGCTCGTCCGCCGCGCTCCGCGTGCCGCATTGACCCGCGCGCGGCCGGCTGCTGTCATGGGCTCGTCCGAGGGCGTGGCACCGGAGGAGACGTGGATATCGGAAAGCTCAAGCAGGACCTGCGCGCCTTCGCGAGCGAGCGGGACTGGGATCGGTTCCATTCGCCGAAAAATCTATCGATGGCGCTCAGCGTCGAAGCGGCGGAGCTACTCGAGCATTTTCAGTGGCTCACCGAGGACGAATCCCGCGATCTCCCGCAAGACGTGAAGGCGCAGGTCGCCGAAGAGCTCGCCGACGTGCAGATCTATCTCGTGCGGCTCGCCGACAAGCTCGGCGTCGATCTCGAGGCGGCCGTGGCCGCCAAGCTCGAGGTGAATCGGCGCAAGTATCCGGCCGACGTCGTGCGCGGCAAGGCGGCGAAATACACCGCGTATCGCGACCAGCCGTAGCGGCCGAGCTCCCGAGCGAGCGACAGCGATGCCCGAGCTTCCCGACGTCGAGAATTTCCGCAAGCTGCTCGTGCGTCACGCGCTTCACAAGAAGATCGAGCACGTCGAGGTCGGCTCGGCGAAGATCCTCGAAGGCGTCTCCGCCCGCGAGCTCGCGCGCAAGCTCGAGGGCCGATCGTTCGAAGGCGCGCGGCGCCACGGCAAGCATCTCTTCGCCGCCCTCGACGAAGGGCACTGCGTCGGCTTTCACTTCGGGCTCACGGGCCGCTTCGTGTATTTCAAGGACGGCGAAGAGGACCCGAGGCACGATCGGCTGCGCCTCGATTTCCCGCATCGCGAGCATTTCTGTTTCGTCGATCAGCGCCTGTTCGGCCGCGTCGAGTGGATCGACGACCCGGACGAGTACATCCGCAAGAAGAAGCTCGGGCCGGACGCGCTCTCGATCGGCGAGCAGGCGTTTCGCGAGGCGCTCGCGGCGCGGCGCGGCGCGCTCAAGCCCGCGCTCATGGATCAAACTCTGCTGGCCGGCATCGGCAACCTGTATTCCGACGAGATCCTGTTTCAGGCGAAGCTCCATCCGAAAACGCCCGCGAGCGACCTCGACGGCAAGGCGATCAAGCGGCTCTACCGCGTCATGCGCCGCGTGCTCGAGACGGCCGTCGAGAAGGGCGCGGGCGCGGAGGAGGACCTCGAGCGGCGCCTCCCGAAAGGCTGGCTGCTGCCGCATCGCAAGAAGGGCGGGGAGTGCCCGAGATGCGGCGGCAAGATCGCGACGCTCAAGGTCGAGGGCCGCACCGCGTACTTCTGCCCGGCGTGTCAGCCGGCGCCGCGAGCGGGCCGGTAACGGCGCTTCCGCCGGCGCGGCGCGGTGAAAATGGGGTCAGAGCCGATTTTTCGGCGAGAGCTGAGTTGCGCGCGGACGCGTGAAGACGCCGCGCGGCCGGGCTAAGATGCCCGCACCGTCCACCTACAACCGAGGCGTTGCCGACGATGAGAGCTTCGACGACGATCGCAAGCCTGGCCGCGGCGGCGGCCTTCGCGGCCTCTGTGCCTTCTGCGCTCGCCCAGCACGCGACGGCCTTCGACGTCGAGAGCGGCGAGCAGGCGTTTCAGGGCGTCTGCGCGAACTGCCACGGCCCGGACGGCAATCAGGTTCCCGGCATCGACCTCGGCCGCGGGCAGTTCCGACGGCCGCTGACCGACGACGAGATCGTCGGCATCATCCGCAACGGCATCCCGAACACGCCGATGCCGGCGACGCCCGGCATGTCGGAGGAGCAGGCCCTGCGCATCGTCGCCTATCTGCGGGCGCGCGCCGCGGAGAATCTCGGCACGGCGCAGGGCGGCGACGCGGTGCGCGGCCGGGCGATCTTCGAGGGCAAGGGCGAGTGCCTCGAGTGTCACCGTGTCGCGGGCCGGGGCTCGCGCGTCGGACCGGACCTGACGCGCATCGGCGAGGTCCGCCGCGCCGACGAGCTGGAGCACTCGCTGCTCGATCCGGCCGCGGAGGTCCAGCCCGCGAACCGCTCGTATACGGTCAAGACGGCTTCCGGCGAGACCGTGACGGGCCGGCTCCTGAATCACGATACGTTCACCGTCGAGCTCATCGATTCGCACGAGCGGCTCCGGTCGTTCAAGAAGTCGGACCTCGAGAGCTACGGCTTCGCGCCGACGCCGATGCCGTCCTATCGCGGGCGGCTCGACGCGCAGGAGTTGGCCGACGTCGTCGCGTACCTCGCCTCGCTGCGCAGTCCTTCGGGCCAAGCGCCTGCGGCGCAGACTGCGGAGGCGCAGGGCGTTGCCGTCACCTTCGATCGTGTGCTGCACGGCGATCGCGAGCCGTGGAACTGGCTCAGCTACTCGGGCACGCCGAGCAATCAGCGCTACAGCCGCTTGGATCAGATCAACTCGGCAAACGCGAAGAACCTCGAGCTCCAATGGGTTTGGCAGGCGCATTCGCTCGAGAAGTTCGAGGCGACTGCGCTCGTCGTCGACGGCGTGCTCTATACCGTGCAGGCGCCGAACGACGTCGTCGCGCTCGACGCCTCGACGGGCCGCATCTTCTGGACGTTCACCTATCAGCCCTCGCCCGACGCGCGCCTCTGCTGCGGGCGCGTGAACCGCGGCCTCGCGATCCTCGGCGACACGCTCTTCATGGGCACGATCGACGCGCACCTCGTCGCGATCGATGCAAAGAGCGGCCAGCCGCTCTGGGACACCACCGTCGCCGACGCCGCGGAGCACTACTCGATCACGATGGCGCCGCTCGTCGTCGAGGACAAAGTCATCGTCGGCACGGCCGGCGGCGACATGGGCATCCGCGGCCTCATCGCCGCCTTCGACGCGCATACGGGCAAGGCGCTCTGGAAGTTCCGCACGATCCCGGCGCCCGGCGAGGCCGGCAGCGACACGTGGTCGGGCGATTCGTGGAAGGAGGGCGGCGGGGCGGTTTGGAACGCGGGCGCCTACGATCCCGACACGAACCTCGTCTTCTTCGGCACGGGGAATCCCGCGCCCGACTGGGACGGCCGCTCTCGGCTCGGCGACAACCTTTATAGCAACTGCGTCGTCGCGCTCGACGCGGACACGGGCAAGCTCGCGTGGTTCTATCAGTTCACGCCCCACGACGAGCTCGACTACGACTCGACGCAGGTTCCCGTGCTCGCCGACATCGACTGGCGCGGCGCGCCGCGCAAGGTCATGCTCTGGGCGAATCGGAACGGCGTCATGTACGTGCTCGACCGCACGACCGGCAAGTTCCTCTTCGGCAAGCCGTACGTGAAGACGAACTGGATGGACGGCTTCGACGCGAACGGCCGCCCGCACCGCGTGCCCGGCATCCGGCCGACGCCCGAAGGCACGCTCGTCCGCCCGCACGTGCACGGGGCGACGAACTGGGCGCCGCCGTCGTTCAGCCCGAAGACCGGCCTCTTCTACGTCGCGCATTGGGAGAACTCGGGCATCATCGCGATCGAAGGCGAGTTCCCGCAGGGCGTCGGCATCAACAAGCGCCAGACGACGATGGGACAGACCAACCTCGAGCCGCTCTTCAACGACGACGACGAGGCCTACGGCGTGATCCGCGCCTACGACCCCGACACCCTCGAGCCCAAGTGGGAGTTCCGCATGGACGACATCACGTGGGGCGGCGTGCTCTCCACGGCCGGCGACGTCGTCTTCGGCGGCGGCAAGGAAGGCTATTTCTACGCGCTCGATGCGACCACGGGCAAGCTGCTCTGGAAGGCCGCCGTCGGCGGTCAGGTCAACAGCGGAGCGATGACGTACGCCGTCGACGGCAAGCAGTACGTCGCCGTCGCCGCCGGCAGCTCGCTGTTCGCGTTCGCGCTTCGGGAGTAGCGGGCGACAAGGCTGGCCGTCCCCGAGCGTCTCCGCGGCGCGCAACAAGTCGTTGCAGTGGGAATACTACGCGGCAGGGGATGATCCGCTCACGTACGATCGAAGCTCGATGACGCGCAGTCCCGGCACGCGGGGCAACCGGCGGTCGTTCGTCACGAAGGTCGCGCAGCGCGCGGCGAGCGCGGCCGTAACTTGCAAAGCATCGGGCGTCTTGACGCCTGTGGCTGCACGCAGCTGCGCTGCCGCCTTGAGATGGTCGCGGCTCACATCGACCAATTGCACCCCTCGGCTTCGCGTCAGGAGTGACTCGTAGCGGTCCGCGAGCGGCGCGTCGCCGGCCCGATACGGGACGACGAGCACTTCGAGCAGCGTGAGCGCCGACGTGACGAGTCGGCGTTTGCCTTGGTCCGCTTCGACGAAAAGCGGCCGAATGATTGGGAGATACCGGGGATGCTCTTCGATGAAATAGATGAACGCTGCAGTGTCGACGGCTACGTCTCCGTCGCCGACGTCTTCCATCAATCCCATGAGGAACGCTCGCGCTCGACGTGAGCGGCGGCGTCCACGGCCTGCCAGGTCTCCTTCCCGAGGCCCTGCAACTCGAGAATCGACAGAGGCTTGGGCGTCTCCAGCGCTTCGCTGAGAATGTGCGTCACCTCCTGCGCCACCGAGCGGTGCTGCCGCTTAGCGCGAGCCTGAAGCTTCTTATAGAGCGCATCGGGGACATTCTTGATGTTCAGGGTCGCCACGTGCGGTTCCTCCAAGATTCCTCCATTCTGGATGCTGCCGCGACGCCCGGTCAAGCAGTCCTCCCCGCGCTACCAGGGAGCCGTCGTGCCGTCGTAGACCAGGAACTTGCCGGTGTCGGCGATCGTGACCTTGTCGATCGTCGCGATCATGTGCTTGACCGTGAACGGCATCTCGACCATGCCTTTCGCGCCTTCGAGGTAGGACTGCCGCTCCGTGACGACGGCGCCCGGGTGCAGCAGCAGCACGGTCACGCCTTCCGGCTGCTCTTGGCGCGCGACGAGCTGCATCTCGCGATTCAGGGCCGCCTTGCTCGCGCGGTAGAAGAGCGCGCCGGCGCCCGGCAGCTGGTCGGTCAGCGAGCCGTTCGTCGAGCTGATGCAGACGATCTTCTTCTGCTTGCTCGCGCGCACGTTCGGAAGGAAGGCCTCGGACACGATGAGCGGGCCTTTGACGTTGACGGCCATGATCGTGTCGAAGAGCGTGTAGTCGAGCTTGCCGAACGTCTGCGTGCTCCAGTTTCCGGGGCAGGATTCGTCGTGACAGCCGCGCCGGTCGTTGTAGACGCCCGCGTTGTTGAGGAGCACGTCGATCGGCACGTCCTTGAGCTTCTCGGCGAGCGCCTTCGTGCCGGGAATATCCGTGACGTCGAGGCGCTCGACGCGCACGTTCGGATACTTCGCGACGACCTCGGCGAGCGATTCGGGCGTGCTCGAGCGGCGGTGCGTCGCGATGACGGTCCAGCCCTGCGCGGCGTACTCCTTCGTGAACTCGAGGCCGATGCCGGAATTCGCGCCCGTGATGAGCACGGTGTCCGCCGCCGCGCGTTGCGGCGCGGCCGTGAGCGCAGCCGCGAAGGCGGCGGCCGCGAAAAGGGGGAGGATCGAGCGCGAACTCGCGAGTTTCATGGTTGCGTGGCTCCGGCGTAGAGGGCGAGTATTCTCTATCATACGAACGGAGCAGAAACCATGGCCGCAGTGCGCATCGCTCCGGCGCCGCCCGCTTCTCAAGCCCGGCTCGAGCCGCGAGCGCCGCCCGGGCCCCGGGCAAGATCCCGAGCGCGTATCGCGCTTTGCGCATTGCTCGCGTTCGGCGCGTCGGTGTGCGCCGTTCAAGCCGCCGAGCTGCCTCAAGCGACGCCCGAATCCGTCGGCTTCTCGAGCCAGCGCCTCGCGCTGCTCGATCCCGCCATGCACGCGTTCGTCGACGACGGCGCGCTCGCCGGCATCGTGGCGCTCGTCACGCGGCACGGCAAGGTCGTGTACTTCGACGCTTACGGAAAACGCGACATCGCCTCCGACGCGCCGATGCGCCCCGACACGATCTTCCGCATCTACTCGATGACGAAGCCCGTCACGGCCGTCGCGATGATGAAGCTCTACGAGCTCGGCAAGTGGTATCCGGACGATCCGCTCTCGAAGTACATACCCGAATTCGCGGACCTTCGAGTGTTCGCAGGCGTCGACGACAAGGGCGAGATGATCCTCGAGGCGCCGAACCACGCGCCGACGGTCGGCGAGCTCTTGACGCACACGGCCGGCTTCACGTACGGCTTCGGCTCGACGCCCGTCGACGAGCTCTACCGGCAGAAGAATCCGCTCGGCGCCGCGAATCTTCAGGAGCTCATCGAGCGGCTCGCCGCCATACCGCTGCTCTATCAGCCCGGCGAGCGCTGGGAGTACAGCGTCTCGGTCGACGTGCAGGGTTATCTCGTCGAGAAGCTCTCGGGCCGCTCGCTGCCCGACTTCATGCGCGAGCAGATCTTCGAGCCGCTCGGCATGACGGATACGGGATTCGCCGTGCCGCAAGCGAAGCTCGAGCGGCTCGCGACGATCTACGCTCCCGCGCCGGGCGGCGGCGGTCTCGCTCCGCAGCCGCGCGATCCGAACGTGACCGAGGTGCCGGGCCTCGCGTCGGGCGGCGGAGGGCTCTACTCGACCGCGCGCGACTACGCCCGCTTCGCGCAAATGCTCGCGAACGGCGGCGAGCTCGACGGCGCGCGCATCCTCGCGCCTTCGACGGTCGATCTCATGCGCGCGAATCACCTGCCCGCGAAGCTCATGGACGGCCGCTTCGGCATCGGCTTTCAGCGCATGCGGCCGGGTTTCGGCTACGGCTACGACGTCGCCGTCTATACCGATCCGCACGCAGCCGGCAGCAGCACGGGCGAGGGCACCTACCTCTGGGACGGCGCAGCGGGCACGTGGTTCTGGATCGATCCGATGAACGACATCGTCTTCGTCGGCATGATTCAGCGCATGGTCACGGGCGGCGGCATGCCTAATCTACAGAATCTCTCGCGGCAGCTCGTCCAGCAGGCGCTCGTCGAGCCGTAACTCGGTCCGCGTCGGCCTCGCAGTCGTCGATTTCGAGATGCGCTCGGCGCGCGTGGACGCCGAGGCTGACGCACACCTCGTGTCATCGCGTGGCATGCGTCTTGCTTTCTCCGGCTGCGCACCAACGAGGAGGGCCCGCGATGGCCGGAAAGAACGAAGGCGAAGGAAGCCGAACGGCGGCGCGCCGCTACAACGAAGCGACGCAGGAATCGGTCAAGAAGCAGGGCGCCGCGAAACCGAGCAAGCTCACGGAGCAGGAGCGGCGCGAGGCCGAGGCCGCGGAAGAAGCGGGCAAGAGCCGCGCGAAGGAGCTCGATCCGGAGGAGCATCGGGACTTCGATAGACCGACGAAGTAATCGGAAATCGGCCGCGCCGCGCGTTCGCTGTTCGCCTTGAGTTGGCAGAGCGAGGCGCTCTGCGAGCAGGTCCTTGTCATGGACCGTTATTCCGCCCTCTAATCGGGAAGAGGTTGCTGACGTTATCGAGTTTCGATGATCACCGCCCGGCAACCGGCTGGAAGGTCTAAAAGGCGACTTCAAGGGGTTTCACTCGATACGGATCAACGATCAGTGGCGAGTGGTTTTTCGATGGAGCGGCGGTAGCGCCTTCGACGTGCAGGCCTCGCTTGCCGCGAATCAGCTCATTGAGCGCGCCTTCGTCCAGCCGATCTTTTCCGCGAACGCGGCCTGACTCATTCCCGACGGCTTGAGAAACTCCTCGAGCAGGATCTCGCCCGGGTGAGCCGCGCAAAAAAGGCAAGGGACGCTGCGTCATCGAAGCGAAGAAACAGGGCGCGACGCTCGTCGGCGTCGAGATGCAGTCCGCGAAGTACACGGTCGGTCTGCCGGACGCGCTCTCGGCATGGCGGCGGCCGCTGCCGTTCGCCTATGAATCGACGGGCGTCGAGACGGCTTCACGAGCGGCCTCGAAGCGGCGCCGCGCTCGCGCCCCGTGTTCGCGTTCCACACGCCGGCCATGCTCGCCGCGCGGATCTCAGACTCGAAGTCGGCCGGCGGCGCTTCCGCGGAAGCGCCGGTGCCCCCGTTTGGTGCGAAATCCCTCCGCGGAGGGGTCGGCGACTCCGCCGAATCGTCGAAGGTCGCCGAAGCGGCGCCCGAGTACGTCCGACGCGGCCCGACGTTCCTCGCCCGCATGCAGCACGCCGCCGCTCGAGGAGCGCGGCCTCTGGCAGGCTCAGGTCAAGGCGATCCGGAACCTCGAAGCTTCGCTCGCGGACAACCGCCCGCGCAGCCTGATTCAGATGGCCACGGGCTGCGCGCCCCGGACACTCGAATACCGATCTCCGAGAGAACCTCGACGCGATCGAGACAGATCGCTCGATCGATCCGAAGGCACTCAAGATCAACAGTAGCGTCCCCGAGCTTGTCGAATGGATCGCGCTAACCTACGGCTTGCGTCAATCGCGCGAGACGTGATCGTCATCCTTGATCACGCAGCACGAAGTCAGGGATCGCCGCTCACCCGCGCGGCCGCACCCCTCGCACCGCCTCCGCCTCGAGCGGATTCTCGGGCCAATAGTGCTTTGGATAGCGGCCGCGCAAGTCCTTGCGCACCTCCGCATAGCCGCTTCGCCAGAAGCTCTCGAGATCGCGCGTGATCTGCACGGGCCTCTGCGCGGGGGACAGGAGCTTGAAGGTCACGGGCACTCGGCCTCCGCCGATGCGCGGGGTCTGCTCGAGTCCGAAGACTTCTTGAAGGCGGACGGCCACGACGGGCGCGTTCTCGTCGCGATAGTCGACGCGAATGCGCGAACCGCTCGGCACTTCGATTCGGCTCGGGGCGAGCGCGTCGAGCGCCTGCAGCCGCTGCCAGCCGAGGTAGGCCTTGAGCGCGTCGAGCAGCGGGATCCGCGCGAGGTGCTCGCGCCGGGTCGCGCCCTCGAGCCACGGCGCGAGCCATTCGTCGAGCGAGCGCTCGAGCGCCGCGTCGTCGAGCGCGAGCCAATCGGCGGTCTCCGGCAGGCCGAGCGCGCGCACGAACTCGACGCGCGCCTGAAAATCGCGAGCGTCGCTCGTCCACGGCAGGACGCCGAGCCCGAGCGCGCGCACGCCGGCGAGCATCGCGCCGCGCGCGGCGTCGGGCGGCACTTGGGGCAGCGGCTTCTCGTCGACGACGAGCGCGCCGAGGCGAAGCACGCGCCGGGCGACGACGGCTTCCTCGCGCGCATTCCACTCGATCTCCTCGGCGCGCTCGAGCTCGGACGAGAAATGCGCTTCGAGCTCCTGCCGAGTCAACGGCGCCGCGAGCCGGATGCGCGCGTCGCGGTCGCGATCGTCGACGTCGACGGCGACGAGGAACTCCTCGCGCGCGAGACGTTCACCTTCGTCGAGCTCGGCCCCGCGGCCGTTCGAGAGCGCGTAGCGGCGGCTCGCTCCGGCGCGCCGGCGCGCGATGCGATCGGGATAGGCGAATGCGAGCAGCACGCCGGCGAGCGCGTCGCCGCCGTGCGCGGCGCCGCCTTTGTCCGGGGCTCGCGAGACGTCGGGTTCGCCGCGCGCGCGGGACGAGCGCGGGCCGCCGCGGCCGTCGCCCGTCTCCCCGTCGACGCCGAGCGCCGCCGCCTGCCGTTCGAGATTGCGGGCCTGCCGCCGCGCTCGATGGATCGCGCCGCGATCGCCTCGCCCCGAGTGCAGCGCTTCGAGGCGGGCGCGAATGTCCGCGTCGCGTACGGGTCCGCCGCCGGCCGGCGCAGGAGCGCTGCCGCGCGACGCCGCGTCGCCGCGCAACAGATCGCGCTCGGAAAGGAGCGCAGCGAGCTCGGCCGCGACCGGCAGCGCGCCGAGCGCGAGGCTGCGAAGCAGCATGTGCGCGAGGCGCGGATGGACGCCGAGCCGCGCCATCTTCCGGCCGTGCTCCGTGATGCGGTCCGTGTCGTCGAGCGCGCCGAGGCGCCTCAGCAGCTCGCGCGCGCTCGCGAGCATCGCGGGCGGCGGCGCATCGAGCCAGCGCAGCGCGCCGGCGTCGGCGACGCCCCAGCTCGCGAGCTCGAGCGCGAGCGGCGCGAGATCCGCCGCGAGGATCTCGGGCGGCGTCGTCGGCGCGAGGCTCGCGTGCGCGCCGGCGCTCCAGGCGCGGTAGCAGACGCCGGGCGCCGTGCGGCCCGCGCGGCCCTGGCGCTGCTCGGCCGACGCCCTCGAGATGCGGCGCGTCTCGAGCCGGCCCATGCCCGTCGAAGGATCGAAGAGCGCGCGCCGCACGAGCCCCGAGTCGACGACGACACGCACGCCTTCGATCGTAAGGCTCGTCTCCGCGATGTTCGTCGCGAGCACGACCTTACGCGCGCCCTCGGGTGCGGGCGCGAGCGCGGCGTCCTGCGCTTCGGTGTCGAGGTCGCCGAACAACGGGCTGAGCCGCACGCCGCTCGGAAGCGGCGCGGCGGTCAGCAGCGCCGCGACTCGGCGGATCTCGGCGGCGCCCGGCAGGAAGACGAGCACGTCGCCTTCGGTCTCGGCGAGGGCGCGCTGCACGATCGAGGCGACGAGCCGCTCGGGCGACTCGCCTGCGCCGAAGGTGCGGCCCGCTGCCGCGTTCGGTCCGGCCGCACCGACGCCCGCGCCGGCGCCGCCCGGCAGCAGCGGCGGACCCTTGCCCGCGTACCGCGTCTCCACCGCGAACGCGCGGCCTTCGGCCGTGACGAGCGCGGCGTCTCCGAGCAGGCGCGCGACGGGCTCGACCTCGAGCGTCGCCGACATGACGAGGACGCGGAGGTCGGGCGCGATCGCGTCGCGCGCGTCGAGCGTCAGCGCTAAACCTAAGTCGGCCTCGAGGCTGCGCTCGTGGAACTCGTCGAAGATCACGAGCGCGACGCCCTCGAGCGCGGGATCGCTCTGCAGCATGCGCGTGAGCACGCCTTCGGTCACGACCTCGATACGCGTTTCCCCCGAGACGCGCGTGTCGAGCCGCATGCGGTGGCCCACGGTTCGCCCCACGGGCTCGCCGAGCGTATCCGCCATCCGCCGCGCGACGGCGCGCGCCGCGAGGCGGCGCGGCTCGAGCATGATCGCGCGGCGGCCGCGCATCCAGGGCTCGTCGAGCAGCGCGAGCGGAACGACCGTGCTCTTGCCGGCGCCGGGCGGCGCGGTCAGCACGGCGGAGCGGCGCGCAAGCAGCGCTTCGCGCAACGCCGGCAAGACCGCCGCTATCGCATAGGACGAGATCGGACGGCCTCGCATCGGCACGCGCTCGCGGGTGCGAGAGGAACGATGGCGTCGCGGACGGAGGTCGGCGCGGGAGCGCGGCGACGCCGGCGCTCAGTGCGTCGGCGCGGCCGGCGTTGCCGGCGCTTCGCCCGATTCGAGCGCAACGACGGCGATCTCGGCGACGGGCGCGACGTTCGCCTCGATGACGTGCCCGGCCTTCGTCGTGCCGTCGGAGAACGCCACGACGCCGTGCAGGTGCACGTAGGGCCGGCCGTCGCGCATCGAGATGTCCCCGATGAGCGAGACGAGCTCTGCCTTGCGGTCGATCGGAATCTTCTTGAACGCGCCGTTCGAAGGGTCTCCCCAGCCCAGGAGGCCCGTCGAGAGCCCGCCGATGCCCGTGACGTAGGCGGCCGTGATGTGGTTCTTCAGCGCGAGATCCGTGAGGCCCGAGAGCAGCTCGTCGCCCGTCGTGAGCCTGACCTCGAAGACGCGCTGATTCGCGGACGACTCCTGGACCTTCATGCCGGGCGCGCGGCCGGGTTGAACGGGAGCGGGGCGGATGTAGTCCTCGGGCAAGGGCTGCTGGGCCGCCGCCGGCGTGCGCGCCGCTCCGCCCGACGGCGCCTGGGCTTGCGCGTGCAGCGGGGCCGCCGCGGCGAGCGAGATTGCGGCCGCGGCCGCGAGCGAGAAGGACAATCCGAGGTCGCGATGGCGGGCGGTCATGATCGGGCTCCTGACGATGGTTCTCGCGAGTCTACGCGCGGGACCATCCGTCTCCCAAGCTCGCTGCGTCGGTCCCGCGCTCGGCGGCCGAGTGCGCGTCCCAAGCCTCGAAGCGGCAACCACGGCGTGCTCGTCTCGGCGACGAGGCGCCTGCTCCCGCGGCCGCGTTGTCTCACGCCGCGAGCCGTATGAGAATCGGCGCGTGACGAGGAGCCCCATCGCCCGCCTTCCGCTCGCGCTTGCCGGATCGGCGCTCGTCGGCTGGGCGCTT
>DASTSM010000189.1:0-3358 GCA_035760685.1 Gammaproteobacteria bacterium | reverse complement strand
AGCCATGAAGGTGGGATTCATCGGACTCGGCCGCATGGGCCAGGCCATGGCCGGGCGCTTGCTCGACGCCGGGCACGAGCTCGTGCTCTACAACCGCACGCGCGAGAAGTGCGCGGAGCTCGAGAAGCGCGGCGCGAAGGTCGCCGACTCGGTCGCGGACGCGTGCAAGGGCCGCGACGTCGTCATCACGATGTTGACGGACGACAAGGCGCTCTTCGAGATCGCGAACGGCGGCCTCGTGAGCACGCTCGCGAAAGGCGCGATCCACGTGCCGATGGGCACGCACAGCGTCGCCGCGCTGACCGATCTCGAGAAGCTGCACAAGGCGGCGGGGCAAATCCTCGTCGCGACGCCCGTGCTCGGCCGGCCCGATGCGGCCGCCGCGGGTCAGCTCGGCATCGTCGCCGCGGGCCCCGCCGACGCGATCGAGAAGGTCGCGCCGCTCTTCGGCGCCATGGGCCGGCGCACGTTCAACGCCGGCACGAACCCGGCCGGCGCCGCCGCCGTCAAGCTCGCGAACAACATGGTGCTCGGCTGCGCGATCGAGGCCATGGCCGAGGGCTTCTCGTTGACGCGCAAGTTCGGCGTCGCGCCCGACGTCTTCAACGAGGTGCTGACGGACGGCTTGTTCGCGGCGCCCGCGTACAAGGTCTACGGCGCGCTCATCGCGAAGCAGAGCTACGGCCAGGCCGGCTTCACGACGAAGCTCGGCCTCAAGGACGCGAATCTCGCGCTCGCGGCCGCGCTCGCCGCGAACGTGCCGCTGCCGAGCTGCAACGTCTATCGCGATCGGCTGCTCGGCGCGATGGCGCACGGCGAAGGCGATCTCGACTGGGCCGTCATGGCGCGCGATCAGGCGCGGGCGAGCGGGCTCGAGTAGCGGTGCGCGAAGAGAAGAACGAGCGCGAAGAGAAGAAAGAGCGCGAAGAGAAGAAAGAAAAGTGATTAGCCATCGAGAGATGCTTAGGAGGATAGCGAAGTGATCAATGCGGCAATCGTCGGCCTCGGGTGGTGGGGCAAGACGCTCGTCGAGGCCGTCTCGGGCGAGAGCCGGAGCGACAAGATGCGTTTCGTCGCCGGCACGACGCGAACCATCAACGACGACGTGAAGGCATTCGGCGAGCAGCACAAGCTCAAGCTTCGTCAGAGCTACGAAGAGCTTCTCGCGGATCCCGGAGTCGACGCCGTCGTCCTCGCGACGCCGCACTCGATGCACGTCGATCAGGTCGTCGCCGCGTCGAAGCACGGCAAGC
The DNA here is from genome assembly GCA_035760685.1 of Gammaproteobacteria bacterium. Classification (GTDB taxonomy): domain Bacteria; phylum Pseudomonadota; class Gammaproteobacteria; order Steroidobacterales; family Rariloculaceae; genus ZC4RG20. Next base: position 2,105 of record DASTSM010000189.1, on the reverse strand, counting down.
ACGTGTTCTGCGAGAAGCCCTTCGCGCTCACGAGGGCGGATGCTCAGCGTGCCGTCGACGCGGTCCGTGAAGCCGGCGTCACGCTCGGCCTCGGCTACAACCGCCGCTGGCACCCCGAGATGCGCAAGCTGCGCGAGCGCATCGACTCGGGCGATCTCGGCGTGATCTTGCACTGCGAATCGACGATGACGTTTCCGAACGCGCTGTTCCTGAAGCCGGAAGCCTGGCGCGCGGACAAAGAGGAGACCCCCTGCGGCGGCCTGACGCCGATGGGCGTGCATGCGATCGACGGCATGATCGATCTCTGCGGCTTCATCGACGAGGTTTATTGTCAGAGCTTCCGGCGAGTCGTGCAGATCGACGCCGACGATACGACGTCGATTCTGTTCCGCATGAAGGAAGGCATGTCGGGCTATCTCGGTACGATGACGGCGACGGGCGGCGGCTTCAGCTTCCAGGTCTACGGCTCGAAGGGCTACGTGCGCCTCGAAGGCATGACGCACATCGCGGGCGCGCCCTCGGAGGAGCGCCGCACGCGGCTATTCGGCAAGTGCATCTTCAAGCCCGCTCAAGGCCCCGCGCAGACGTGGGACGCCGAGCGTTTGGACGTCACGCGTGCGGCGCTCGAATCGTTCGCGGACGCCGCGCAGGGCGGCGCGCCCTTCCCGATCCCGATCGAGGAGATGGTGCACGGCGCTGCCGTAACCGAGGCGGTCGTGAAGTCCGCCGGGTCGCACCAGGTCGAGAAGGTGGGATAGGCTCAAGCGGGAGGGAAGGGCGCGGAGCGGCGCCCTTTTCCCGCGCAACTATCGGCTGCGATTCTCGTCAGCTCGAGCCGTTTCCCTTAGCTCGAGTGCTTCTCCCCGAGTGCTCCTCCGCGATTGCTCCTCCGCGAGCGCTCCTCTAAGACCGCGTCGGCTTGATCTCGACGCCGGTCTGCCGCTCCACCCACCGCACGAGCTCGCTCACGCTCGCGCCGCGGCCGGCCGCTTCGTCCGCGCTGCGCCAGAGCTTTTGTCCGAGCGCGCTGAGCGGCAGGTCGATCGATTCGGACTCTGCGAGCTCGAGCGCAATGCGGATGTCCTTGACCATGAGCTCGAGCTTGAACGGATCGTCGAACGTGCGGCTCGTGATGCGCTGCTTGATGTGCGTCTGTGTGATCCACGACATGCCCGTGGCGACGTTGAGGACGTCGGTCATGACGTCGGGATCGAGGCCGAGCTTCGTACCGAGCGCGAGGCCTTCCGACGTCGCGAGCAGCGTCATCGCCGTGATGAGATTGTTGATCGACTTCATCGCATGCCCGGAGCCGACGAGCCCCAAGTGAAAGACTTGCTTGCCCATCAGATCGAGCAGCGGGCGGGCCCGCGAGACCGAGTCCGCCTCGCCGCCGACCATGAAGACGAGCTGCGCGGACTTCGCGCCCCACTCGGCGCCCGAGACGGGCGCATCGACCATCGCCACGCGCTTGGCGCCGAGCGCCGCCGCGGTCTCGCGCGTGAGCGCGGGCTCCGACGACGATGTGTCGACGAGCAGCTCGCCGCCTTCGAATCCTTCGATGAGGCCGTTCGGGCCGAGCGCGACGTCGCGCACGTATTCGCCCGAGGGCAGCATCGTGAAGACGACGCCGCACGCCGCGGCGACGTCGCGCGGCGCCTTCGCGACGGCGATCGAAGCGTGCGCAGCGGCGAGTCTTTGCGCCTTCGCGCCGTCGATGTCGAAGACGACGAGCGCGTGGCCGGCGTTCGCGAGATGCCCGGCCATCGGAGTGCCCATGACGCCGAGGCCGATGAAGCCGATACGTTTGTTCACTTGCGCACCGCTGTTCTTGTTTCCCGCGAATGATAAACCAGCGCGCCACCACGGCGGCGCAGAGCGCAACCGCGGCGGTGGTTTTCTCTCAGCGCTTATCGGAAGGGGCGAGCACTTGACCCAGCGGGCTCAGTACCGCTGATCCGCCGCGATTCAGCACGTGCGTGTAGATCTGCGTCGTTCGCACGTCCTTGTGACCGAGCTGCTCCTGCACGGTACGGATGTCCATACCGCGCTCGAGCAGGTGAGTCGCGAAAGAGTGCCGCAACGTGTGGCAGCTCGCGGGCTTGTCG
>DASTSM010000188.1:0-5555 GCA_035760685.1 Gammaproteobacteria bacterium | reverse complement strand
CGGGCGGCCGCCGTTCGATCTCGTCGTCAATGCGACCTCCGCGGGTCTGCACGGCGAGCAGCCCCCGTTTCCCGTAGGGATCGTCGGACCTCGAACCTTCTGCTACGACCTCGCGTACGGCCGCAGCGCGACGCCCTTCGTCGCGTGGGCGCTCGAGCACGGCGCCGGCCGCGCCGAGCAGGGCCTCGGAATGCTCGTCGAGCAAGCCGCGGAATCCTTCCGGATCTGGCGCGGCGTGCGGCCGGACACCGCGCCGATCATCGCAGAGCTCAAGGCGCACGGCTGAGTTCCTGCGCGCGGCTGAGTTCCTGCGCGCGGCTGAGCCGCCTGGGCGCGGCTGAGCCGCCTGGGCGCGTCGCCGGCTCGTCCAGCGCCGCGACCTACCGTCAGCGCCGCGACGTAACCCGCGTGCGCATCGTGACGAGCTCCTCGGCGCTCGTCGGGTGAATCGCGATCGTATCGTCGAGGTCGCGCTTGCGTGCGCCCATCGTGATGGCGACCGCGAAGCCTTGCAGGATCTCGTCGGCGCCGGGCCCGATCACGTGACAACCGACCACGCGCTCCTCCTCGCCGACGACGACGAGCTTCATGGCCGTCACCGGCTTGCGCTCCGTCAGCGCATAGAACATCGGAACGAATTCGGCCGTGTACGCGTAGACGGGCTCGGTCGGATGGCGCCGCAGCGCCTCGATTTCCGAGAGGCCCACGGTGCCGATCGGAGGATGCGAGAAAATCACGGTCGGGATGACCTCGTACGAGAGCTTGCGGTTCTCGTCGCCGCCGAACACGCGGTCCGCGAGCCTGCGGCCGGCCGCGATCGCGACGGGCGTGAGCTCCGGCCGTCCCGTGACGTCTCCAACGGCATAGATGCCGGGCACGGCGGTGTTCTGGAAATCGTCGACGGGTACGTGCCCCTGATGCGTCGGCGCGAGGCCCGCGCGCTCGAGCGCGAGCGACGCCGACGCGGGCGCGCGCCCGATCGCCCAGAGCGCCGCGTCGAAACCCGGGTAGCGCCGCCCGTCCTCGAGCTCGAGCGTGAAGGGACCTCGGCCCGTCAACGCGTGCGGCGTCGCCGCCGTGACGATCTCGATCCCCGCGGAGCCCATCTCGGCCATGAGGCGATCGGAGAGCAGCGCATCGAAGTCGCGAAGCACGCGGTCGTAGCGCACGAACAGCACGACCTCGCTGCCGAGGGCGCGAAGCACGCCGCCGAGCTCGACCGAGACGTAGCCGCTGCCGACGATCGCGATTCGTCGCGGCAGTGCTTCGAGCTCGAAGAACCCGTCCGAGGTGATGCCGAGCTTCGCGCCCTCGATCGGCGGCACTTTGGGATAGCCGCCCGTCGCGATGACGATGTGCGGCGCCGAATAGCGCTCGCCGAGATCGTCGACGATCTCGTGCGGCGCGGCGAACGCACCGCGCCTCGGGACGAGCTCGATGCCTTTGCGGTCGAGGTTTCGGCGATAGATGCCGTTGAGCCGCTCGACGTAGGCGTCGCGCCCGCGCTTGAGACGCTGCCAGTCGTGACTCGCCACGCTGACGTCGAAGCCGTAAGACGGGCCGTCGGCGAGCGCATGCGCGATCTCGGCCGCGTTCCACATGACCTTCTTCGGCACGCAGCCGACGTTGACGCAGGTTCCGCCGAGCCGGTTCGGCTCGAACACCGCGACCCGCGCCCCGTGCTCGACGGCGCGCTGCGCCGTCGCGAGGCCGCCGCTGCCGCCGCCCAAGACGATGAGATCGAAAGATTTCACTGGACACCTCGTGCCGGGGACGGCGGGAGCTTACACGACGCTCCGAGCCGAGAACGAATCGGCCCGTCTCTGCTAGATTGCCGTATCCGTATTTTTGCCCGGCCGCGTCGACAATATTCGGCCCCGGGCACGAGACGCTCGATGAGCCGCACCATGAACGAACCGCGTCAGACCGAAGCAAATCCATTGCTCGAGGCGGAGCCGCTGCCGCGCTTCGGCGAGATCGCGCCGGGGCACGTCGAGCCCGCCGTGCGCCTCGTCCTCGCCGAGCAGCGCGCGGCGCTCGCGCGCGCGGTCGGCGCCGAGGAGCCTGACGTCGCCTGGCTGCAGGGCCTCGAAGGCGTGCACGACGCGCTGCACCGCGTGTGGTCGCCGGTCGCGCACTTGAACTCCGTCGCCTCGTCGCCGGAGCTCCGCGACGCGTTCAATCGCTGCCTGCCGCTCGTGACGGAATTCACCGCGGAGGTCGGTCAAAACGAGGCGCTGTATCGGCAGCTCGAGCGCGTGCGGGCCTTGCTGCCCGCGGTCCGGACCGTCGAAACGGAGCTCGTCTCGCAGCGCCTCCGCGATTTTCGGCTCGGCGGCGTGGCGCTGCCTCCCGCGGAGAAGGAGCGGTTCCGCTCGCTCAAGCAGCGGCTCGCCGCGCTCGAAGCCGAGTTCGAGCAGAATCTCATGGATGCCTCGGACGCCTTCGAGCACCACGAGACTCGGCTCGCGGCGCTCGCGGGCTTGCCGAGCGTCGTGCTCGACCGCGCCCGCGAGGCGGCGGCCGCGCAGAACCGCGACGGCTGGCTCCTCAAGCTCGACATGCCGACGTATACCGCCGTCATGGGTCAGGCGGAGTCGGCGGAGCTCCGCGAGCTCTACTACCGCGCCTGGGCCACCCGCGCCTCGGACCAGGGCCGGTTGGCGGGCCGCTGGGACAACGGCCCGCTTATCGAGGAAATCCTCGCGCTCCGCCACGAGGCGGCGAGGCTCCTCGGCTTTCGCAACTTCGCGGAGCTGTCGCTCGAGACGAAGATGGCCGAGTCCCCCGATGAGGTTCTGCGCTTTCTGCGCGGCCTCGCGGCGCGGAGCCGCCCCGTCGCCGCGCGCGAGCTCGAAGCGGTCGCCGCGCACGCGGGCCGCCCGATCGCGGCGCCCGACGTGCCGTTTTATTCCGAGCGCCTGCGCCGCGAGCGCTTAGATCTCGACGAGGAGCGGCTCCGCGCCTATTTCCCGCTGCCGAAAGTGCTGACGGGCCTCTTCGGTCTCGTCGAGACGCTGTTCGGTCTCCGCATCGAGCGCGAGGCGCCGCGAAACGCGTGGCATCCGACGGTCGAGTACTACGAGATGCGCGACCGGGCGGGACGCCGGGTCGGCGGCCTCTTCACGGATCTCTACGCGCGGCCGAGGAAGCGCGGCGGCGCATGGATGGACGTGTGCTTGAATCGCGCCAGGCTTCCGGGACGAAGAGAGGATCCCGTCGCGCATCTCGTCTGCAACTTCAACCCTCCGGCCGGCGGCATGCCCTCGCTGCTCACGCACGCGGAGGTCGTGACCCTGTTCCACGAGCTCGGGCACTCGCTGCATCACCTGCTGACGACCGTCGACTACCCTTCGCTCGCGGGCGTCAACGGCGTCGCGTGGGACGCCGTGGAGCTGCCGAGCCAGTTTCTCGAGAACTACGCCTGGCTGCCGGAGGTGCTGCGCCGGGTCTCGGGCCATTACGAGACCGGCGCCGCGCTGCCGGAGGACAAGATCGAGACGCTGAACCGCTCGCGCACGTTTCTCGCCGGCCTCGCGATGGCGCGGCAGCTCGAGTTCGCGCTGTTCGACTTCCGTTTGCATAGCGAGCCCGAGCCGGCGTCGATCGAGCGCGTCTACGAGATCCTCGCCGAGGTCCGGGCGGAAGTCGCCGTCGTCGAGACGCCCGCCTACAACCGTTTCCCGCATACGTTCGCCCACGTCTTCGGCGGCAGCTACGCGGCCGGGTACTACAGCTACAAGTGGGCCGAGGTTCTCGCGGCCGACGCGTTCGCGGCGTTCAAGGAGCGGGGGGCGCTCGACGCCGGCACGGCGGCGCGGTTTCGCGAGGAGATCCTCGGCGTCGGCGGCAGCCGGCCCGCGCTTGATGCCTTCGTCGCCTTTCGGGGCCGGCGGCCCGAGCTCGGCCCCTTGCTCGAGCAGTCCGGAATCTCGGCCGTCTCGTGAGATAACTTCGAGCGCGTGAGAGTATCGCGGCGGCGAGCGCGCGGTCATGAGTGCCGCATCCGTGCGGTCATGCGTAAGTCGTCGCAGAATTCGGAACCGGAGAACCGTTATGTCGAATCGTCGGATGCCTCCCGCACGCTAATCTCGTACACTCGCGCCGTCGCCTTGGGGGAGCCCATGTCGTCCAGCGAAGATGCCGCGCAGGAGCGCCGCAACGATTTCGACGTGACGAACACCGTCCAGGTCAGCTCGCCACGGGAAGTGCGGCGCGCCGTCCGAGAGTTGTTCACCTCGTTGTATCCGTCGAGCCCGTTCGACGCCGTCTGGCTCGGCTTCCACGACTTCGAGCGCCTCTACGGCGGCTTCGATCCCGAGTATCACGGCATCGATACCGCCTATCACGACATGCAGCACAGCCTCGACATGACGCTCGCGCTCGCGCGCTTGGTCGCGGGCTACGAGCAGAGCGTGCCGCCGGGGGACCGCCTCGGACCCGAGCGCGCGATGCTCGCGATCGTGGCGGCGCTGTTTCACGACTCGGGCTATCTGCGCCACAAAGTCCTCGACCGCGATGCGGCGAACGGCGCCGAATTTACGCTGACGCACGTGACGCGCAGCGGCCGATTCCTCGAGCGCTATCTTCCGCAGGTCGGCCTTGGGGATTTCGTGCCCGTCATCAGCCGCATCGTGCACTTCACGGGATACGAGATTCCGCTCGATCGAATCGTGCTCGAGGAGCCCAAGGATTTCGTGATCGGCCGCCTGCTCGGCACGGCCGACCTCGTCGCGCAGCTCGCGGACCGATGCTATCTCGAGAAGTGCCGGGACCGCCTCTTCCCGGAGTTCGTGCTCGGCGGCGTCGCATTCGACGACGGTCGCCACGCGGGCGCGGGCGTCAGGTATCGCTCGGGCCGTGACCTGCTCGGTCAGACGCTGAAGTTCTATCAGAGCTCGGTGCACTTGCGGCTCGAGCGCGGCTTCAACGGCGCCTATCGCTATCTCGAGGCGTACTTCGGCGGCGAGCAGAACCCTTACGTCTTCTTCATCCGCAAGAACCTGCGTTTTCTGACCCGAGTGCTCGAGCGCGACGCATGGGATCAGCTGCGGCGGCGACCGCCCTGCGTGATTCCGGATCCCTACGGCGAGGCGCGCCTCATGGCCCTCGCGCTGCGTCGCGTGCGCGAGTGGAACGAGGTCGACCGGGAGCGGCGCAAGCAGGAGCCGAACGCGGCGGCACCGGCTACCGCCGAGGCTCAGGGGGCACAGGCGGCCGTCGTCTGAGGGAGAGGTCTCCGAGTCAAAAATGCGCGTGGGCGTAGACGTGCGGACCCGAGAACCGGAGCTTGAATGCGCCGAGGAAGCCTGTGTCCGACGAGTCGAGGTCCACCTCGAAGTAATCGAAGCCGAGTCCGAAGCCGAAGTGACGGAATGTATCGTGCTCGATCGCGAGCGCAACGTGGTTCAGCTTCCCGTCGAAGTCCTCGGCGCTGAGACGGAAGATTTGCGCCCTTCCTGACAAGGTCCACCGCGCGGCAGGAGCTTGACGGCGCCTTGCGCGCCGATGACGGGAAGCGGCGCGGTAGTGTCCGCGAGCTCCTCGTGCGCGCT
>DASTSM010000187.1:0-3656 GCA_035760685.1 Gammaproteobacteria bacterium | reverse complement strand
CCGGTCGAAGCCCTGCGGCAGAATCAGCTCAGGGTCGTTCGTCCAGCCGAAGCCGCGCGGCATGACGCCGACGATCTGCCGCGGCCGCGAATCGACGTCGATCGTCCGCCCGAGAATCTGCGGATCGCCGCCGAACCGGCGCTGCCAATACGGATACGTGAGTATCACGGTCTCGGCGGCGCCAGGCGCGTCGTCCTCGGCCGAGAACCATCGCCCGAGCATCGGCTGCACGCCGAGCGCCCGCAGGACGCCGTGAGTCGTGATCCACGTGCGCGCTTGCTCGGGCTCGTCCGCGCCCGTCACGTTCGCCGTTCCCGTGCTCCAGATGCCGAAGTCCTGCAGTGTCTCGCTGTGCTCGGCGTACGCGAAATACATCGGCGGCGAGAGGTTCATGTCCTCCGTCGTCGTGCCCTGAAACGTCGCGCGGTGCCAGATCCCGACGAGCCGTTCGGCGTGCGGATACGGCAGCGGCCGAATCAGCACGCCGTTGACGACGCTGAACACGGCCGTCGTCGCGCCGATCCCGAGCGCAAGCGTCAGGACCGCGAGCAGCGAGAACCCCGGGGCGCGGAAGAATTGACGGAACGCGGCGCGAAGATCGCTCATGGGCGAACTCTCCTGATACGGAACGCGGCTGCATCGAGCGCGTTCCAACAACTATGCCAGGCCGCGCCCGCCCCCGACCGAATCTCAAGGCCCTGTTTTACCTGGGCGCCGGCACCGGTCCTGAGATGTTTACTGCGATCTGGACGTCCCGGTAGCGAGAACCGCGTCCCCCGTGCGGGATCGGCCGCGTGAGCGCAGGCAGGCTCTAGGCGCTGCACGAACGGCAAAGAACGGCATTCAGCGGCGCCCCCGTCCATTCAGTGCTTTGCCGGTTGACCGCCCTTTCGACTCTGCGCGAGCTTACCTGCGCGGGGCAGCACCACTGCACCGCCCGAGCAATCGAGCGTGGCTCGAGCGTGACCGCGCAAGGTGGACCCAAACGACTATCGACTATCGAGGGAGGCTCCGATGACGAAGTGCATACGCTGCAGCATTGCGGCTCTGACAGCGGCGGTCTTGACGTACGGGCCGACTCCGGCGTCGGCCGGCGATTCACACGCGCTGCCCGATCGGCTCGGCGGCCTGCTCAACGACTATTCGCCGGACACCGTCAAAGGCGGCCCTTACGAGATGCGGGGGGCGTGGTCGCTCGACTTGCACGGCCTCTCCGGGAAGGCCGGCTTCTCCGCCGTCATGAACATGGAAACGTCCGATTGGGGCATCTCCATCGGGCAGGTGAGGCCCGACGATCCGTCGAGTCGAGGCGCACACACGCACCACATCACGATGGCGGACGCCGAGGTCACGTTGGACACGAGCGTTTGCCCGGCGCTCGCGCCCGCCACGAGCGGAGGCTTCGTCGTGACGGGCACGGTACACGTGACGGGAAACGGCTCGCCCGCGCCGTTCGACTCGAGCAGCAGTCCGCCCACGACGGCGCAGATCTGCATCACGGGCGGAACGACGGTCCAGCTCTCGAACTTCACTTTGACGTTCTCGGGGCCCGCGACCGGGCACTTCGGGACACAGGCCATCCATGGCGTCGTGACCTGTACCTGGCCGACGCGGGAGGATACCAACGGGCTCTGCGACGAGGATAAGTTTCGTTCGAGCGACGGCCACGAGTCTCACGGCAACGGCGGGTGGTTCGACGACGACCGCTTTCATTCGAACGACCACGGTGACCACGGGGGCGGGCACGCTCACTGATGCCGTTCGATGAGGGCCAGAGTCGAGCTCTCTTCTATACGATCGAGGATCAGCTCGGTTCCATCCGCCGAGACATCGAAGTCGCCGACAAGGAAGTCCTGCGGCAATTCGGCGAGGGGGCGCTGTGTCCCGGATTGCAGATCCATGATCCAGAGGTCCTTGTGAGCGAGCTCGCCGCGGAGAAAGATCAGCGTCGGCCGATCATTCAGGAAGACGACTCGCCGCGCGCCCCGCGTGAGCATGACGCCCGGAATCGGACGGGGCCGACCGTCGACCTCGGCCGCGCGCAGCGGGAACGTGGTCCCGACGTCCGCGCCCGAGTAGACGAGAAATCCTCCGATCGGCGACCAGACGGGATCGACCGAGTATTCGGAGACGAGCGTCCTCGGTGCGTCGCCGTTCAGGAATATACGCGTCAAATGCGGCTCGCCGTCTTCGACGACGGCCGCAACGACGGACCGGCCGTCGGGCCACCACGCCGGACTGCCGCGCAACACGAGGGAATCGGCGAGTACTCGGCCGTTCGAGCCGTCGCTGTCCATCACGTACAGGCGAGTCTTGCCGTCCTGCTCGCCGACGAAGGCGATGCTGCGGCCGTCGGGCGCGATGGCCGGCGCGCCCGGGATACGAGATCGCGCGCCGCTCCAGAGCTCGCGCGCGGTTCCGTCCGCGAGCGACCAGATACCCTGTCGATCGCCGCGCGCGGCCGTGTAGAGCAAGAAGTCGCGGCCGATCCGAGGGCTGCCGGCGTCGGCGAGCAGCGGCGTGGGATCCCCCGCCCGCGCTCCGCCGCCGTCGCCGGCGCCGTCGACGAGCGGCATGCGCCAGAGACTCCTGCGTCGATGCGCGACGGTCGCGACGAGCCGCTCGCCGCCGCGGCTCGCGGAGAGCGATGTATACGTCTCGAGGCCCGAGCTGACGCGGTGAGGAATCCTGCGCTCGACGTCGACGGTATAGATCCATGGGCCGGAGCCGTCCGTATCCGTGGCGAGATACATCAGCGTGCGCCGATCGAGCATCACGGGATAGGAGACCTGCGTGTCGTGCCGCGTGATGCGCTCGAGCCCCGAGCCGGACGGCCGAATGCGCCAGATGTCCCAGCGGTCCCGCGGCACGCCGCGAACGAAATAGATGAACTCGCCGTCCGGCGACCAGATCGGGAAGTGAGCGTGCACGCCGGCCGGCGCGTCGTAGACCGGGGCGTCCCCGGTTGCGTCGCCGGCTCCGGCTTCACGCACGAACATCGGGTCGCCGGGTGCCGTCGTGTGATAGACGATGCGCTTGCCGTCGGGAGACCAATCGATCTCGGCGACGTTGCTCATGAAGGGCCGGAGCTCCCCTCCGCCCGTCGGCGCGGCGAACACCGCGACATCGTCCGGCCTCGAGCCGTCCGCGGCGCGCGTCCAGACGGAGACGAGCGACGAATCCGCGGAGAAGCCGAGCGTGCGCACGGACGGATTCACGAGCTCGCGTGCGGCGCCGCGAGTCACGTTGCGATAGTCTTCGCTGCCGAACTCGCTGATCCAGGCATCGGTTCGTCCATCGCGCTCCGCCACCAGCGCGACGTATCTGCCGTCGCGAGAGATCGCCGCGGCGTGCGCTGCGGTCGCGAAGGTCGCCGCGGGAATGAACCTCGCATCGGCGAGCGGATTGCGCGATGCGCGATGCGTCTGCATCGCGACCCAGGCGCCTGCTGCGACGATCGCAACGAGTGCGGCCGACAGGATCGATGCGGGCAGCCGACGCGGGCGGAGTTGCGGCGGCTCGCGTTGGAGCGGCTCGCGTTGGAGCGGCTCGGTTTGGAGCGGCTCGGTTTGGAGCGGCTCGATTCGAGGCGACTCGGTTGCGAGCGGCTCGCTTCGCGGCGGCGGACTGACACTCCGCGCCGAACCGACGCTCGG
>DASTSM010000186.1:0-3376 GCA_035760685.1 Gammaproteobacteria bacterium | reverse complement strand
GTCGTTCCCGATCAAGCAGCTGTACGACCGCGGTTTCAAGATCGCCGCGCTCGAGCTGCTGCTCTCCGGATTCCGGCGCATGGCGAATGGCGAGGCGTCGGCCGACGAGGCCGCCGGGCTCAAAGCGCACCTCGACAAGCTCGTCCAAACAGCTTGGGCAACCTGAGGCTACGCATGACGACCACGCTCCAGAGTCTCGACGAGATGGTCAGGCGGGCCGCAGAGCGGCGACGTTCGGAGCGTTGGCGTGCGCTGCTCGCGGTGCTGCTGCCGGCCGCTGTCGGCGCTGTGTTTCTCGCGTACGGCTCGATGCAGCTCAAGAGCGCTTCGCAGCAGGTAGCCGCGCTGCACGACGAGGCCAGGAAGTCGGAGGAGCGAATCGCAGCGTTGTCGGCCGAGGTGGATGCACGCACGAAAACGATTGCGACACTCGAGCAAAGGACGGCGGAGCTCCAGAAGCAACTCGAGCAGACCGCGGCGCTCGCGCGCTACGCGCACCCGATGGACCTCGTCGATCTCAAGACGATCTACAGTCGTACGCCGCCGCGGGTCGCGGCGGCGCTCGGCACGATCCTCGACCTCCGATCACGCAACGTAAGCTGGTCGCTCGGCGGCACGGATCCGAGCCGCGGCTTCGACTCCCCGAGCTTTGCCGCGTTCGTATTGAAGGAGCACGGCGCGCTGCCGCCCGACGCCGCCGGCGACGGCGACCTGTCGCAGCGCAGCAGGCGGTTGCTCGCGTCCTTGCCGCAGGCTGACACGCCTCAGCCCGGAGACCTCGTCTTCTATCCGGCCGGCTACGCGCTGTTCTGGTTCCAGGACCAGCGCAATCGGCCGTTCGTCATCGGCATGTCGCCGTCCGGAATCGTTGCACTCGAGCCCGACTTCGCGCAGCGCCTCGGGGTGCGGCGTCCCGCGTATCGCTAAGTCACCACCCCGCGGCGCGGCGTTCGAGGATTCGATAGCCCGCACACTTCGAGCTCGCGTGCTTCACGCGTGCCGTCGCGGACGATATCGAGCCGATGACGATCGTTCGTCAGTCTCGTGAGGCGGACCAACCATCCCTTCCGCCCTGCGCCGGCGTCAAGGCTCGGCCGCACTCGACATCAGCCGCGTGGGAGCGACGATGGCCACCGCCACTTGATGCGCCATGGACCGCTGCAGCGCTCGCCGCTGCTCCAGCGATAGCTGCGCAGCGCCCGGTGTGCCCGCCGTGCCGGACGTGCTCGCCCCGCCCGCGGTTTTCGCCCCATCCCCGGTCTCCGCCCCGCGCCCGGTGCTCGCCTCGCCCGCGGTGCCCGCCGCGAAGCGCGCCGCCGCTGCGGCGAGCGCCTCGGCTCCGACTTGCGTGCCGTCGGTGCGCGTCAGATATCGCTTGACGGACTCCTCGCCTCCGATCGCCAACGCCTCGCGAAGCTCTAGACCCAACTCCGCGAGATACTCCCGCTCACTCCCGGAAGGAAATCCGAATAGCCAGGGCTCGTCGCGGACGAGGTTCAGGAAGCGCTCGACGAGCGGTTTTGCCATGGGCGGCACTTTGGAGACGTCGAGCCGGGCGAGCATGTCGACGAGCGCGCGGCCGACGAAATCGAAAACGACCGCGCTGCCCGGCGGATGCGCACCGATGAGTCGAAGCGTGCGCAGCACGTCCGCTTCCGGCAGATACATCGTGACGCCTTCGAGGATGAAGAACGTGCGCAGAGAGGGATCGTATCCTCGCCTCACCATCGACTCGCGCAAATCGTCTCGACGGAAATCGACGGGGACGTAAATCAGGTTCGCGGGCGGCCCGCCCAGCACTTCATCCACGCGGGCTCGCTTGAACGCCTGAGTCGCGGGGCGATCGACCTCGAATATGCGGACGCTCCGCGCCTGCAACAGGTCTGCAAAGCGATAGGCATGCGAGTCGAAGCCAGCGCCGAGAATGACGACTTGGCTCGCCCCTTCGGCGACGGCGCGCTCGAACGCCTCGTCGATGAACCGCGTGCGCACGGTCATCGTCCGCACGATGCCGGCGACCTCGAGGTCCCGCATGGCCTCGTCATAGGGGAGACTCACGGCGCGCACGGCCGGATGATCGACATCGAGCCGCGCCGTGTCGCCGAGCAGCTTCTCGGCCAGGTAATCGGGGTTGCGCGCCGCCGCGTCCGGCTCGCGAGCGCCGAGCGCGCGCCCCGCGGCAACGTAGGCGGCGGTTCGGGAGACCGGGGCGGCGTCAGCGACGTCCATCACTCGGCCCCCCCGCGTTTGATCCGGAATCTCGCATTCGAAACTGCACCTAGAATTGATCCAATGTTTCCGCGGAAGCGCCCCTTGGCAGCGATGGCCGATGCGAGCGCTGCAACGAACGCGAGCGCCGTTGCCGCGTCGTGTACGGTCTCAGAGTGTCGAGTGCGGCCGCATTATAGGCTTCGCTCAGGGCGCGCGAGCTCGAGGCCGTGTCGATCGAGAAGATCCGGCAGCGCGTCCGACTCGAGGAAGGCGAGCTCGCGGGACCCGGCCGTCGGCTGCTCCCCGGCTCCGGCGGCGGCCGGATGACACATGATGAGCCCGCCGTCCGGCGCCGCCGCGAGCCAGCCCGCGAAGAGACGCGCGAAATCCGCGGACGCCGACAACGAATAGTCGCCCGACATCGCGGCGTTCAGCGGTGCGCCCGCGGGGCGGCCGGCCCGCGCGAGCGTTCCGATCACGTAGCGCTTGAGGGGCGCGTCCGTCGGGCCGAAGAACCTGCGCACGTCGCGCAGCGGAATCGGGCGCGCGCCGCCGACCTCGGCAGCGACGTCTGCGACGATCTCGCGGATCACGGGAAAGGCGTGCACGTGGTGATGTCCGTCGATGAACGACGGCGGCGCGCCGACCACGATCCTAAAGGCGTCGATCTGCCGCAGCAGGTGGGCGCGCACGGCGCGCCGGTCGACCGCGCGCGCGAGGGACGCTGCGATCCATGCGCCGAGCCGTCGCTCGCCGAAGCCGAACGACTCGGTCAGGCTGAAGTGGAGGCCGAGCGAGACGTGAGCGCGGTGGCGCCGGAGCTCCGCGCCGGCGCTCGGCCACGCGGGCGCGTCGGTCAGGCACGATACCGCGGACAGCCGGCCCGCGGACGCGAGATGCAGGATGCCTTCCGAGACGTCTGCGCCGAGCGCGAAATCGTCCGCGCAGAGGATCACGCGCCGGCGCTCAAGCATCGGCGAACGCCCAGTAGCGCGAGAGGAGCAGCGTCACGAGCGCGACGATGCCGAGCACGAGAACGAGCGCGATGCGGTAATCGAGGCCCGTCGCGAGGACCGCCCAGTAGAGCGTCTCGTTGAGCGCGAAGCTCGAGCACGCAACGGCGAGAAAGCGCGCGGCCGCGCGCCGCTTCTCGCGCCCCGCGGAA
>DASTSM010000185.1:0-21531 GCA_035760685.1 Gammaproteobacteria bacterium | reverse complement strand
TGAACCACACTTGCCGTCGAACGAAGCTCATAACGCGGCACGCCGTCCGTGGTTGACACGCTCGACAAATCAGCCGCGTCCTCCTCTTCGGGCAGGTCGCGCGCGGCGCTCGCTCGGCCGCCGATCCTGCGCGTGGCGGTTCCGGTGCCGCTCGCGGAGACCTTCGATTATGTCTGGTCCGACGAGGGTCCGGCGCCTATGCCCGGCTGCCGCGTGGCGGTCCCGTTCGGGCGCAGCCGGCGCGTCGGGCTCGTCATCGAATCGGCCGGCGGGAGCGACGTGCCCAAGGATCGGCTCAAGGCCGTGCTCGAGCCGCTGGACCGCGAGCCGCTCGTCGGCGGCGAGCTGCTCGCGACGCTGCGCTGGGCTGCCGACTACTACCATCACCCGATCGGCGAGGTCGTGCGTCACGCCATTCCGGGCCTGCTGCGCAAGGGGCGCCCATCGACGCCCACGGCCGAGCCCGCCTGGCGGCTCGCGACCGCGGCTCGAGAGGAGGCTCGGACGTCCGCGGGCGCGCGGGCCCGGCGACAGGCGCTCGCGCTCGAGCGCCTCGCGTCCGGGCCCGCCACGAGCGCCGAGCTCCGGCGCGCCGGGGTGACGCGCGCGGTGCTCACGCGCCTCGTCGAGAAGGGCATGATCGAGCGCCTCGAAGGCGGCTCCGCCCCTGCGGGCAACGCGACCCCGGCCGCGCCCGATCGGGGGCCGGTTTCCGCAGAGCCGCCGCCCGAGCTCACACCCGACCAGGCCCGCGTGCTCGAAGCGATTGCGGTGCGAGCGCCCGGCTACGCGGCCTTCCTGCTGCACGGCGTCACGGGCAGCGGCAAGACCGAGGTCTTTTTGCGGCTCATTTCCGAGCAGCTCGCCGCCGCCCGGCAGACGCTGCTGCTCGTGCCCGAGATCGGCTTGACGCCGCAGCTCGTCGCACGCCTGCGGGCGCGGCTCGGCGACCGGCTCGCCATCGTGCACTCCGGGCTCGGCGACGCCGAGCGTCTCGACGCTTGGCGCCGGGCCCGGAGCGGCGAGGCCGGCGTCGTCGTCGGCACCCGCTCCGCGGTCTTTGCGGAGCTCGCCGCGCCAGGCCTCGTCATCGTCGACGAGGAGCACGACCTCTCTTACAAGCAGCAGCAGGGGTTTCGCTACTCGGCCCGCGACGTCGCCGTCGTGCGCGCGCGGCGGCTCGGGATCCCGATCGTGCTCGCGTCGGCCACGCCTTCGCTCGAGAGCGTCCACAACGCGCGGACGGGCCGTTACCGGCGGCTCGAGATGCCGAGCCGCATCGGCGCGGGCGGCCAGCCCCGCGTCGTGCTCGTCGACCTGAACCGTCATGCCGCGCGCGGCGTTCTATCGACGCCGCTCGTCGCGGCCGTCGAACGACACTTGAGCGCGGGGCAGCAGGTGCTCTTGTTCCTGAACCGGCGCGGCTTCGCGCCCGTGCTGTTCTGCCCGACCTGCCGCGACGTCGAGCAATGCGGGCGCTGCGATGCGCGGCTGACCGTGCACGCCGGACGCGCCGAGCTGCGCTGCCATCACTGCGGGGCCGCGAAGCCGCTGCGCTTCGGCTGCGCGCGGTGCGGAAGCGAGCGCATCGCCGTCGGCGCGGGCACCGAGCGCGTGACGCAGGAGCTCCAGGCGCTGTTCCCGGAACGGCGCATCGGGCGGCTCGACCGCGATGCGACGGCGCGCAAGGGCGCGCTCGACTCCGTGCTCGCGGACGTGCAGAGCGGCGCCACGCGGATCCTCGTCGGCACGCAGATGCTCACGAAAGGCCACGACTTCCCGAACGTCACGCTCGTCGGCGTGCTCAACGCCGATCAAGGACTCTTCGGCACGGAGCTGCGCAGCGACGAGCGGCTCGCCCAGACGATCGTCCAGGTGGCGGGCCGTGCCGGGCGCCGCGACACGCCGGGCGAGGTGTTGATCCAGACGCACTACCCCGAGCATCCGTTGCTCGCGCGGCTCTTGACGCACGGCTACGCCGCCTTCGCCGAGCTCGCGCTCGAGGAGCGGCGCCGCGCGGGCTGGCCCCCGCACTCTCACCTCGCCTTGTGGCGCGCGGAGGCGGCGCAGCGCGGGGCCGTGTTCGCTCTGCTCGAGCGCGTCGCGGCCGAGAGCCGCGAAGCCACGGAGTCCGTCGAGGTCCTCGGCCCGGCGCCCGATCCGATGGAGCGCAAGGCCGGACGCTTCCGGGGCCGGCTGCTCCTGCGCAGCAGCAGTCGGCCGCCGCTGCACGCGCTGCTCGCCCGCCTCGTCGGCGCATGCCGGACGTGGCCCGAGTCGCGGCGGGCGCGCTGGTCGATCGACGTCGATCCGGTCGACACATGACGAAGCGGCGATTCGAGGACCGATTCGGGCGCCGACACGGGAAGGGATTCGGTAGAATGCGCGGCGTCGATCAGGAAACGTGCATCCCGTGCTCGCCGATCTCGAAGTGCTGCCGAATCTCGCGCTCGACGCTCGGGCCGAGCCTTCCCCGCTCGACGCTTGCGCCGAGCCTTCCGCGCTCGACGCGCGCGGGCCTCGCCGCGAACGCGGCGCTCCGGCGCCGAAGGCCGGGTAGCGAGCCGTGGCGGCCCGGCGTCGGAAGCCGAACCGCGGCGCGCGCGCCCCGGGCTGGCTCTGGATGCTGTTCGGTCTGGCGCTCGGTCTCATCGCGGCCGGCGGCGTCTACCTGAGCGGCGCCGGGCGCGAGCCCGCATCCGCTTCGGCTCCGGCCGCCCCGCAACCGTCCCCGGCCGCTCCCCGCGCCGCGCCGAGCGCCACCGCCCGCGATTCCCGGGCGGGCGCCACGCGAGCGAGCGCCGGGGCCGCGGGCGCAGGCGCGGCGAAGGACTCGAAGAAGCGCGGCGCCGAAGAGCCGAAGTTCGACTTCTACGACATCCTGCCGCAGTACGAGGTCGTGGTTCCCGAGGTCGAAAGCGTCGCGCCCGCGACGCGCGCGCCGGCGGCGCCCGTCGAGACGCCGGGCAATTACGTCTTGCAGGCCGGCTCGTTCCGCTCGCACGAGGAAGCGGACCGCATGCAGGCGAGCCTCGCGCTGCTCGGAATCGAATCGCGCATCCAGAAGGTCACGGTCGACGACGACGAGTTTCATCGCGTGCGCATCGGCCCGATCGACGATCTCAAGACGTTGAATCGAATCCGCGATCAGCTGCGCGACGCGGGCATCAATGCCCTCGTCATGCGCGTCAGCGGGCAATAGGCGGCACACCAATGGGCGGCACACCAATGGGCGACGCGCCGAGGCGGCGCTAAGTCAGTCGTCCGTCAGCGCTTGGCGGAAGTCGACGCCGAGCGAGCGCAGCTTCCGATAGAGGTGCGTGCGCTCCATGCCGACGCGCTTCGCGAGCTGACCGACCTTGCCTCCGCAAAGCAGCAGCTGCTGCTGCAGGTACGCGCGCTCGAAGTGCTCGCGCGCCTCCCGGAGCGGCAACGCGAGAAGATCCTGCTTCACGAGCGGCTCGCCCTGCGGCGTGGCGGACGCGAGCTGCGCCTCGACTTCCTCGAGCTCGATGTCTTGCCCCGCGCCGAGCACGAGCAGGCGCTTCACGAGATTCTTGAGCTCGCGGACGTTGCCGGGCCACGGATAGTTACGGAGCCGATTTTGCGCCGCGACGCTGAACCTCCGGAACGGCAGCCCTTCGGAGTCGACGAAGGAGTCGACGTGATAGCGCAGCAGCTCCGGCACGTCCTCGGAGTACTCCCGGAGCGGCGGAACGCGCAGCACGATGACGCTGAGATGCGAGAGGAGCTCGCGCTTGAAGTCCTCGTCGCGCTCGAACCCGGGCGGCGCGCTCGACACGATGCGGACGTCGAGCGTCTGCTTGCCCGACGCGCCGGGCCGCGCGAACTCGCCCTGCTCGAGCGCGCCGAGCAAGAACTGCTGGGCGCCGGGCGCAATGTCCTCGAGATCGTCGATGAAAAGGACGCCGCCTCTCGACCGCTCGAGCGCCCCGGGCTCGCCGCCTTCGCCGAGCAGCACCGAGCGGAAGTTCGTCTCGGTGAGCTCGCCGCCCATGACGACGACGAACGGGCCTTGTGCGCGCTCGCTGCGGCTCGCGAGGTAGCGTGCGAAGGCTTCCCGCCCGCTGCCGGGCTCGCCCGTCAAAAGGGTGTGCGCGTCGTGCTGCGCGACTCGCGCGACCTGCTCGCGGAGACGCCGCATCGCCTGGCTCTTGCCGACCGGCGCGAGCATCGGCGGCACGAGGCTGCGGCGCTTCGGCCGCGCGCGCCGCTCCGTGAGCGCCGACTCGACGACGCGCAGCAGCTTCGCGAGCGACACGGGCTTTTCGAGGAAATCGACGGCGCCGAGACGCGTGGCTTCGACGGCCGCGTCGACCGTGCCGTGACCGGACATCATGACGACGGCGCCGAGGCTGTCGCCCTCGGACCATTCCTTGAGCAGCGATATGCCGTCGGTGTCCGGCATCCAGATATCGAGCAGGATGAGGTCGAAGTCGGTGCGGCTGCGGGCTTCGCGGGCTTCCTTGGCGTCGGCTGCCGTCGTGACCTCGTAGCCCTCTTCGCTCAAGATCTCGTCGAGAAGCGCGCGGATGTTCGCCTCGTCGTCGACAACCAAGATACGCGCGTTCTTCATGCGCGCTCCCTCCTGTGCTCGGTGCGGTTCGTCGCCGGTGCCCCGCCTGCTTCGCAGGATATCGGCAGCAGTATACTGATCTCCGCTCCCCCTTGCTCGCGGTTGCGGGCCTTGATCTGGCCCCCGTGCTCCTCGATGAGCTTCTTGACGATCGCGAGGCCCAAACCCGTCCCCTTCGGCTTGCTCGTGACGTAGGGCTCGAACGCCTGGTGCAGGAAGTCGTCGATGAAGCCGGGCCCGTTGTCCGCCACGTTGACCTCGACGGCTTCCGCGTCGTCGCGGACCGTGCGGCGCGTCGAGATGTCGACGCGCGCGTTCACCTGGTGCTCCATGGCCTCGATGGCGTTACGCATGAGGTTGTGAAACACCTGGCGCATCCTCGAAGCGTCCGCCTCGACGAGCGGCAAATCCCGATCGAACGAGAGCTTGATCGCGACCGGATGGTCGGGCGAGCGGTAAAGCTCCGTAACCTCCGCGATGAGCTCGTTCAGGTCGAAACGGCTCAGCTCGACGTCGGGGGTACGCGCGTACTGGCTGAACGCATTGACCATCTCCTTCATGGCCTCGACCTGCTGGATGATCGTGTGCGTCGCGCGATCGAGCAGATCGAAGTCGGCGCCGTCCGTGCCGAGATACCGGCGCCGCAAGCGCTCCGCCGAGAGCTGTATCGGCGTCAGGGGATTCTTGATCTCATGCGCGAGACGACGGGCGACCTCGCCCCACGCCGCGTCGCGCTGTGCCTGCACGAGGGCCGTGATGTCGTCGAACACGACGACATAGCCGCTCGCGGTCCCCTCCACGGGCGGCAGCCGCGTGCAGGCGCACATAAGCACCCGCCTGCCGCCGTCGCCGCGGCGGAGCACGACCTGCTCGCGCCACTCGCCGTGGCCGTGCTCGAGATGCGCGCCGCTCACGGAAAGAAACTGCGCGAGCAGCGGATAGCTCTCGCTCAGCGCGAACAAGGATTCGCCGATGTGCGCCTCGAGATCCACGTCGAGGATCGTCCCGGCCGCCGCGTTCGCGGTCCTGATCCGCATGTCCGGCTCGAGCGCGACGACGCCGGTCGAAAGCCGCGCGAGGATGACCTCGAGCTTATTGCGCTCGCTCTCGACTCTTTGCTCGCCGAGCCTCGCCTCCTCGCGCGCGGCGGCAAGCCGCTGCGTCATGTCGTTGAACGAGTTCACGAGGAAGCCGATCTCGTCGCGTCCGGGTATCGGCAGCCGCGTGTCGAAGTCGCCGCGCGCGACCGCGCGCGTGCCCTGCATGAGCTGCTGGATCGGGCCGACGAGCCGGCGCGACGACGTGAAGGCGCCGTAGACGGAGGCGAGCACCGAGATCAGCAGCACGAGGCTCAGCGTCAGCGTGAAGGAATACTTGAGCGCGGTGCGCAGGAAGGAAAGCTCCGAATATTGGTTGTAGCTCTGCTGCACGGAGTTCGCGAGCGTGCCGAGCCGCGGATCGACGGGGAAGTGCGCCGCGAGCGTCCGGGCGTCGCCGGGCGGGTCCGAGCGCGCGAGGCTCAAGGCCGCGATGACCTCGTACTGTCCGTTCGCGAGAGGCTCGAGGCTCACGTAGGGATGACCTTGGCGCAGCTGAAAATTGATCTCTTCGCTCGGAGGGGCCGGCACGGACGCGATCGGGTCGTCGGACGTCGTCGCGACGATCTGATTCCCGGGCCCGAAAATCGTGAGCTCGGCCGCCGCGCTGTCGCGGCGGAGATCCGCGAGCTGGCTCACGACGCTCGCATCGGGCGCGGTCCGGAGGCGCGCCGCGATGCGCTGGAGCTCGTCGAGGCTGCGGCGCTTCTGAAGGTCGAGCGCCGTCTGGCTCAGAGTCAGCGCGTTGTCGAGACCCTGCTCGACGTCGACGCTGAACCAGTTGTCGATGCCGCGGTTGATGAATGCGACCGAGAAGAAATACACGACCACGAGCGGCGTGACCGCGAGCGCCACGAGCAGCGTGATCATCCGGAGCTTGAGACGCGCTCCGGGCACGTGCCGCCTGAGCTCGCGGATGAGGCGCACGAGATTGACGGCGATCGCGACGACGAGCACCGCGACGCCGATCGAGTTGACGAGCAGGATCCAGTTCTGGAGCCGGGCGAAGTCGTCGGAGTTTTCCGCGATGCGCGTGAAGAGCAGCAGCGCGGCGAGCCACAGCAGCACGCCGAGCGACAAGAGCAGCCAGACGAGCGCGCGTTTTATTTTTGCTCGAATCGCCATATCGTTCCCGCCCTTTGCCTCAAGCGGTATTCGCGCGGCTCCGGCCGCCGGTCGCAGCGATCGGCTCCGGCCGGCACGCTCTTTCTGCTCCGGCGGACGATCATTTCTGCACCAGCGGACAGCGGTACCAATCGCTCGCGATGGACCAATCGCGGCGCCAGAAGGCGAGCAGCCGCAGGGGGCCGGGGAAGCTCGCGCTGTCGAGAAAGATGCGCAGGCGCACGTCGTGCCGCCGATCGTCGTCGAGCAGGGCGGCGTCGATGAGCGGGAGCCGCTCGATCTGCCCTAGCGAATCGAGGGCCGAGTGCAGCGTCGCGAAGGACGTTTGGTCGCCGCTGTTGAGGTTCGAGACGACGTAGCGCTCGGTGAGCGCGTGATACTCGAGCTCGTAGCGCTGACGCAGCATGGCGTCGTCGCCGTCCCACCAGAAACGGCGCCGATGCTCGAGGGCCACGTCGAGCCTGATCGTGAGCGGCACGCCCGAGCGCAACGCTTCCCGCGCCTCCGACGAGAGCGTCAGCGCGATCGACGCGTCGAGGTAGTAGACGCCGCCGACGAGCTCGACGCTCGCTGAGCGGATGTCGAAGCGCCCTTCCGCGGCATCCTCGGCAGCTCGAACCGGCAGCGACGCGAGCACGAACAAGAGGACGGCCGCGGCCCGGAAGCCGCTCTTGAGGCGACGCGCGGCCTCGGGGCTATTGCTGCGGCGGCGGAGCACGGAAGGGCGGAGAAGTCTCCTTTTTGTCGATGCAAGCATAATAGAAGCCATCCATGTTCGCTTCACCGGTCCGGATCGAAAGCTCGCCGCCGGCCTCGATGCGGGCGTCGGTGTGCGCGGCGAGGAAACGCCGGATCCCTCCGGCATTCTCGACACGCGTGATCGTGCAGGTCGCGTAGACGAGCCGGCCGCCGGGTGCTAGCAGCGGCCAGAGCGCATCGAGCAGCGCGCCTTGCCGTTCCGCCGCACGGGCGATGTCGGCCGGCGTGCGGCGCACTTTAATGTCCGGATGCCGGCGGATCACGCCGAGCCCGCTGCACGGGGCGTCGAGCAAGATCCGGTCGAACGGCCGGCCGTCCCACCACTCGGCCGTCGCCGCCGCGTCGACCGCGAGGAGGCGCGCGTCGAGACCGAGACGATCGAGATTCGCGCGCACCGTATCGAGCCGCGCGGGGTCGCGGTCGAGCGCCCAGAGCTCGTCGACGTCCCGGCAAAGCTCGAGCATGTGAGCGGTCTTGCCTCCGGGCGCGGCACAGGCGTCGAGCACGCGCTGACCCGGCCCGAGCGCCAGCAAGGGAGCGGCGAGCTGGGCGGCGGCATCCTGGACGGAAACCTCGCCCTCGGCGTAGCCGGGCAGCCGGCTCGTCGCGCACGGCTCCGCGAGAAGGAGCGCCGCCGGCGCGCGCTCGAAAGGCTCGGCCTCGATGCCGGCGGCGCGGAGCTTCTCGCGATAGGCCTCGCGGGTCGTGCGAGACAAATTGACCCTGACCCACATGGGCGGTTCCGTGTTGTTCGCCTCGAGCAGGTCGGCCCAGCCTTCCGGCCAGTCGTGCCGAAACAGGTCGATCATCCAATCCGCATGGCTGTACCGCGCCTCCGGGCACGTCTCGAGGAGGCGGTCGAGCGCGTCGCGCTCGCGCAGATACCGGCGGAGCACGGCGTTCACGAGGCTCTTCGCGCGCGCGAGACCGAGCAGCGGGGCCGCGGCCACGGTCGAGGCGACGGCCGCGTGATCGGGCACGCGCATCGCCTCGAGCTGAAGCAGGCCGACGCGAAGGAGCGCCGCGAGCGCCGCGTCGCCCCGCTTGAGCGGGCGCGTGAGCAACTGGCCGATTTGCCGCTCGAGCCGATGATGCCAACGCCTGACGCCGAAGAGCAGCGCCCTGAGCAGTGCCGCGTCCCGGGCCGGCAGCTCGGGCGCCTCGGCGAGCACCTCGTCGAGCGACGCTCCCCGCGTCAAGATCCGCGAGTCGAGCTCGGCGGCCAGAGCTCGGACGCGCGCGCCCGCGGCCTCAGACGAAGGCGGCACGGTCGAGCGAGTGCGCCGCGAGGTAGGCGGCGGCGTCCATGGCGCGCCCGGACGGGGGCTGGACCTCGAGGAGTCTCAGCACGCCGTCGGCCGTCGCGACGTCGATCCCGGCTCGGCCGGCGCCGACGATCGCGCCCGGCGCCTCGACGACCGCCTGGCGGGCCGGATCCGCCGGCAGGGCTTCGGCGCGCCAGATCCGGAGCTCGCGCCCGTCGTCGAGCCGCGCGACGGCAACGGGCCACGGATTGAACGCGCGTACTCGGCGCTCCAAGGCTCGGGCGGAGTCGCGCCAATCGAGCCGCGCCTCCGCCTTGTCGATCTTCCGCGCGTACGTCGCCAAGCGCTCGTCTTGCGGCTCGGCGCGCAGCGACGCGTCGAGCAGGCCCGGCAAGGCCTCGACGGCCAGCTGCGCACCGAGGGCCGCCAGCCGATCGTGCAGCTCGCCCGCCGTCTCGCGGGCGCCGATGGGCGTCGCGGAGCGCAAGTAGACCGGTCCCGTGTCGAGCCCTTCTTCCATGCGCATGATGCTGATGCCCGTCTCGGCGTCGCCGGCGAGCACGGCACGTTGGATCGGCGCGGCTCCGCGCCAGCGCGGCAGCAGCGAGGCGTGGACGTTGACGCAGCCGAGCTCGGGCCAGTCCAGGAGCCAAGTCGGCAGCAACAGCCCGTACGCGGCGACGACGAGGAGGCGCGGGCGCGGCCCCCAGGCCCCCGCCATCGAGGGATCCCGGAGCCGCAGGGGTTGATGCACGTCGAGGCCGAGCTCGAGCGCCGCCCTTTTGACGGGCGGTGCGGCGAGACGGCGGCCCCGGCCGGCGGGCCGGTCCGGCTGGGTCAGCACGGCCGTGATGCGGACCTCGGCCGCGGCGAGCGCGCGCAAGGTCGGGACGGCGAACTCGGGCGTGCCCGCGAAGGCGATCGCAGCGAGGGCGGTCACGGCCGCTCCGGGCCGGCGAAGGGCGCGCCGACGCCTAGATCAAAGCGAGCGGGCACGGGCGCGCGCGGGGACCGCGCTCGGCTCGTCGCGCTTCGCCTTCTTTTGATACCGCTTCTTGATACGCTCGCGCTTCAGAGAGGAGAGGTAATCGACGAAGAGCTTGCCCTCGAGGTGGTCCATCTCGTGCTGGATGCAGACGGCGAGTAGCCCTTCGGCTTCGCGCTCGAAGACCTCGCCGTTGCGGTCGAGGGCCCTGACGACGATCTTCTCGGCCCGCTCGACGTAGTCGTAAAGCCCCGGCACGGAGAGACAGCCTTCCTCCGCCTCGAATCGGCCCTCGGACGAGAGGATTTCCGGATTGATGAGGCAGAGCGGCTGGTCGTGGTCGTCCGAGATGTCGATGACGATGATGCGCTTATGGACGTTGACCTGGGTCGCGGCGAGGCCGATGCCGGGAGCGGAATACATCGTCTCGAGCATGTCGTCCACGAGCTGTCGCGTCTCGGCGTCGACATTTGTGACGCGCTCGGCGCGTATCCGAAGCCGGGGATCCGGATACTCGAGGATTGGGAGACGTGCCATTGTGATGTGCCCTCTGTTTCGTGTATAACGCCGCTGAGTTAAGTTAACCCACTGACTTTCAAAGGATAGTCTGAGGTCGCTCCGCGTCGGAGCTGCGCCGCAAGGGGCACGCGGCGCAGTCGGCAACAGTATAGCAGCACGGCTCCTCGGGCGGGCTGCAAACGGCCCATTCGATTGGCATAGGGAGCTTGAGCCATGTTCGATTCCCACTCGCGGTTCCTTCGTACGGCCGCGCTCACGGTGACCGCGGCGCTCGGCGTCATCGTCGTTTTCAGCGGCTCGGCGCAGGTCGGGCAGCGCGGCGGCGCGGAGCAGGCCGCGTCCGCAGGCCCGGTCTTGAACCCGCGACACCCCGAGACGTACGTCGTGAAGCGCGGCGACACGCTGTGGGACATCGCCGCCATGTTCCTGCGCGATCCTTGGAACTGGCCCGAGATCTGGCAGGTCAACCCGCAAGTCCGCAATCCGCACCTCATCTATCCGGGCGACGTGCTCTCGCTGGCCTACATCGGCGGCCGTCCGGTTCTGCAGGTCCAGCGCGGGGGCGCCGGCACGCCGAGCGGCGCCGAGAAGCTGTCGCCGCGGGTCCGCACGGAGCCGCTCGAGCAAGCGATTCCGACGATTCCCTACGAGACGATCCGCGCGTTCCTCACGCGGCCCGCGGTGTTGGACCGGAAGCAGCTCGATTCGTTGCCGTACGTGGTCGCGAACCGCGAGGGGCTCATGGCAAGCGCCGGCGACGACGTCTACGCGCGCCGCGCCGACGACGCGGCCGTCGGCCGCGTGTTCAACGTCGTGCACGTCGGCGATCCGCTCGTCGATCCTGACGACAACGCGATCATCGGCTACGAGGGGATCTACGTCGGCCAAGGGCGCGTGCGACGCCAGGGCGACCCGCTCACGCTGCGCCTGACCGAGACGAAGCGCGAGGCTACCGTCGGCGACCTGCTCGTCGACGAGGAGGACGAGGTGCCTCTCGACTTTCAGCCGCGCAAGCCCGGCAAGGACATCGAGGGCCGCATCATGTCCGTCGTCGACGGCGTCTCGCTGATCGGGCAGTATCACGTCGTCGTCATCAACCGCGGCGCCCGCGACGGCCTCGAGCCCGGTCACGTGCTCAGGGTCTTCCGGACGGGTGACGTGATCCGCGATACCGTCGGCGGACAAGGCGGTTCCGGCGAGAAAGTCCGATTGCCCGACGAGCCGGCGGGCGTGACGATGGTGTTCCGCACATTCGACCGCATCAGCTATGCCCTCGTCATGGAGGCAACGGACGCCATTCACGTGCTCGACACGGTCCGCACTCCGTAACACGCGCGCGCGGCCGCCCGGCCGCGCCCGTGCGCGCCTTTCCCGCGAGCGCGCCATCCGCCATGGCGGATGAGGCGTGGCTCGGCCTGCTCGAGGCCGCGCGGCGGGAGCGCGCTTGGGACGCCTTGCTCACGGCCGCCGGGTCGCCCGACGCGCTACGGAGCTTGTCGGACGCGAAGCTCGCGGCGGCGGGCGCCAGCGCCGAGTCGATCGCTCGGTTTCGCGCTCCGGATGCCGCGACGCTCGACGCCTGGCGGGCGTGGCTCGCGGCCCCCGGCCACGCGCTGATTCCTCGCGGCTCCGCCGGCTATCCCGACTTGCTCGCCTCGATCCCGGACGCCCCGCTCGCGCTTTGGATCGACGGCGCGAGGCCCGAGCTCCTTGCCGCACCGCAAATCGCGGTCGTCGGCAGCCGCAATGCGACGCGCGGCGGCCGCGAGACGGCCGAACGATTTGCCCGCTTCCTCGCCGAGAGCGGCTTGACGATCACGAGCGGTCTCGCGGCCGGCATCGACGAGGCCGGCCATCGCGGGGCGCTCGGCACCGACGCGGCCACCGTGGCCGTGCTCGGCTGCGGCATCGACAGGGTCTTCCCGAGGGCGAACGCGCGCCTCTACCGCGAGATCGCGGCCGCCGGCCTGCTCGTCTCGGAATATCCCCCCGGCGTCCCGCCGAGAGGCTGGCAGTTCCCGGATCGGAACCGCATCATCGCGGGGCTCTCGCTCGGGACGCTCGTCGTCGAGGCCGGCCGCCGCAGCGGGGCCCTCATCACGGCGCGGCTCGCGACCGAGCTCGGGCGCGAGGTCTTCGCGATCCCGGGGTCGATTCACAACCCGCTCGCGCGCGGCTGCCACGCCTTGATCCGCCAGGGCGCGAAGCTCGTCGAGGAGGGGGCCGACGTGCTCGTCGAGCTTCGCTCCCTTCTCGAGCTCGAGCCCTCGCGGCGGCCGGCGCTCGAGAACGTTCGTCTCGATCTCGAGAAGGACGCGGGAGAGCCGCGAGAGCCGGAGGATCCGGCGTACAAACGCCTGCTCGAAACGCTGGGTTACGAGCCCGCGAGCCTCGAGCAGCTCGCCTCGGAGTGCGCATTGACGGCGGGGGAGCTTTCCTCCATGCTCCTTATACTTGAATTGGAAGGGTTCGTTGAGGCGTTGCCCGGCGGCCGCTACTGCCGTTTGCCTGCGAGGAGCCGATGAAGGAAACCGTTCTCGACGTACTCATGTATCTCTTCGAGTCCTTCATCGACAGCGAAGACGACCCGGAACCCGATCGCAACGAGCTCAAAGTCGAGCTGGAGCGCGCAGGTTTCGGCCACCGCTGCATCGACCGCGCGCTGGACTGGCTGGACGGGCTCAATGCGGCCGAGGCGGCGTCGCCCGAGCCGGCGCCCCGCTCCGCGTCGCTCAGGATCTACGACCGTGTCGAGCTCGAGCGGCTCGACTCCGAAGCCCGCGGCTACCTGCTGCGCCTCGAGCAAATCGGCATCCTGGCGCCGACCCAAAGGGAGGTCGTCATCGACCGGCTGCTCGCCCTCGACACCGAGGAGATCGACATCGAGCAGATCAAATGGGTCGTCATGATGGTCCTGTTCAGCCAGCCGGGCCATGAGCAGGCCTACGCACAGATGGAAGACCTCGTCTTCGCGGACGATACGGGCTGGCTGCACTGACCTTCCCCGCCGGCACGCCGCCGGAACCTTGCCGTTGACGGCCTCCGTATCGGCCGGGCTACATTTTGCATGTCTTAAACGGTAGCCTCGGAAGACAGGAAGAGCCCTACGACGATGAGCAACGGAATGACATCTCGGCACGGTCCGAGCGGACACCCGCCGGAGCGGGGGCCGCGGCCGCGGACGACGCGCTCGGCAAGGAAGGCATGAGCAAGAATCTCGTCATCGTCGAGTCGCCCGCCAAGGCTCGAACGATAGAAAAGTATCTCGGCCCCGATTACGAAGTGCTGGCTTCGTACGGTCACGTGCGCGATCTCGTGCCGAAGGAAGGCGCCGTCGATCCCGAGCACGGCTTCGCGATGAAGTATCAGCTCATCGAGAAAAACGAGAAGCACGTCGACCGGATCGCCAAGGCCGTCAAGAAGGCGGGGGCCGTCTATCTCGCGACCGATCCGGATCGGGAAGGCGAAGCGATCTCTTGGCACGTCTACGAGGTGCTCAAGGACAGGAAGCTGCTCGATTCGCGCCCCGTGCATCGTGTCGTCTTCCATGAGGTCACGAAGCGCGCGATTCAGGACGCGATCGCGCATCCGCGCGGGCTCTCGGAAGAGCTCATCAACGCGCAGCAGGCGCGCCGCGCGCTCGACTATCTCGTCGGCTTCAACCTCTCGCCCTTGCTCTGGAAGAAGGTCCGACGCGGGCTCTCGGCCGGACGCGTGCAGAGCCCGGCGCTGCGGCTCATCGTCGAGCGCGAGGACGAGATCGCGGCGTTCAGGCCCCAGGAGTACTGGACCGTCGAGGCGGCCGTCGCGCACGAGACGCAGGCCTTCCGCGCGCGTCTCGCCGTCTACCTAGGCGACAAGGTCGAGCAGTTCACCTTCACGAACGAGTCCGCGACGCGCGAGGCCGAGCGGCGAATCCGCGAGCGGGCGCACGGCGTGCTCACGGTCGCCGGCATCGAGAAGAAGCAGCGCCGCCGAAACCCCGCGGCGCCGTTCACGACGTCGACGCTCCAGCAGGAAGCCTCGCGCAAGCTCGGCTTCAGCGCGCAAAAGACGATGACGGTCGCGCAGCGGCTCTACGAGGGCATCGACGTCGGCGAAGGCTCGACGGGCCTCATCACGTACATGCGCACGGACTCGGTCACGCTCGCGAACGAGGCGCTCACCGAGCTTCGGAGCGTCATCGCGCGGCGCTACGGGCCCGAGAACCTGCCGGAGGAAGCGAGGCGCTACACGACGAAGGCCCGGAACGCGCAGGAGGCTCACGAGGCGATTCGGCCGACGTCGGCCGCACGCGCGCCCGAGGACGTCCGGCGCTTCCTCGAGCACGATCAGTACCGGCTGTACGAGCTCATCTGGAAGCGGACCGTCGCGAGCCAGATGACGCCCGCGGTCTACGACACCGTGCGCGTCGATCTCGCGGCCGGCACATCGGTCGACGGCGATATCGTGTTCCGCGCCACGGGCTCGGTGCTCGTGAGCCCGGGCTTCATCGCGGTCTACCAAGAGGGCCGCGACGACAACGGCGCCGCGGAGGATCAGGACAGCATCCTGCCGGCCGTCGCCGAAGGCGACCGGCTCGCCATGACCGACGTCCTCTGCGAGCAGCACTTCACGGAGCCGCCGCCGCGCTACTCGGAGGCGACGCTGGTCAAGGCGCTCGAGGAGTACGGCATCGGCCGCCCGTCGACCTATGCCTCGATCATCTCGACCCTGCGCAATCGAGAGTACGTCGAGATGGAGAGCCGCCGATTCGTGCCGACCGACGTCGGCCGCGTCGTCAACCGATTCCTCACCGAGCACTTCTCGCAGTACGTCGACTACGAGTTCACGGCGCGCATGGAGGACTCGCTCGACGCGATATCGCGCGGCGAGCGCGAATGGGTGCCGCTGCTCGACGAGTTCTGGCGGCCCTTCCGCGACTTGGTCGAGCATACGGAGACGTCCGTCACGCGCGAGCAAGCCTCGCAGGCGCGCGTGCTCGGCGAGGACCCGAAGAGCGGACGGCCGGTCAGCGTGAGGATGGGCCGTTACGGCGCCTTCGTGCAGATCGGCACGAAAGACGACGAGGAGAAGCCGCTCTTCGCGGGCCTTCGCCCCGGACAGAAGATGGACGTCATCACGCTGCCCGAGGCGCTCGAGCTCTTCAAGCTGCCGCGCGAGCTCGGCGAAACGCCCGATGGCGAGCCCGTCTCGGCCAATATCGGCCGGTTCGGCCCGTATGTCCGCTACGGCAACAAGTTCGTCTCGATCCGGGACGACGATCCGTACACGATCACGCTCGAGCGCGCGCTCGAGCTCATCGAGGAGAAGAAGCGCGCCGACGCGAATCGCATCATCAATCAGTTTCGCGACGGAGCCGTGCAGGTCCTGAACGGCCGCTACGGCCCCTACGTCACGGACGGCACGAAGAACGCAAAGATCCCGAAGGGCCGCGATCCCGCGGCGCTCACGCTCGAAGACTGCGAGGAGCTGCTGGCGGCCGCGCCCGAGCGGCGCTCGCGGCGCAGCAAGAAGACGGGCGCCGGCGCGCACCGCGGAGCTCGTGCGACCGAGCAGGGCGCCGCCGCGGAAGCGGGCGCCGCAGCGCCCGCGGCCGGAAAGAAGAAGGCCGCCAAGAAGAAGCCCGCGAAGAAGAAGGCCACGAAGAAGAAGGGAACGAAGAAGGCCGCGCGAACCAAGCGCTCCCCGAGCGACGGCGCCCCGGCGACGAGGCCGGAGGGCGCGTCTTCGATGGAGAGCGCGTCTTCCGTCAACGGCACGCCTTCGGCGGAGAACGCGCCGCCGGCCGACAGCGCGCCGTCGGAAACCCCGACGGGCGAAGCCGAGGCAGCCGGCGCACGCAAGGTCGCCGCGAAAAAGCTGAGCAGGACGCGCGGCACCTGAGCAGGGCACGCCCGCCGTGACGAGCCCACTCGCCGTCGCAGCCGCCGCGCGCGCCGTGCTCGACGGCGGCGTCGTCGCGTATCCAACCGAAGCCGTCTACGGGCTCGGTTGCCTGCCCCGCGACGAAACGGCGGTCTCGCGCATCCTGCGCATGAAGCGCCGCTCGTGGCGCAAGGGCCTGCTGCTGATCGCCGCCGACCTCGAGACCCTCATGCGCTACGTCGCGCTCGAGCGGAGCCCGCTCGCCTCCGAGATCCTCGCGAGCTGGCCCGGCCCCTACACCTGGGTCTTGCCCGCGAGGGCTGACGTGCCGGAGTGGCTCACGGGCAGACGCGGCTCGATCGGCGTGAGGCTCACGGCTCATGCGATCGCGGCCGAGCTCGCGAGCCGCGTCGGCGACGCGCTCGTCTCGACGAGCGCCAACGTGAGCCGGCGTCCGCCCGCCCGGACCGCGCTCGCCGCGCGCCGCGCCGTCGGCCGAGAGGTCGACTACGTCCTTTCGGGCAAGGTCGGCGGCGGCGCGAAGCCGACGTCGATCCGCGACGGCATGACCGGCGCGGTCCTGCGCCCGAGCTGAAAGCCGCTCGACGGCGTCTGCGCGCGTGAAGCATCGTATCCGCTCGTGCGGCCACTTCCCCGAGACCGCCTTGCCGAGAGACTCCTTGTCGAGACCGATTTGCCGAGACCACCTCGCCCCGTGGCGCTCCTTTCGGCGATGTCTGCTTCCGGGCATGGAAGGTTTTCAGGAGTTGCGGGTAATATGGTGCACCGCAAGCGATTTTCCCGGCGCTTGGTAAGCAGCGGCTCGCAGAAGAACTCGACAAGAGACCGAAGAGAAAGCAGTGGGGGGAAAGGTCCGCAGAACGCTCGCGCGCGGCGCGTATGCCGCGCTCGCGGGGCTCGCGGCGGCGCTCGCAGCCGCACCCGCCTCGCACGCGGAGGTGCGCTCCGCCGTCCCGAGCGGACCTCTGACCCTCGCGGGCGCCGTACGTCCGGTCAAGGCGCCCGGGGATGTCTATCTCGTCAAGCTCAAGCAGCCCGGCGCTGCCACCTATAAGGGCGGCGCCGCGGGCTTCGCCGCGACGAAGCCCGCCGCCGGACGCCGGCTCGACTCGAGGACGAGCGTCGTCGAGAGCTATGTCCGGCACCTCGAGTCGACGCACGACCGGCTGCTCGCCGAGGTGGGCGCCGCGAGCGCGAAGATCTACAGCTACCGCTACGCGATGAACGGTTTCGCCGCGCGCCTGCGCTCGGACCAGGTTGCGCGGCTCGCGCAGAGCGACGAGGTCGAGCGCATTTGGCCCGATACCGACCAGCGTCTCGACACGAACAACAGCGCCGTGTTCCTCGGCCTCGAAGACCGCACCGGCGGGCTTCGGGCGGCGCTCGGCCTTCGCGGCGAGAACATCGTGATCGGCGTCATCGACAGCGGCATCGCGCCGGGGCACCCGTCGCTCTCCGACGTCGAGAAGCACGTGCCGAAGCTCTGCGAGAGCCACTGGGCCGCGGCTTCGTGGCTCGGCGCATGGCTCTGCGGCGCCATCCGCAAGGATCCGCCGTCCACGGCCGAGTTCGCGCCCATCGAGAGCTTTCACGGCACGTGCGAGGAAGGCGACGGCTTCCCGGCCTCCGCCTGCAACAACAAGGTCGTCGGGGCGCGCTATTACATCGACGGCTTCCTGGCCCGGCACGAGCTCGACCCGAACGAGTTCATGTCTCCGAAGGACGCGGACGGGCACGGCACGCACATCGCGACGACGGCCGCCGGCAATCCGACGACCGCGACGCTCTTCGGCCGGCGCATCGCGCGGGTCGCCGGAATCGCGCCCCGTGCGCGGATCGCCGTCTACAAGGCCTGCTGGCTGACGCCGGGCTCGACCCGCGCCACTTGCGCGACGTCGGATCTCGCGCGGGCCATCGACGACGCCGTGGCGGACGGCGTCGACATCATCAACTACTCGGTCGGCAGCCTCGAGACGGATCTCACGGCGCCCGACGACATGGCGCTCTTGAACGCGTTCGATGCCGGCGTGCTGACCGTCGTCGCGGCCGGCAACGACGGGCCGACCGCGAACACGATCGGGTCGCCGAGCAGCGATCCATGGGTCCTCACGACGGCCGCCTCGACCGAAAGCGGCACGCGCTACGAGGAGGCCATCGAGATCACGGCGCCGAAGGACCTCGCGGGGCGCATCGCCATGCGCGAGGCGAGCTTCACGCCGCCGCTCGACGACGCGCGCGCCGTCGAGGGCAAGCTCGTGCTCGTCGACGACGGCGTCGACACGCTGCCGGACGGCGGCCTCGGCAGCGCGCGGGACGCGTGCGAGCCGGCCGCGAACGCCGAGGACCTCGACGGCGCCGTCGCTCTCATCGCGCGCGGCGGCTGCGAGTTCCAGACCAAGCTCGCGAACGTGCAGCAGGCGGGGGCGATCGCGGCCGTCGTGTTCAACGACGCGGGATCGCCGATCGTCATGAACGGCGATCGAGGCAGCGTGAAAATCCCCGCGGTCATGATCGGCACGGCCGACGGGCAGCGGCTCGTCGATCGGCTCGCGGACGACGAGGAGATCACGCTTCACCTGCTCAGAGGCGTGTTTCTCGAGCGCCGCGAGAGCGGCTATCAGCTCGGAGACTTCTCGTCCCGCGGCCCGAACTTGAGCGAGCCCGACTTCGTGAAGCCGGACGTGACGGCGCCCGGCATCGACATCCTCGCTGGCAACACGCCGGACGCCGCCAACGGCGTTCGCGGCGAATGGTTCCAGTATCTGTCGGGCACCTCGATGGCGGCGCCGGAGACCGTCGGGACGGCAGCGCTGCTCAAGGAAGCGCATCCCGATTGGTCGCCGGCCATGCTGAAGTCCGCCCTCATGACGTCGGCGTATGCCAAGGTCTACGGTTCCGACGGCGAGACGCTCGCGGGTCCGTTCGACACGGGCGCCGGGCACATCGATCCGGACCTCGCCGTGGATCCCGGGCTCGTCTACGACAGCGGCTTTCTCGACCATGCCGCCTTTCTGTGCGGGCTCGAGTACGCGCCCTTCACGCCGACCGACTGCAACGTGCTCGCCGCCGCGGGCTACTCGTTCTCGCCGAGCGAGCTGAATCTGCCCTCGATCGGCGTCTCGCGCCTCGTCACGGGCGACGTGATCACGCGGCGCGTGACCAACGTCGGGCCGCCGGCCACTTACACGGTCTCGGTCCAGGCGCCTGCCGGCATCGGCATGGACGTCTCGCCCACGAGCCTCTCGCTCGGCACCGGGGAGTCGGGCGACTTCGCCGTGACGTTCACGGACGCCGGCGCGCCGCTCGACACCTGGTCGTTCGGTCGGCTCGTGTGGTCCGACGGCCGCCACAACGTCGCGTCCCCGATCGCCGTGAACCCGGTGACGCTGCGGGCGCCCGAGGAGATCAAGCTCACGGGCGCCGCCGGGAGCTTCCCGATCCCGGTCGCTTTCGGCTACACGGGCGCTTACTTCGCCGGAGTGCACGGACTGCGCGCGGCCTACACCGAGGACGGGTTCGTCGACGAAGACACGACGAACTCCTTCAGCTTCCGCTTCGACAACGGCGTGACCGCGCATCTGATCGAGGTGCCGCCGAACCAGCTGTTCGCGCGCTTCGCGCTGTTCGACGACGCGACGGACGGCGCGGACGACCTCGATCTCTACCTCTTCTATTGCCCGAACAATCAGTGCACGCAGGTCGCCCAAAGCGGCGGCTTCACGTCGAACGAGCGCATCGACCTCGAGTCGCCTAAAGCCGGCGTCTACGCCGTGCTCGTGCACGGGTTCGAGACGGACCCCTCGAACGGCGAGGGCGCGAACTACCGGCTCTACGCCTGGTCCGTGGGCTTCGACGACGTGGTCGGCAACCTATCGGTCGCGGCACCGCAGTCCGTCGTCGACGGCGACCGCACGGACCTCGATCTCGAATGGAGCGGGCTCAAGGCCGCGACCCGCTACTTGGGCGTGATCTCGCACAATACGCCGTCGGGCATTTACGCGCTCTCGGTCGTCGACATCGATTCGCCCTGACGCTTGAGCTCCGCATGACGGAAGCAGCCGACGAGATGGTCGTTCACGAGACCCGTCGCCTGCATGTGCGCGTAGACGATCGTCGAGCCCACGAACTTGAACCCGCGGCTCTTCAAGTCCTTGCTGAGCGCGTCCGACTCCGCGCTCGTGGCCGGCACCTGGCCTTGCTTGCGCCAACGATTCACGATCGGGCGCCCGTCGACGAAGCGCCACACGTAGGCGTCGAAGCTGCCGAACTCCTGCCGGACGGCCAGGAACGCGCGCGCGTTCGCGACGGCGGCCTCGATCTTCTGGCGATTGCGCACGATCTCGGGATTCACAAGCAGCCGCTCGATGCTGCGGCTGTTGAAGCGAGCCACGCGCTCGGGATCGAAGCTCGCGAACGCCTGCCGATATCCCTCTCGCTTGCGCAGGATCGTCCACCATGAGAGGCCCGCTTGCGCCGACTCGAGCAGGAGGAACTCGAAGTGCCGGCGATCCTCGCGCACGGGCACGCCCCATTCCGTGTCGTGGTACTCGACATACTTGGGATCGATGCCTTCGCTCCAGTCGCAGCGCGTTACTCGGCTCATGGCTCGTCTCGATGCTCGGTAGACCCGGCGCAGGGGCCGCCATCTTCGCCGAAGCGCGCCTTCGACCCAAGCACCGAAACTGGCGTCATCGCGCCGGAACGGGCATCGTATCGGCCTTCACCCTCGCCGAGCCGTCCGATTCATGACCGACTCCGCCCCGGCAGCCGACCGCTACGGCCTCGTGGGGCATCCGGTGCACCACAGCCGCTCGCCGCTGATCCATTCGCTGTTCGCGCGGCAGACGCACCAACATCTGACGTACGAGCTCATCGAGGCCGACCCCGCGAGCTTCGAGACGGCCGTAAGGGGCTTCGCCGCGGCCGGCGGGAAGGGGCTCAACGTGACGGTGCCGCACAAGGAAGCGGCCTTCCGGCTCGCCGACGAGCGGGGGCCGGAAGCCTCGGCCGCGGGCGCCGTCAACACGTTGAGCTTCCGTCAGGGAAGGATTCGCGGGGACAACACGGACGGCACGGGATTCCTGCGCGACCTCCGCGACAACCTCGGCTGCGCGCTCGGCGGCCGACGCGTGCTGGTCTTGGGCGCGGGCGGCGCCGCACGCGGGATCATTCCGGCGCTGCTCGGCGCGGCCGTCGCGGAGCTCGTGCTCGCAAACCGAACGCTCGAGCGCGCGGAGCAGGTCCGGGCCGCCGTCGCGGGCCTCGGCGCGATCGCCGTTTGCCGATTCGAGGAGC
>DASTSM010000184.1:0-3798 GCA_035760685.1 Gammaproteobacteria bacterium | reverse complement strand
GTAGCGCGCATAGGCGCTGCCGAAGCTCACGCTGAGGGCCAGGGCCAGAGGCGGCGCGAGCGGCGGCAGCAACGAGCCGCCGTGCGCGAAGTAGGCGACGCTCGCGGCCCAATAGCCGAGCACCGCGCCGATCGAAAGGATCGTCTTCGGCACGAGACCGAGGCTCGCGAAGGGCAGCGCGAAGCCGAGCGATCCGGCCGCGAGCAGCAACGCTCCTTCGAGCCACCGGGGCGCGGCCGGGTAGCGCGCGCCGTCGAGCAGCTGCGCGAGCGCTTGCGCATGAATCTCGACTCCCGCGAGCGTCGTATGCTCGCCGCCGAGCACCGACAGCGGCGTTCGAAAGCGATCCTGGTTCGGCAAGTCGGCCCCGATCAGCACGATCGAGTCGGCGAGCCACCGCTCGGGCAGGCTCGCGAGGCGATGCGCCGGGAAGGTCCGGATGAAGGGCGGCGGCGGCGAGCCCGCCGCATACGGCCGGAAGTAGAGCCGCTCGGCCTTCGGCGGCGGATCCGCGCCGAGCGCCTCGGCTAGCGCGGCCGCGAAGCTCGGCATCGACACGGCCCCGCCCGGAAACGCCGGATAGACGTGCCGGACGACGCCCGCGCTCGAGAACATCGTCGCGAATCCGACCTTCTGTCCCTCGAGATAGCGATTTTGAAACTCGAGCTGACGCCCCGTGAGCCCATCCGCCGCGCCGCCCGCAGCAATCACGACGGGGCCCGGAAAGCGCGCGACGGCGGCCAGCAGCGCCTCGTCGTCCTCGCGTTTCGTCGGCTGATCGAAGATGACGTCGAGGCCGACGGCGCGCACGTGCCGGCGGGCCAGCTCGTCGACGAGGCCGGCGAGAAAGCCCCTGTCGAGCGGCGAACGGAACGGCAGCGCCGACAGCGTGTCCTCGGTCACCGCGAGCACGACGATGTCGCGGTTCTGAGGGGGGCGCACGGAGAAGTTGGCGAATGCGACGTCTTCTAGCCACGCCGAGCCCGGCGCGAGCCAGGGTCCGTGTCGCGTGCCGAACCACGCGAGCGCGGCCGCGAGCACGCACAGCGCCAAACGTGCGCGGATCGATCGCTTCGTAGCGGTGCTCCGATCGTCGCGGGACCGAGATGATATCCGAGCCATCGGGGTGTATGGTAGGGTTCGGGGAAAAAGCTCAAGGCGAAAACAGGGCAGTGTCCAACGCCGCGCGGACCGCGGCGGGCGCCGTCTCGACAAGGCGCCCTCGAGGCCGCCTCTTGATACCGCTTCTTCTCTGTGCGTCGGTTTCCTCTCTCCCGTCGCGCGGCGCGGCGTCTTGCGAGGACACCGCTCGGCCCGCCGCATCGGTAGCCGCGCATCTCGCCCTCGCGGATTGCTTCGAGCGGTCCGGCCAGAGCGTGCGCGCGCTGGATCAGCTGCGCGCGGCGCTCGCGCTTGCCGCGTCCGATCCCCGCGGCGGCGCGGAGACCGTGGCGATCGAAGGCCGCCTGAGCCGCGTCTACGCCGCCCTCGGCGACTACGAGGCGGCGCTCGAGAGTCTCACGCGCGGCATCGACGCGGCCGCGCAGGGCGGCCTGCCCGAAACGGCGGCGCCCCTGCTCAACGATCTCGGCGGCGTGTACATGGCGCTCGACGAGCCGCTGAAAGGCATTGCCGCGTTCGCGGACGCCGCGCGCCTCGCCGGAGCCTCTTCCGAGCTCGCGCTCACGGCGCGCGTGAACCTCGTTCGCGCCGTCGAGGAAACCGGCGGGGCGGGGGATCGGGCTCTTACGGCGCGTCTCGACGAGCTCAGAAACGAAGCGCTCGGGCTCGATGACGGCGCGCCGAAGGCGTCGATCCTGTTGAGTCTCGCGGAGCTCTATCGGGCCGCCGGCGCGCGCGCGCCGCGTTCTGCGGAGCGCGGCGCCGGACGTGCTTTGGCGGAGCGGGCGCTCGCGATCGCGAACGAGGCCGGCGGCGACCCTCGGCTCGTCTCGCACGCATACGGCGAGCTCGGCCTCGCCTTCGCCGATCTCGGCGCCTCGGACGAGGCGCTCGAAGCGATGCGCCGGGCCGTGCTCGTCGCGCAGCGGGGCGGCGCGTCGGACGCCCTTTATCGTTGGGAGTGGCAGAGCGGACGGCTCCTCCGAGCGCGGGGCCGCGACGGCGACGCGCTTGCCGCGTACCGATCGGCGATCGACACGCTCGCCGCAACGCAAGCGGCGCTCGTGACGTCGCGCCGCGGCTTCGAGCGCGACGTCCTGCCGCTCTACGAGGAGTACGCGGACCTCACGCTCGCGAGCACCCGCGGCCGCGGTGCCGCGGAGGCCGGCGCGGCGCTTCGCGACGTGCAGCAGACGCTCGAGAAGCTCCGCGTCGCCGAGGTGCGCAACTACTTCGAGAATCAGTGCGCGGTACCGGAGGTCTTCGATCCCGCGCGCGGGCAGCCCCGGGGCGTGCTCGTGATCTATCCCGTGCTCTTCGCCGACCGCATGGAGCTGCTCGTGAGCACGGGCAAAGAGCTGCTCCAGTTCACGTCGAAGGTCGGCCTCGCCGAGCTCACGCAGACGACACGGGAGCTGCGCGACGCGATCGAAGACAGGAATTCGGGCGATGCCTATCTCGCGCCCGCGAGACGGCTTTACGGTTGGATCATCGAACCGCTCGAGGGCGTTCTCCGAGAGGCGGCGCCCGACACGCTCGTCTTCGTTCCGGACGGCGTCCTCCGGACGGTCCCTTTGGCCGTGCTGCACGATGGCCGGCGCTTTCTCGTGGAGCGGTACTCGCTCGCGACGACGCCGGCGCTCTCGCTCATCGGCGTCGTGAACGCGGCGCCGGTCCGGCGCGCTCTCGTCAACGGCATCACGGAGCCCGTGCAAGGCTTCCCGGGGCTGCCGTTCGTCGCCTCCGAGCTCGCGAGCGTCGAGCGCACGTTCCCTGCGCGCGTGTATAGGGACCAAGCCTTCCGCACGGACGCGCTCGAGCGCGAAATCGTCGCGGGCGGCTATTCCGTGGTGCACATGGCGACGCACGCCGAGTTCGAGGCGGACTACCGGCGGTCGTTCCTGCTGACTTACGACGACGTGATCACGATGAACGAGCTCGAAGACATCGTCGGCAGCCAGCGTTACACGGACCACCCCGTCGACTTGCTCGTGCTGAGCGCCTGCCGCACGGCCGCCGGAGACGACCGCGCCGCGCTCGGACTTGCCGGCGTCGCCGTCAAGGCCGGCGCCCGAAGCGCCCTCGCTTCGCTTTGGCTCATCAACGACGAATCGACGGCCGAGCTCATCGGGGAGTTCTACCGGCAGCTCGCGGATCCGAAGAACAGCAAGGCGGCCGCGCTGCGCGGCGCGCAGCTGCGGCTCATGAACGACGAGCGGCATAGACAGCCCGCGTACTGGGCGCCGTTCCTATTGATCGGAGACTGGCGCTGATCAAGCCGTGCCGAGAGCACGAGCAGAGCTTGTGGAGAGCCCGTGACAGTCAGAGCAAACTGCCGAGAGAATGTGCATGCGACGCCACGATGACGCCGCGGCGTGCGTTCTCGGCGTCCTGATCGTGCTCGGCGCTTCGGCGGCCGCCCAGGATGTGGCGCGGCCGCAGGACGTCGTGGCGAGCGGCGCCGAAGAGGATCTAACAAGGCTCGACGCCGTCGAGGTCAGCACGATCCGCATCGACGGCAGCTCGGTCTTCACGCCGGCGGAGCTCGCGGCCGCCGCGGCGCCCTACGAGCATCGCGCGATCTCGTTCGAGCAGCTCGACGAGCTTCGCCACGCGCTGTCGCAGGGTTACGCGGCGCGCGGCTACGTGAATTCCGGCGTCGTCATCCCCGACCAG
>DASTSM010000183.1:0-3820 GCA_035760685.1 Gammaproteobacteria bacterium | reverse complement strand
GATCTGGATCGGCCGCCGCGACCTTCGCGATCTCGCCGCGACGGTCAAATGGACTTTGCGCGCGTCGCCGCAGCCGCCGCCGAAGCCCGGCAAATACTCGCTTGCGCAAAAGCTCATTCACTGGCTCTTCGCGCTCGTGCTGCTCGCCGCGGCCGTCACCGGCGGCCTCATGATGGTGAAGATCGACACCCCGTGGTGGGATCGGAATCCCTATTGGCTCAGCGACAAGACCTGGGGCCTCGTTTACGTCGTCCACGACTTCGCGGCGCTCTTCCTCGTGACGATGATCATCGCTCACGTCTATTTCGCGCTGCGGCCGGAGAAGCTGTTCTTCACGCGCGCCATGTTGCTCGGGACGATCACGCGCGAGGAGTTTTCGGAGCATCACGATCCGAGCCGATGGCGGGTGACGCATGAGCGATAAAGGCGACGATTTGGCTCGCGACCTCGAGCAGCGTGTCGAGGCGATCGAGTCCGGCTACGAGTTCATGCTGGCGTATGCGGCGCAGGGACGGGAGACGGACCGCGGCGCGGGCTCGGGGCGTCAGGTTCGCGAGTATCTCGACGGCATGCGCCGCGGCCTCGAAGGGCTGGCCGACGTCGTGCGCGCGCTCGTCGCGGCGCGCGACGAGGAGGGGGCCTCCGCAGCGGCTGCGTTTCTCGATGCGATCGAGCGCGACGCGGCGGTCGCCGCAGCCGCGATTCGTCTCGTCTTGCGCAAAGAGGACATCGGCTCTCAGCTCGTCGATAACTTGAACGCGTGCATCCATCTGCGCGCGCTCCTGACCGATCTTTTCATCGTCGACGAGTGGCGAAAGAACCGTACGGGGCGGGGCGGCTGACGGCCGGCGCGGCCATTTCGGCGATTGCGGCCGTTTCGCCCATAGCGCAGCGGCGACGCGCTCGTCCGCGAAGCGCATGGCGGCATCGGCGCTTCACTTGCGGCG
This sequence comes from Gammaproteobacteria bacterium, assembly GCA_035760685.1. Lineage (GTDB taxonomy): Bacteria > Pseudomonadota > Gammaproteobacteria > Steroidobacterales > Rariloculaceae > ZC4RG20. The sequence continues at coordinate 2,873 of DASTSM010000183.1, read as the reverse complement.
CCGTGAGGGATGCGTTTATCCTGCACCGCGTTCTCCCTGAGAAGATAACGAAGAAGGTTCCGAGATGAAGAAACCGCTCAGAAGATTTGCCTTCGTCGGCATGCTTTCCGCCTTCGGCTTGGCCGCGTGCGGCGGCGGCCAGAAGCTCGACACGGATACTCCGGAAGCGCAGGCGTATCTCTACCGCAGCTCGCTCATGGAGGTCATGCAGCACGAGATGGGGCTCATGGGCGGCATGGCCCGCGGCGACGTCCCGGCCGACGAGATGAAGTTCAAGACGGCTGCTTCGAACCTCGCAGTGCTTTCGGCGATGGTACCGGATGCCTTCATGGAGAACCTCACGGTCCCGCAAAGCCGCGCGATGCCGGAAATTTGGCAGAACTGGAACGACTTCAAGATGAAGGCCCAGCAGTTCGCGGACGCGGCGGCGGCGACGAACATGGCCGCGCAGAGCGGCGGCATCGAAGGCGCGAAGGGCGCCGTGCAGCAGCTCGGTCAAGCCTGCGGCGGTTGCCATCGCAACTATCGCGCGCCCGAGGACGACGACGAAGGTTAAAACGCTTTCCGGGCGCCCCGAGTCGGGCGTCCCGCGAATGTCGAATGTCTTGAGCGGCGGAGCACGATGCTCCGCCGCTTGCGTTTTAAGCGGCGCGAGTCGTTCGAGCGGCGAGTCTTGCGCTCACTGCACGGTGCCCTTGCGCTGAAACGTCGCTCGATCGGCGGAGCGCACGACGATCTCGAGCCGCTCCGAGTCCCGAAGCACCGTGAAGGGCACCTCGACGCCCGCGCTTCCGAGCTTCCAGACCTGCCTGAATAGATTCGAAAGCCCTAGCACGCGTTTGCCGCCGACCGCCATGACGAGATCCCCGGGCTTGAGCCCGGCGCGATCGGCGGGGCAGTTGCGATAGACGCCGACGACCTGCAGCTGCTCATCGAAATCGTGCACGAGCATGCCGAGCCAGGGCCGCGGCGGCGTGCGCCGGCGGCCGTGCTCGCAGATCTCGTCGATGATCGGCGCGAGAAGCTCGATCGGCACGAACATGTTGACGGTCAGAAACGCTGCGCCGATCGTGAACTCCTGGATCACGAGGGAGCCTAGGCCGCAGAGTCGGCCGCGCGTGTCGACGAGCGCGGCGCCCGACCAGCTGTCGTGCGGCGGCGCCGTGAAGACGGCTTCGTCGAGCAGATATTCCCAGCGGCCCGCGAACTCCTGCTTTGCGACGACGCGGGCGGCAAGGCCCGTATCCTCGCGGCCGCTCGCGAGCACGGTGACCTCGTCGCCGACTGACAGCGCGGCCGCGGAGCCCATCTCCATGACGGGGCCGGGGAGCGGCAGCGTCGGCTTCACGAGCCCGAAGCCGCTCTCGAAGTCGTAGCCGACGACGACGCCGGGCACGGTGATGCCGTCGCGCGCACCGATCCACACTTGCTCGGCCTCGTTGATGACGTAGCCGATCGTCGCGACGAGGCCGTCCTCGCGAATGCGCGCGCCGTGGCCGAACCGCTCGGTCCCGAGCAGCCCGGCGCTCATGGCGTCGTCGGGAATCTCGGCCTTGATCGAGACCATCGCTTCGAGGGCGAGGCCGATCCGCGTGCTTGGACTCATCGTCCTATGGTAGCCCGCCGGCCGGAAGACGGGAAAATCGGACCGAAGCACGAAATGGGGTCAGACCCGAATTTTCTGAAATTGGGGTCAGACCCCATTTTCGCTTCGGCGGCTACTAACGGTAGTCGAACGGATACTTCCCGGGCTCGGGCAGGAAATTGTCCGTGAGGCCTTCGACGGCGGTGACGCCCATGCGCCACCTCGCTTCGACCGAGCCCGCGCCGATGTGCGGCGTCGCGATGAAGTTCGGGAGGTTCAGGAGCTCGTCGTCGTCCGGCGGCTCGACGGCGAAAGCGTCGACGCAGGCCGCCGCGATGCGGCCGTCGCGGAGCCGCTCCTTGAGCGCGTGCTCGTCGACGATGCGCCCGCGCGCGGTATTGATGAGCACGCAGTCAGGGCGCAGCTTGTCGAGCGTCTCGGCCCCGTAGAGCCCGCGGGTGCGCTCGGTCACGGTCAGGTGAATCGAGAGCACTTCGGAGCGCGCGAGCAGCTCCTCGAAGTCTACGGGCTCGACGCCGAAATGCTCGTAAAACTCCGAATAGTCGACGATGTCGCAGGCGATTACCCTGCAATCGAACGGCTGAAGCAATCTCACGAATTCTTTGCCGATCTCGCCGCAGCCGTGGATGCCGACGACGCGTCCCGTGAGCTGGCGGCCCATGCGCTGCAACGGCCGGTCGCCGCGCCGCATCGCGCCGTTGAGATCGACGACGTGGCGCAGGGCCGCGAGCGCCATGCAGAGCGCGAGCTCGGCGACGGAACGTTTGTTGACGCCCGGGGTCCACCCCAAATGGACGCCGCGGCTTCGCATCGCCGCGGCGTCGATCTTGTCGAGGCCGACGCCGAGCTTGGAAACCACCTTGAGCTCCGGCAATGCTTCGAGGACACGATCGTTGATCGGCTCGAAGGACACGATCGCGGCGTCGTAGCCGCGCAAATACTCGATCGTGTAGGGCAGCTTCTCGGGCGCGCCGGCGGGCGCGGCGTCCGGCTCGGGCGTCATCGGCAGCAGGCGCGACACGCGCGGCCGCTGGGTCATCACGGTCACGAACTCGCTGTGCACGAGCACCACCTCGTCGCACTCGCCCGCGACGAAGCGCCCGGCCAGGAAGTCCGCGATCTCGACCGCGTGCTGGTAGTCGACCCGCACGATGCCCGCGAAGGCGCGCCCGACCTGGGCGGCGCGGCGGCGGCGGAACTGCTCGGCGGCCTTGCGCCCGACCGGGATGATCGTCACGCGCTCGAGCGCGGGCTCGCGCGTCGCGAT
>DASTSM010000182.1:0-5285 GCA_035760685.1 Gammaproteobacteria bacterium | reverse complement strand
GATGCGGACCGATTCGCCCGCCCCGTCGAGCGCACCTCGGGACCGATCGGCACGACGGGCATCCCGAGGCCCTCGATCCAATCCCGAAAGTCGGGCGGCACGCAGAGCCGGACCTCCTCGCCGAGCGCCTTCAATTCCGAGGCGAGCGCGACGAGCGGCTGAACGTCCCCCCGCGATCCGATCGTCGACAGCAACACGCGCATCGCAAGCCCTCCCCGTGCGCTCGCCGCGGCTCCGCGGCAAGCCTGCGGCGCAACCCTCCGCCCGACGGGCCGACGGCCGACGGCCGACGGGCGGACGGGCCGGCGCGGAATCGTTCGCCCCGCATCGGCCTTCGCCGCGGAGTCTCCGCCCACGGCCGGGCCTTGCCGCAAGTCTCCCCGCCCGCCGTATACTGAGCTGGGGACGGAACGATTCTCTTAAGATGCCGCCGCCTCGCAGCGGCGCTCGGGGAGTGACATGAAGAACAACGATCGATTCTCGGCGTTGGCCGCCGCAAGTCTGCCGCTCGCGTTCCTGGTTTCGGGCTTGGCCTACGGCGCGACGCCCTGCGCCGACATGATCAACGTGCGCCTCGACGACGCGGTCATCACGAAGGCCGAGAGCGTGACCTCGGGCACGTTCGACACGGGCGGCAGAGGCCCCAACGCGACGCTCAAAGTGCCACCGATGTGCCGCATCGTCGGCACGATCACGCCCCAGGTGCAGTTCGAGGTATGGCTGCCGGAGAGCTGGAACGGCCGGCTGCAGTCGGTCGGCGGCGGCGGTCTCGCCGGCGTCATCAGCTATGCGGCCATGGCGCAGGCCGTGCGGGAAGGCTACGCGACCGCGTCGACCGACACGGGCCACGTCGCGAGCGACATGGCGTGGCTCTTCGACAAGGGCCGCCAAGAGGACTACGGCTATCGCGCCATCCACGAGATGACGCTGAAGGCCAAGGACGTCATCGAGGAGCACTACGGCAAGCCGCAGCAGTACGCGTACTTCAACGGCTGCTCGACGGGCGGCCGGCAGGGCTTCATGGAAGTGCAGCGCTACCCCGACGACTACGACGGCGTGATCTCGGGCGCGCCGGTCTTCAACTTCACGCACCTGCACATGGGCCAGCTCTGGAGCTACCAGGCCCGCATGCGCTCGCCCGACGCGAATTTGAGCGGCGACGACTTCGCGCTGCTCATGAAGGGCGCCGTGGCCGCGTGCGACATGAACGACGGCGTCAAGGACGGCATCATCACGGATCCGCGCACGTGCCGGTTCGATCCCGCGGTGCTCCAGTGCGCGTCCGGCAAGACCGATTCCTGCCTCGGCGCCGAGCAGGTCGAGACGGCGAAGAAGATCTACGCCGGCGCGACGAATCCGCGCACGGGCGAGCAGGTCTATCCCGGCCTCGAGCCCGGCGGCGAAGGCTCGCAGCCCAACAATCCCGGCTGGTCGATGATCATGGGCGACAAGCCGTTCGCGCTCGACACGGCCGTGCTCGCGGGTCTCGGCTTCGAGAATCTCGACTTCGACCTCAAGAAGTTCGACTACGACGAGGACGTGAAGACTATCGACGCGAAGCTCATGGGCGTGCTCAACGCGGTCAACCCGGACCTGCGCGAGTTCGAGGCGCACGGCGGCAAGCTCATCATCTATCACGGCTGGAGCGATCCCGGCGTCATGCCCATGGAGACGGTGAACTACTACGAGAGGGTGCAGAAGTTTCGCGAGCAGTCGCAGGGCTCGAAGCATCCGCTCGAGGAAACGCAGGACTACGCACGCCTCTTCATGGTGCCCGGCATGGGGCACTGCCGCGGCGGCGTCGGCCCCGACCAGTTCGACTTCATGCCGGCCATCGTCGATTGGGTCGAGCACGGCAAGGCGCCCGACCGCGTCGTCGCGAGCCACGTCGAGGACGGCAAGACGACGATGACGCGCCCGCTGTGCCCGGATCCGCAGGCGGCGCATTACAAGGGCAGCGGCGATCCGAATTCCGCGGACAGCTGGGAGTGCCGCTGACCGGCCGCGGCGCTAGCGCGAGCCGGCCCGAGTGCCGCGCCTGCGGAGGACGGCGGGCTTAATCGGCCCGGATTTCAGCCGAGCTGCGTCGTATAGAGGCTCAGCTGATCGAAGAGGTCCTGCTGCGGCTCGTCGAACTTCGCGCGAACGACGTGGAACCGCGGCTGCGTCTGCCACTCGAGCACCTCCCCCGACGCGACGCGGTCTTCCGGCTCGCCCGGAAGCCGAAGGTTGATCGTCACGCGGCTCCCGGCCGCGAGGGGCGCTGAATCGCCGTCGACGGCGCTCGGCGCCGCTTCGCCGGCGACCGGCGCAGCGCTGCCCGCGGCGTCCGGCTCTCCGAGCGCGGCGCCGCCGCTCGACGCTTCCTGCTCTGCGAGCGCGGCATCGCTCGGCGCTTCCTGCTCTGCGAGCGCGAAGCCGCTCGGCGCTTCTTCCTCTGCGAGGGCGTCGAGCGGAATACGAAGCTGGCAGCCCGTCGCGCTGAAATCGCGGATGAAGGCGCGCGAGAAGATTCGGCCGCCGACCTCGCCCTCGCACGGCAGATAGCACTGAAGCCGCGGGCTCGAGCGCAACGAGTGCTGCAGGACTTCGACCGGATACGCGACGAACAGCATCTGATAGGGAATCGACATCGTGTGGAGCACCGGCGTGCGGAAGCCGAAGACGGTGCCGTCCTTGAGAAAGCGGATCACGAGGGAATCGCCGTCGCGCAGCGGGCCTTCGATGCCGTCGTGGCCGTGCGGCTTCTCGAAGATGACGTAGTGGCCCGGCTTGAAGCCGATCATCTGCGTCCAGAGCTTCTGCTTGTGACGAGGACTCTCGATGCTGACGCGCTGGCCGCAGTCGGGCAGCGGCAAGCGCCGCTCCTGATCCTCGGCGTCGTTCGAATCCAGGCTCATCCCCCCCTCCCGCGCAGTCGCGCTTCGCGGAGCATATCGGCACCCCAATGCCCGATCAAACGCCGACCTTCGCGAACACGACGACCGAGACGCCCCTCGCCTTCTTCGCCTGATCCCGGTTGCGGTAGGAATGCGGCGAGCTGCCGGGAAAGCCGAGCACCTCGCCGGCCCGAACGTCGTAGCTTTCTCCCGCGACGAAGATCGTGACCTGCCCGTCGAGGCACGAGAAGAACTCGCGCGTGCCGGGCAGATGCGGCGTGCCGCCGAGCGCGGCGCCCGGCTCGAGGTCCATGACCTCGATCATCTCGTCCGGCACGGGCTCGGGCACGAGCGATCGCGTCGTGACGCCGCGCCCGCGCCGCTTCGACGCCATCTCCGACGCCTTCCACTTGCGCACTTTCGCGCGCGGAGCCGAGAGCAGCTCGTCGAGCGGGGAGCCGAGCGCGGCGGCCACCTTCGTGAGCACGACGAGCGACGGATTGCCTTGTCCCGATTCGAGATTCGAGATCGTCGAGCGCGGCACACCGGCCGCCGTCGCGAGCGCGTGCTGAGTCATACGCCGCACGTGCCGAAGGCTGATGAGGTTGCGCGCGAGGTTCTCGGCGCTCTGCTCCGGCTTGTCCATCGCATCGTCCTTTGTCCAGCGGATCGGACATCTTACTCACGCCTCGGCCCTTCGGCTCGCTATGTTGGCGGCCGGTAAGGAGGCGGCGTTCCCGCCCGACAAGACAAGGAGGCCTCTCATGAACGACTCCACCAACGTTGCGAATCTTTCCCGGCGGCCTGCTCCGCGGGTCGCGATCACGGGCGGCACGGCGGGTCTCGGGCTCGCGCTCGTGCGCGAATGGCTTGCGCGCGGCGCCGACGTCGCGTTCGTCGCGCGCGGCCGAGAGCGAGTCGAGAAGACCGTGCGCGCGCATCCGCGTCCGCACGGCATCGTCGGCGACGTCTCGAAGCAGAGCGAGATCTACCCGATCGCGACGCAGATACTCGGCGCGCTCGGCGGCCTCGACGTGCTCGTCAACAACGCATCGAGCTTGGGACCCGTGCCGCTGGTCCCGCTCGGCGACACCGAATGCGAAGACTTCGAGCTCGCGTTGGCGACCAACGTGCTCGGACCGTTCCGGCTCACGAAGGCGCTGCTCGGCGCCCTGGCCGCGTCGGCGCGCGCGGGCACGGGCGGCGTCGTCGTCAACGTCACGAGCGACGCGGCCGTCACGCCGTACCCGCGATGGGGCGCCTACGGCGCCAGCAAGGCGGCGCTCTCGCATATGAGCCGCATCTGGGATGCGGAGCTCGAGGCCGAAGGCGTTCGCGTGCTCGCGGTGGATCCAGGCGACATCGACACGGAGCTGCACGCGCTCGCGCTGCCCGGCGCCGACCGCACGCAGCTCGAGACGCCCGCGGCGGCCGCGCGGCGCCTCTCGGAAACGATCGAGAAGACGCTCGCCGAGCGCAGGCTCGGCGAACGCAGTGCCTCGGCCGAACCGCGGCGCTCTCCGGAGGTCGTCACATGATCGCCGCGGACAGAGCCGTGCAGCGGCCCGCGGACGCGAGGCTGCTGCACGTCGACGCGTTCGGCAGGATGCGGCACCTGCGGCGGTCGTCGCTGACCGCCGTGCTTCGGCGACCTTGTCGTCGCGAACGACGCGGCGACGCTGCCGGCGAGCCTCGGCGGCATTCACGCTCCGACGGGCACCTCAATCGAAGTGCGTCTCGCGGGCCGGCGCTCGCTCGACGTCGCGGACATCCGCGAGCTCGATGCGATCGTATTCGGCGAAGGCGACTTTCGCGTGCCGACCGAGCGGCGGCCCGCGCCGCCCGCGCTCGCGCGAGGCGACCTGCTGCATCTCGGTCCGCTGCGCGCCGTCGTTCGAGACCTGCTCGGCCATCCGCGCTTCGTCCGGCTGCGCTTCGCGGGCACGCCCGACCGGATCTGGGAGGGTCTCGCGCGCCACGGCCGGCCGATTCAATACTCGCATTTGCCGGAGCCGCTCGCGCTCTGGGATGTCTGGACGAGCAACGCCGCGCTGCCCGTCGCATTCGAGCCGCCGTCGGCGGGCTTCGTGCTGAGCTGGAAGGTGCTGGAAGAGATCCGCGCCCGCGGCGCTCGGCTCGCGACGCTCACGCACGCGGCCGGGCTCTCGTCGACCGGCGATCCCGAGCTCGACCGCCGGTTGCCGCTCGACGAGCCCTACTTCGTGCCGCCCGCGACGGCGGAGGCGGTGCGGCACGCAAAGCGGAGCCGCGCGCGCGTCATCGCGGTCGGGACGACCGTCGTGCGCGCGCTCGAGCACGCCGCCGCCGGTTTCCGCCCCTTCGCCCGTGCCGGCTTCGGCACGGCGACGCAGCGTCTCGGCCCCGCGAGCGCGCTCTCCGTCGTCG
>DASTSM010000181.1:0-9129 GCA_035760685.1 Gammaproteobacteria bacterium | reverse complement strand
CGCCGATCAAGAGGTCGATGCGCAGCAGCTCTCGGAGCGGACGCAGCAGTGCCGTTCCGTTCCCCTCGTTCTGCTGCTCCACGACCGCCAGGATCTTCTCGTACTCCTGCCGCGCGGACGTGCGAAGGCGCGACTCGTCGTAGTAGCTCGCGAGCTGATAGCGGTACGGAATCGTCTTCGGATCGTCCTCGCCGAAGCGCCGCACGGCGTTCTCGAGCCGCTCCTGTTGGAGCCGCTGCGCCGTGATGGTGTCGCCGAGACCGAGGTACGCCGTTGTGAGGTCGTCGATGAGCGGCGTTTGCGTCACGTTGAAGAGGCCGAGATTGCGCTGGCTGATGTGCCGGGCCTCATCGAGCGCGGTCACCGCTTCCGGGAATTGCCGACTCTTGATGTAGCTTCGCCCGAGCCCGCGGTACGCGTCGACGAGCGAGATCGAGAACTCGCCGTCGGCCTTCTGTATGAGATCGATCGCTTTGAGGTAGTCGCGCTCGGCCGAGTCGAAGTCCTCGAGCTCGGCCTCGACCCGCGCGAGCATCGCGACGTCGCGCGGGAGCTCCGGATCGTCGGCCGCGCCGGCCCTCGTAACGAGCTGTCGGGCCGGGCCGAGGGCGCCCTGGAAATCCAGCGCTTCGATGAAGGCGTTGCGCGCGCTGCGCAGGTACGCCGGCGATTCGCCCGTGAGCCCCGATTCCCCCGCCTGGGGCGCGCCGGCGGGACCCGGCTCGTCGGCCCCGCGCTCCTGCGCGAAGGCCGGCGCCGCGGCGAGCAGCACGACGGCCGCGAGGACCGGACACAGACGATCATGCGTCTTTGTCTTCATCTCCCGGTTTGTACCGATAGTTGAAGCGCAGGGCCACCTGATCCTTGGGCACGATCGCTCCGTCCACCATGAAGGGGCGAAAACGCCAGCGGCGGACCGCGCGAGCGACCGCGTCGTCCTTGAAGCCCGGCGGATCGGATTTCACGATCTCCACGTTATGCGTCTGACCGAACTGGTCGACGTCGAACTGGACGATGACGTAGCCTTGCTGCGCCTTCGGATCGTCGCTCAAGCCCCGCTGGCTGATCGGCTCGCCGAGCACGTTCTCGAGGTCTCCGAACCAGTCCTTGCGCAGCGCGTCGGCGTTCTGCGTCGCGCCGAGAGCCCGCCACGCCTGAATGTAGGCGTCCGTATCGGCCCTCCCGGATTCGGCGAACGCGACCTCCCAGTCTCCCAGGTCGCGCAGGACCTCGGCTCTGCTCAAGGCGTCCGGGCTCGTTTGCATGTCGAGAATCTCGAGAGCGGTCTTCAGGGCACCGACGCCGCGCTCGTCCGGAATGCGCTGCATGCGGAAGCTGTTCGCCGTCTCGCGAAGCGGCCGGACGAGCAGCGGACTCTCTTTGCCGTGCTCGTCCCGAATCAGGCGGATGGCTCGGTCGTATTGCTCGCGCTCCTCGTTGTAGCGCGCGGTCTTGCGGAGCCAGCCGGCGTATCGATAGATGCCGTCGAGATACTCCGGCGAGCCCGCCGGGTAATTGCGCTCGGATAGCCGCAGTATGTCGAGCTCTTGCTTGTCGGCGTCCGCGTACTGGTCGAGGTTCCAGAAGGAATCGGCGAGCTTGTCGAGGATCGGTATCTGCCGCTCGCTGAGCAGGCCGTAGACCCGGCGGCTGATCGTTCGCGCTTCGTTGTAGGTCGTCACGGCGTTCAGGTACTGGCCGGCCTGTTTGTAGTTGTCGCCGAGCCCGACGAGAGGATCGATCGCGCGCTCCGAAAAGTTTCCGTCGAGGCGGCGAATCAGGTCGATGCCGTGCAGATAGTCCTGCTCGGACTGCTCGTGCCGGCGTGCTTCTCGCTCGGCTTGCGCGAGCGCGATGTACGCTTCGGCGGTCTCGAGCGTCTGTCCGAACTCCTTCTCCGTCAGACGGACGACCTGCTCGCCGACGGGCACGGCCTTGTCAAACTTCTTGTCGTCCATGAGCCGGCCGAGCTCGATGAGCGCCTCGAGCCGGCTCGTGATCGGCTGCTCGGCAGGCTCGTTCGAGGCTTGATCGGAGGCTTGGTCGGCGGCTTGATCGGAGGCGGAGGTTGGGTCGGCGGCTGGGTCCGCGGCTCGATCGGACGCTTGGCCCTCGGGCTGATCCGCTGCCGATCGGGCGCCCGAGGCCGCACCGGCCGTTCCGTTCGAGGCCGAACCGTTCGGACCCTCCTCGCCTTGCGCTTCTATCTCGGCCGCGGCATCCGCCGCCGCGGCTTGCGACGCCGGCGCTTCCCCCGCGCCTGCGTGCGCCGGCGGCGCTTCGGCACCCTCGTCCGTTCCCCCCGCCTGGGCGGCGGCGAGCCCGGAAGCGAAGAGCGCGAGCAAGCCGACGGCGGCCAGCCGCATCTCTGCGAGCGATCGACGTTCCAGCCGGCGTCTGCGCGTCTTGCTCATCAATATCATAGTAGCGAAATCGATCTACCCCGTCCCATGGGTGGTTTTGTAGACTCGCCGGCTCCCGCGCGGGTTCCTGTTGTGCCGCCGTCAATCCCGTCAGCCGCTTGTGGGAGGGCCGCGCAGGTCTATAATGGCGCGCCACTCTCGAGGAAATCCATGAGCATCGGCATCGCAGGCACGGCCAAGCGTCCTTCGTCGCGGATTACCGCGGCGCGCGCTCGCGCGGCCCGTTCCTCGTGACGTGCATCGTGCTCCTTCCCAGAACTTAGTGGACCGACGGTTGCCGAAAAGTTCGATGTCGCAGGATCTCGAACGTCGGGCGCGAGTCGGCTGGTTCACATCGTCGATCCGGCGGATTTAGTCCATGCAGCCGACGAAGACCGAAGAAACGGAGTTCTTTCATCGCGTCGTCGATTGCCAGTGGGCCTGTCCCGCTCACACGGACGTTCCGCAATACATCCGACTGATCGCGCAGGGCAGGTTCGCGGACGCGTACCTGCTGAACCGCAAGACGAACGTCTTCCCGGGCATCTTGGGACGCGTCTGCGATCGGCCTTGCGAGCCCGCTTGCCGGCGAGGCAGAGTCGAAGAGAAACCCGTTGCCATCTGCCGGTTGAAGCGTGTCGCCGCGGACAATCGGGGCGACGTCCGCGATCGCCTGCCGCGCGCCGCCGAGCAAAAGAACGGCAAGCGCGTCGCGCTGATCGGCGCCGGCTGCGCGTCGCTGACGGTCGCGAACGATTTGCTGCCGCTCGGCTACGAATGCGTGATGTTCGAGGCGCTCGACAAGCCGGGCGGCCTCATGCGGACGAACATCCCCGCCTTCCGCCTCCCGGCCGAGGTTCTCGACGAGGAGATCGGCTACATCACGGACCTCGGCGTCGACCTGCGTCTCTCGACCCGAGTCGAGAGCCTCCGCAAGCTGTTCGACGACGGATTCGACGCGGTGTTCGTGGGCAGCGGCGCGCCGAAGGGCAAGAATCTCGACATTCCGGGACGCAAAGAAGGCGCGGAGCGCATTCACATCGGTATCGACTGGCTCGAGTCGATCGCGTTCGGGCACGTCGACAGCATCGGCGAGCGCGTGCTCATCATCGGCGTCGGCAATACCGCGATGGATTGCTGCCGCAGCTCGCTGCGTCTCGGCGCCAAGGACGTGAAGGTCATGGCGCGCAAGCCGCGGCAATTCTTCAAAGCTTCCGAATGGGAGCTCGAGGACGCCGAGGAGGAGCGCGTCGAGATCGTCGTCAATCACTCTCCGAAGGAATTCGTGGTCGAAGGCGGAAAGCTCGTCGGCATGAAGTTCGACCGGCTCGAGTACGACCTCGACGCGCGCGGGCGCATCACGGAGACTCGCGTCCTCGAGGAAGTGTTCTTGCCGTGCGACGACGTCGTGCTCGCCATCGGCCAGGAGAACGCGTTCCCCTGGATCGAGCGCGACCTCGGCATCGAATTCGACAAATGGGACGTGCCGGTCGTCGATCCGGTCACGTTCCAATCGACGCGGGCCGGCGTGTTTTTCGGCGGCGACGCGGCCTTCGGCCCGAAGAACATCATCTGGGCCGTCGAGCACGGTCACCAGGCGGCGATCTCGATCCATCGTCACTGTCTTGGCGCTTCACTGACCGACCGTCTTCCGCGCGGCGTGAACCTCGCGAGCACGAAGATGGGCATCCACGAGTGGAGCTACAGCAACGGTTTCGACGCTTCGGCGCGGCGCATCATGCCGCACGTCGATCTCAAGAAGCGGTTCAAGAAGCTCAACATCGAGGTCGAGCTCGGCTTCACCGCGGAGCAGGTCGCGACCGAGGTCGAGCGCTGCTTGAACTGCGACATTCAAACGGTATTCACGGCGGGCCTCTGCATCGAGTGCGATGCCTGCATCGATATCTGTCCAGTCGATTGCCTGACCATTACGCCGAACGCAGAGCAGGCCGAGATCGAGGGGGAGCTCAAGTCCCCGCGCCTGGATCCGGACCAGCCTCTGTACGTCTCCGAGCCGCTGCGCCAGACGGGACGCGTCATGATCAAGGACGAGAACCTGTGCGTGCATTGCGGGCTGTGCGCGGAGCGCTGTCCGACGGGCGCATGGGACATGCAGAAGTCGAGCGTCGTGATCCCTTACGCAGCGGATGAGAGCTTGGAGAGCGAGGCGGCGTGTCAAATAGCGAGAAGAGCCGGGTAAACGACTTCGTCATCAAGCTGGCCAACGTCAACGGCACCGGATCGGCCAGCGCGAACTCCTTGCTCATGAAGACCGTGTTCCGCATGGGGATCCCGGTCACGGGCAAGAACTTCTTTCCTTCGAACATCCAGGGTCTGCCGACGTGGTACGAGATCCGCGTGAGCAAGGACGGCTACCTCGCTCGCTCGGGCAGCGTCGACGTCATGGTCGCGATGAACTCGGCGACCTACGGCCAGGACTTGGCCGAGGTGGCGCCGGGCGGCACGCTGCTTTACGACTCGAGCTGGCCCCGCGATAGGCAGCTGGCCCGCCCGGACGTGCGCATCGTCGGCATTCCGTTCGCGCGCATGTGCAACGAGCACTTCCGCGACGCCCGCACGCGCGTGCTCATGAAGAACATGGCTTACGTCGGGGCGCTGGCCGCGCTGCTCGATCTCGAGCTCGACGTCGTGCGAAGCCTCATCGAGGAGACGTTCGCGCGCAAGCCCGCCGTCGTCGGCGCGAACATGGAGGCCGTCGATCTCGGCTACAAGTACGCGCTCGAGCATTTCGAGTGCCCGCTGCCGACGCGCGTCAAGCGGCTCAACAAGACGGCCGGCCACATCATGATCGACGGCAACACGGCCGCGGCGCTCGGCTGCGTCTACGCGGGCGCGACGGTCGGCGCTTGGTATCCGATCACGCCGTCGACCTCCGTCATGGACGGGTTCAAGGCGTTTTGCGAGCGCTTCCGCAAGGACCCCGAGACGGGGGAGCGGCGCTTCTTCATCGTCCAGGCCGAGGACGAGCTTGCGGCCATCGGCATCGTGCTCGGCGCGACCTGGAACGGCGCGCGGGCGTTCACGCCCACGAGCGGCCCCGGCCTCTCGCTCATGGGCGAGTTTCTCGGCTTCGCGTATTTCGCCGAGCTGCCGGCCGTCGTCGTCGACGTGCAGCGCGTCGGGCCCTCGACGGGCATGCCGACCCGCACGCAGCAGGCGGACATCCTCGCCGCGGCGTATGCCTCGCACGGCGACACGCGCCAGGTGCTGCTCTTCCCGGGCAACCCGCGCGAGTGCTTCGAGCTCGCGGTCCGGGCATTCGATCTCGCCGACCGGCTCCAGACGCCCGTCATCATGCTGTCCGACCTCGACATCGGCATGAACGATTGGATGTGCGAGGAGCTCGAATGGGATCCCGCCTATCGGCCGGACCGAGGCAAGGTCTTGAGCGCGCAGGAGCTCGCCGAAGCCAAGAGCTTCTATCGCTTCCTCGACGTCGATGGAGACGGCATCCCTTACCGCACGCTTCCGGGCGTCCATCCTCGCGGCTCCTACTTCGTGCGCGGCTCGGGGCACGACAAGTTCGGGCGCTATACCGAGGACTCGGCCGCTTACACCGACGTCGTCGATCGTCTGCGCAGGAAGTGGGAGACGGCGGCGACGCTCGTCCCGGAGCCCGTGATCCGGCGCCACAAGAAGGCCGGCGAAGTCGGAATCATCGCGGCCGGCAGCTCCGATCCGGCCGTGCTCGAGGCGCTCGACCGGCTCGCCGAGAAGGGCATTTATCTCGACTACTGCCGCGTGCGAGCCTTCCCGTTCGGCAAGAAGGTCACACGGTTTCTCGAGCGGCACGCGCGCGTGTTCGTGGTCGATCAGAATCGCGACGCGCAGCTCAAGAGTCTCCTCGCGCTCGAGACGAGCTACCCGAAAGAGCGAATGCACTCGATCCTGAGTTACGGCGGGCTGCCGATGGATTGCCGCGCGATCGTCGAGGCGATCGAGCGGACCGAGGCCCAAGGGGAAGCGGCATGACGTCGATCGCGAAACCGAAAATCGTCCACGCGGGGCTCAAGCGCAACGCGCTCGGGCTCACGATCCGGGACTACGAAGGCAGCATGTCGACGCTGTGCGCGGGCTGCGGGCACGATTCGATCACGGCCGCGATCGTGCAGGCGTTCTTCGAGCTCGACGTCCCTCCGCACCGCGCCGCGAAGGTCAGCGGCATCGGCTGCTCGTCGAAGACGCCCGCATATTTCCTCGGCGCCTCGCACGGCTTCAACGCCGTGCACGGACGCATGCCTTCGATCGCGACGGGCACCGCGGCCGCGAACCGCGAGCTGCACGTCATCGGCGTGTCCGGCGACGGCGATTCTCTCTCGATCGGCCTCGGCCAATTCGCCCACGCGATCCGCCGCAACCTCGACATGCTCTACATCATCGAGAACAACGGCGTCTACGGGCTCACGAAGGGGCAATTCTCGGCCTCGGCCGACGTCGGCTCGAAGGCGAAGCGCGGCGAGGAGAATCGCCAGCCGCCCATCGATCCCGTGCAGATGGCCATGGCGCTCGGCGGCACGTTCGTCGCCCGCGGGTTCTCGGGCGACAAGTCGCAGCTCGTGCCGCTCATCAAGGCGGGCCTCCACCACGAGGGCTTCGCCCTCATCGACGTGATCTCGCCTTGCGTGACCTTCAACGATCACGAGGCATCGACGAAGAGCTACGCGTACACGCGCGAATATGCCCACACCGTGATCCACGCGGATTTCATTCCGCCTCGCGACGAGATCAGGGCGGCTTACCAGGAAGGCGGCGTTCTGCCCGTCGAGCTTCACGACGGGAGCCGCATCTTGCTCCGCAAGGTCGACGAGCGCTACGACTTCCGGAACCGCGGGGCCGCGATCGAATACCTGCGCGCCCGTCAGCGCGCCGGCGAGGTCGTGACCGGCCTTCTCTACGTCGACGAGGGCCAAGGCGACATGCACGCGCTGAACGGCACGACGAAGACGCCGCTCAACGAGCTGCCCTACGAGGCGCTTTGCCCCGGCAAAGAGAACCTCGAGGCGCTGCAGCGCCGATATCGCTGAAGCGGGGCCTCGTCGCCGGCCGCGAAGGCGGCGGCGGGCTGTAGCCGCCAACCTCGCCGGGCGAGGCCGGCCGCCTCCGATCGTCCCACGGCGCCCGAGTGTGCCCTCCCGCTCGGCGGCGCGGTCCCGAAGAACGACCGCCGTCCGCGTCGGCTGTGACGCAAGTCAAGGCAGCGACGGGAAAATTCGGGCAGCTTAGCGGCTTCGAGCAAGTCTCTTATGTCGAGCCCGCATGGCTGAAGCAGCTAAAAGCATCGACTCGCTTCGCGAGCGCCTGACCGGTCTTTTGAACGACTGCGGCGCCGAAATCTCCGCCGTGCTCGACGAGCTCGAGCAGCGCAGGCATGCGGCCGAGAGCTTCGACGCACGCGCCGCGGACCGAGACGTCGAGATGGAGTCGCTCGAGAAGCAGGTTCGCGCGCAAGGCGCGCTCATCGAGACCCTCAGGGGCGACGCGGCCGAAGCGGGCGAGCTCCGGCGCGAGCTTCAGGCCAAGGAGCTCGAGATCGAGCGCTTCGAGTCCGAGCGCGACAGCAAGCAGGAGCTCATCCGCGCGCTGCGCCGGGATACGGACCAGGTCGATCGCCTCAAGACCGATCTACGGCTCAGGGACCGCGAGGTCGCCGAGCTTCGGCGCGAGAACGACGGCCTCAAGGCCGAGATGGAGCGGCTGCGCGCGACCGTCGAGTCGTTGCGCGAGGAGGCTCAAGGCGCCGACGCGTCGGCCGAGCTCGAGTCGCTGCGGGCGGAGCTCGAGGCACGCAAGAAGCTCATCAGGAGCCTCCAGACCGACGCCGAGCGCGTGCAGACGCTCGAGAGCCGGCTCGAGGAGAAGCGCCAAGTCATCCAGTCGCTCGAGGAGTCGATCAACCGCCACGCGGAGACGATCGCCGATCTCAAGCGCACGGCCGATGCATGGAAGCGGAAATATCGAACGCTGAAGGGCGGAGACGCGACCGCGACGAGCGCCGAGCTGCCTGCACTCGGCGCAGGCACAATCACCGACGTGCGCAGCACGGGCGTCGATCTGCCCCGTTTCAAATCGGATAACATCGAGCCGGATCGCACGATCGCGATCGATATGCGCCAATCGCTCATCGAGGCGCGGCGGTCGGCCCTGACCCGCGGTCCGCAGAAGTAGCGAGCCTAAGCGCCGAGCGCGTCGACGAGCCGTTCGAGCGCCGCGCCGCACGGCGCCGAGACCTTCACCGCAAACAGATCGTCCGCGCGCGTGCGCCCGAGATTCACGGCGGCGATCGGCGTCTTCAGACGCGCGGCCTCTCGCACGAATCGGAACCCCGAGAACACCATGAGCGACGATCCGACGACGAGCAGGGCGTCGGCTTCCGCGACGCGCTGCATCGCGAGAGAAACCCGCGCCCGCGGGACCGACTCGCCGAAGAAAATCACGGCGGGCTTCATCGTCCCGCCGCACTCGGAGCACGCGGGGACGACGAAGCTCGAGTAGTCGCGGGCGCCGACGAGCGCATCGCCGTCGGGACGCACTGCGCTCGCCGCGCCGCCGTCGAGCCACCCCGGATTCTCGTCGTCGAGCCGGCGCTGAAACTCCGCGCGCGGCACGGCGTATCCGCAGTCGAGGCAGCCGACCTCGTCGAGACGGCCGTGCAACTCGATCACGCGCCTGGACCCCGCGCGCGCGTGCAATCCGTCGACGTTTTGCG